>JAWLDJ010000097.1:0-3168 GCA_041686695.1 Nitriliruptoraceae bacterium
TCGCGGGCCGGCGGGGGTCGGGCGGGGGGCGCGTTCGCGGGCCGGCGGGGGTCGGGCGGTGGGCGCGTTCGCGGGCCGGCGGGGGTCAGGCGGTGGGCGCGTTCGCGAACCACGCCGCGAGCCGATCGAAGCCCTCCTCCAGGCCGACCCGTGGTCGCCAGTCCAGCGCTGCTCGCACCTCGCGCTGGTCGAACCAGTGCGCGGTCGCCAGCTGCTCGGCGAGGAAGGAGGTCATCGGCGGATCGTCGGTCAGGTGCAGCCGTGCCCACACCCGCTCGGCGACGGCACCGCCGGCGTGGGCGACACGCAGCGGTACGTGCCGCTGCGGCCCGGGCAGACCCGCCGCCCGGCAGATGCGCGCCAGGAGCTCCGCGACCGTGCGTGGCTGGCCATTGGACACCACGAAGGCACGGCCCCGTACCTCGTCGTTCTCGGCGCGGTCGAGGGCCGCGACCAGGGCGTCCACCGCGTTGTCGAGGTAGGTCGTGTCGATCAGGGCGGCGCCGTCGTCGACGAGTGCCAGGCGTCCCGCTCGGGCACGTGCCACGATCCGGCCCACGAGCTGGCGATCACCCGGGCCCCAGACCAGGTGGGGACGTATCGCCACCACCGCGAGGCCGTCCGCGGCTCCCAGGGCGATCTGCTCGGCCCGCGCCTTGGTCCGTGCGTAGTGACCGATCGTGTGGGCCGGGTCGGCGGGGTCCGCACCGGCACCCACCAACGGTTCCCCCGCGTGGGCGACGGAGGGGGTCGACACGTGCACGAGCCGGGGCACGTTCCCGGCGCGAGCAGCGGCGACGACCTCCAGCGTGCCCTCGACGTTGGCGCGCTCGAACTCCTCGGCCGTGCCGACCACGCCGACCCGCGCCGCCAGGTGCACGATGCCGTCCTGGCCGGCGGCCGCGCTGCGTACCACCTCGGCGTCGGCGATGTCACCGAGCACCTCGCGGATCCGGGGACCGCCGTCGTGCGTCGGCGGCTGGTCCGCGAGGCCCGAGGGGCGGCGCTGCAGCACGGTCACCTCGTCACCGCGGGTCGCCAGCGCCAGCGCGGTCGCCCTGCCCAGCATCCCGCTGGCCCCGGTCACCAGCACCTTCACGCGTCGCTCCGTTCCCCGGCCGGCCCGGGTGTCGTGGGCCGTCGCTGGCCAGGACCCGGGACGGGGTCGACGGCGGGCTCGGCAGCGCGACCGGTGGCAGGGTCGGCGCCGTGATCGGCGTGATCGGCGGCGGGGTCGGCGGCCTGATCGGCGTGATCGGCGGCGGGCTCGGCGCGGTCACGGCGCCCGCCACTGCGACGGCGCCCACCGAGGCCGCGACCGGCCAACCTCGCCGCCGCCTCCTGCGCGAGCAGGGCCCGATCGATCTTGGACTGGTGACGGATGTCGACCGGGAGCTTCGGGACCACCAGGACCGCAGCGACATCGACCGCGGGCACCGCTGCGCGGACCCGGTCGATCAGGCTCAGCGGCGCCAGCTGCCAGGCGGTGGGGGCCGGATCGGTCGCGACCACCACGACCACCTGCTGGGCCCCCGGTGGACCGACGCCGACCGCTGCCGCCATCTCGATGTGCTCGATCGCCTCGACCCGCTGCTCGATCCCGACGGGGGTGACCGTCCCGGCGGTGGCCGTGATCAGGTGGGCGAGCCGGCCCTCGATCCAGATCCGGCCCTGCGCATCGAGGTGGCCGACGTCCCCGGAGCGGTGCCAACCGCGGTCCCGAGAGGAGGTCAGCTCCGTGAGCGCCAGCCGGTCGTAGCGGTCCTTGACGTGGCCAGCGGCGACGCACACCTCACCGGTGATCCCGGCCGCGCGGGTCAGGGCCCCGGTCGCGGCGCCGTCGGCGTCCAGCGGGCTGATGGCGACCTCCACCCCGGGCACCGGGTGACCGACGCAGACGCCGTTGCCGGGGCCGACCGCCTCGATCGTGGCGAGATCGATGTCAGCGACCGGCAGGCACTCCGTCATGCCGTAGGGGGTGTGCGCGGCGGCGTTGGGGACCACCGCGGCCAGACGGCGCAGCAGCGATGCGGGCACCGGGGCGCCGGCTGACAGCAGGGTGCGCACGCCTGCCAGCGCGCTGCGGTGCTCGCCGCGCAGCGTCACCGCGGTGCGGGCGACGTTGGTCAGCGCCGCCGGCGAGGCGAAGACCAGCGTCGCCCCGACCGCGGCCACCGCCTCGGCCAGCGAGGTGGCGGTGAGCGAGGCCGGGGCGGTCACGTCCATGTCCGGGACCATCGAGGTGATCCCGAGCGCCGGGCCGTACAGGGCGAAGGGGGCGAAGGCCGCGACCAGACGGTCCTGGTCGGTGATCACGTAGGTGCGACGCAGCGCATCCCGCTGGGCCTCGAGCTGTCGGTGGCGGTAGACGACCCCCTTGGCCGGGCCTGTCGAGCCGGAGGTGAAGGCGATCGCTGCCTCGGCGTCGGCGGGTGGCGGCGGCGGGAGGAGCGCGTCGGCCCCGCTGCCCGACCGGGGGTCGGCGCCGGTGGCGATCAGGTCCTGGCCGTGGAGGAGGGGACCCGGGCCGCGCGCGACGAGCCGTCGACCCTGCTCGAGCAGCTGCTCGAGCGAGGCCTCGACGTCGGCGCCACGACGCAGCGCCCGGGGCGGGTCGCCGGCGGCGATGCGGCGGCCGGGCCAGCGCAGCGCCGCCGCGGCCGCCAACGCCCGCGGCACGCCGACCAGGTGGGCCGGGGCGGCGCTACGCAGCGCGCGGCTCAGGCCCTTCGCGCCGAGCCCGGCGTCGGCGACCACGACCACGGCCCCGAGCCGCCAGCACGCGTACAGCAGCGTGGCCAGCTCCCGTCCCGGCGTCACCAGCGAGGCGACCCGGTCGCCGGGCTGGACCCCGTGGGCGTGCAGCCCGACGGCCAGCGCGTGGACGTCGGCCGCCAGCGCAGCGAAGCTCACCCGTCGTACCTCGGTGGCCTCGCCGCCTCCGTCGGTCACCGGCTCCACGATCGCGTCCGTGGCGCCGCGGGCCGGGTCGGCGAGCGCGGCCCACAGCGGCGTGCGGGTCGCCCCGTCGGCGGTCTCGCTCTCGGCCTCGGTCTCGGGCTCGGTCTCGGCCTCGGTCTCGGCCTCGGTCTCGTCGTGGGTCGCGGCGTCGGCGTCGCCCTGGGTCGCGGCGTGGGTCGCGGCGTCGGCGTCGCCCTGGGTCGCGGC
>JAWLDJ010000097.1:3268-7562 GCA_041686695.1 Nitriliruptoraceae bacterium
CGTGGGTCGCGGCGTCGGCGTCGCCCTGGGTCGCGGCGTGGGTCGCGGCGTCGGCGTCGCCCTGGGTCGCGGCCTTGGCCCCACCGGTCCGACCAGGGCCGATCCGGGCCGGCAGCCACCGGCGCAACGCCGCGGCCAGGTCGATGTCCTCGGGGGTGAGGTGGCCAGCATCCTCGACGCGGTGGACGTCGGCGTGGGGGAGCCGGGCCTCCAGGTCGTGCAGGTACCGCTCGGAGAACACGGGGTCACGGGCACCCCACAACAGCAGGCAGGGCACGTCCGCGAGCTCGTCGAGCCCATCGGCGATCGCGTCCAGGCTCGAAGCGCTGGGGTGCCCCTCTTCGAGCGGGATGTCGCGGACGAACCCGCCGATCGCCGCCCGTCGCTCGGCGTTGGTGTAGGGGGCGGCGTAGGCGTCGATCACGGCCACGGGCAGCGGTGGTCGGGCCAGCGCCGTGGCGCCGCGCAGGAACGTCGGCGTGCGGACCGTGACGCTGTCGAGCATCGCCGGCACGCGGGCGCTACGGATCAGGCGCGGCGCCGGCGCGTCCTCGGGCTGGTGGACCGCGGTGTTGGTGAGCACGACGCCGGCCACCTGCTCGCGGTGGGCCAGCGCCCAACCGAGCGCGATCGGCCCACCCCAGTCGTGGGCCAGCAGGACCACGGGGCCGTCCAGCTCGAGCGCCACGGTCAGCCGCCCGAGGTCGTCGATCCGTCGTGCCAGCCGACGCTGCGTGCCGGTGCGCTCCGAGAACCCCATGTCGAGGTGGTCGACGGCGATCACCCGCCAACCCGTCGGCGGCGCCGCGAGCACGTCGCGGAACGCGTAGGACCACGTCGGGTTGCCGTGCACGCACAGGATCGTGCCTGCTGTGGCGCCGTCGGCGTCCGTGCCGGTGTCCAGCACGTGCCAGGTGCGCTGCTCGCCGTCGGCATCGGACGCGGTGATCAGCCGCGACCAGCCGGTGTCGAGGCCCGGCAGCCCCGGCGGGGGCAGGGTGGCGTCGATCACCACAGGATCTCGCTGGCCAGGGTGTTGATGCCGGAGCCGATGCCGCCGATGATGACGGTGTCACCGGCACGGATGTGCTCCTGGTGGTGCGCGAGGGTGGTCGGGATCGACGCCGGACCGATGTTGCCCAGGTGGGGGAAGGTCAGCGGTGCCCGCTCCGGGTCGATGCCGAGCTGTTTGCACATCAGCTGGGTGTGCACCGAGGAGACCTGGTGCAGGATGTAGTGCTCGGCGTGGCCCCAGTCCCAGCCGTTGTCGCGCGCGGTGATCCAGGTGGCGTCGGCGACCTCGAGCCCCGCCTCCAACAGCGCCTTGGTGTCGGTGCGCATGTGGTCGATCGTGCCGATGCACAGGTCGTTGAAGCCGGTGCCCGCGCGGGACTCACCGCCGATCAGCCGGTGACCCTCGGGGTGGTCGTCGCTGCCGCCCATCACCATCGCCGCGCCGCCGGAGCCCAGCGTCAGGGAGGCGAACTCGGAGAAGATGTCGGCGACCGTGGTCTCGTCGCCGGCGAGCCGGGCCAGGGTGGCCTCCTGCAGCTCGCGGCTGCCCTCGCCGTCGACGATCAACGCGTAGCGGATCTGCCCACCGTCGATCATCGTGGCCGCCAGGTGCATCGCGTTGACGAAGCCGAGGCAGGCGTTGGCGAGGTCGAAGTTGAGGCAGGCGCTCGACAGCTGCAGCTGGCGGTGCACGTCCACCGCCGCCGAGGGCTCCAGGTGCGCGCGGCACACGGAGGTGTCGATCAGCAACCCGATCTCCGAACGGTCGATGCCCGCCGCCTCGATCGCGCGCTCCCCGGCCATGGCCGCGGCGTCGGCGTAGCTGACGTCCTCAGGCCACCAGCGCCGCTCCACGACACCCGCGACCTCCTCGAGGAGGCCGGCGCGCAGCCCGAGTCGCTCGTAGGTCGCCATCAGCGCCTCGTCGAACTGCGACGAGGGGACGACGATGGGGGCGTCGACCGCTTCGACGGACAGGATGGCGGCACCCTGGTGGCGGAAGGTGGTGTTGCCCTGCATGGGGACCTCGGCACGGACGGGAGCGGTCAGGAGGTGATCCGGGGCCGTCGGGCCCTTGGACGGCTGGCGACGTGAGCATGGAGGTTACGGCTCGGTAGCCGGGGCCGGTGTCCGCGGTGCGGCCAGCGGCCGGATGACGGCGGCTCGCCACCGAGGTGCAGCGACGACCCGAACCCGATCAGCGGCCCGCGCGCTCCGCTGCCCGGCGCCAGGCGCTGAACGAGGCCGCGGAACCGCCGTGGGGCCTCCGCAGCCACGGCCAGGGGTGCAGCGCCGCGATGTCGAGGCTCGCCGCGCGGCGCCGCCAGCCCGGGACCGGGGCGAAGGTGGTCGCCAACGCCCGCCCGGCGAGCACCTCGACGGGGGAACCGCGCGCCAGGTGCACCTCCCGACGCTCGGCGAGGTCGGCGAGCGTCTCCACGAGGAACACCAGCCGCTTGCCGGACAGCCGCAGCCGCGCCAGCAGTGGCGCGTCGAAGACGAACACCGCCGGCAGTTCCGGGTGGGCCGCCAGGGCGGGGTCGTCGTCACCGAGCGATTCCGCGGTCAGCCAGACGAGCTCGGCGGCGGCTCGGACCACCGGCTGCTGCGGGCCGGCCGTCACCTCGACCTCGCCGTCAGCCCGCAGCCCCGGCGGCTCGTCGGTGTCGGTCAACGCGGGGTCCGGCGGCCAGTCCTCGATCGGACAGCGCGCCTCGAGGGGGCAGGTGTCGCAGCGCCCGGGTGCCCGCTTCTCCACCTGGGAGCGCGAGAAGCCGTAGGGGCGCCCGGTCCCGGTCCCGACCGTCCACTGCCAGCCGGTGCGGTTGGCGGCGCGGGAGCCGTCGAGCAGGTGCCGGAAGAACACCTCCTCGCCGTCACGCCAGTCGACACCGCGCCGCACGGCCCAGTGCGAGGCCAGCCACATCCGGGTCTGGTTGACCAGGTACCCGTCGGTCACGAGCTCGTCGCTGGCCGCCTCGAGGCAGGCCATCCGCCGATCCCACACCTGCTCGGGTGGGTCGGTGCCGAGCGGCGCCCCGGCCAGCCGCCGCCGCAGGCCGTCCCCGAGCCGGGGACCGAGCCGGGCGTAGAGGTGACGCGCGTACTCCTGCCACAGCAGCTCGTCGCGGAAGCGGTCGCGGTCGCGGTCCCGGCCGGGCACCTCGGCGGCGGCCTCCCACAGCAGCGGCAGCGGCAGCAGCCCGTGCCGGACGTGAGGGGACAGGGCGGTGGCGCCACGCCGGTCCTCGGGCCACACCTCGTTGCGTTGGGCGGCGTAGCCGGTCAGCTCCAGGGCGGCCAGGGCGGCGTCGGCGGCGAGCTGCCCACCCCGGAAGCGGGGGCTGGCGACCACCTCGCCGTCCACGAGGTCGCCGAGGTGGTCGGTGACGTACCCCGCGGCGCCCGCCACGTCGTGGGCCGGGGGCCGGGGCAGTCCGCCGGGCAGCGGTGGGTCCGTGGGGGCGTGCATGGCCGGCGTTCGGTCCGCGCGCCCGGGCTGGACCGATGCTCTAGCGTGCGGGGCGGCGGCGGCGACGGCACACGGCGAGCAGGGCAGCGATGGCGCGGGGCGGCGGGACGATCGCGGCGATCGGAGCCGGCGGGATGCTGGCCACGGCAGCGCTCGTGCGTGCGGGGCGCCACCTCGGTGCCGCGCCGAGCGAGGTGGCCGCCCGGCTGCCAGGGGACCGGTTCGATCCCGCGGCGACGCGGGTGACCACACGGGCGATCGAGATCCCGGCACCGCCGAGCGAGGTGTGGCCGTGGTTGGTGCAGATGGGCTACCGCCGGGGCGGCTGGTACGCGATCGATGCCCTCGAGCGGCTGATCGGGGCCGGGGACTTCCTCACCGGTGGGTCGGCGCAGCGGATCGTGCCGGAGCTGCAGGATCTCGCGGTCGGTGACCGGGTCGCGCTGAACGACCGGGCCCACCTGGTGGTGGCGCACCTGGAGGCGCCGCGCGCCCTGGTGCTGGTCCTGCCCGGTGGGCCGCTGGCGTGGGTGTGGTCGTTCAACCTCCACGGGGGCACCCACACGCGCCTGATCGTGCGGTGTCGCACCGGGGCGCGGACCAGGTGGATGCGGTGGTTGCTGCCCCTGCTCGAGGCGGGGCACCTGGTGATGGAGCTCGTGCAGCTGCGACGGCTGCGCGCCCGGGTGGCAGGGGCCACCTCGGCTGCTAGGGTGTGAGTGAGCGTTCACTAACGCCGACCCGGACGACGCACCGACGATACGCCGGTGCCGCACCGATGCTGCGCTGACGGCGCGCTGACGGCGC
>JAWLDJ010000097.1:7662-8982 GCA_041686695.1 Nitriliruptoraceae bacterium
GCGCTGACGGCGCGCTGACGGCGCACCGAGGCCGACGGGCCGGGCCGCGTAGGTGGGCGCCGACGGGCAGGACCGGGAGCCAGCCGCGGTCGCTCGACCGCGGTGCGACGAGGAGAGCGCTGTGGGCAGGGACGAGCAGGCGTTGATCGAGGAGCGGATCGAGGCGCTGTTCGCCTCCCATCCACCCGCCGAGACCGATGAGCGCACCTTCTGGGGGGCGCAGTTCGACGCCGGCCTGGCCTGGGTCCAGTTCCCCGAAGGCCTCGGCGGCTCGGGGGTGAGCCCGCGCTGGCAGGCCGTGGTGGACCAGCGCATCAACGACGCCGGTGGGTCGACCCGCAACCGGGTCAACAACGTGATCGGCATCGGCATGGGGGCCGGCACGATCGTCTCCCACGGCAGCGACGAGCACCGCCAGCGGTTCCTGCGACCGATGTTCACGACGGAGGAGATCTGGTGCCAGCTGTTCTCGGAGCCCGGTGCGGGCTCCGACCTCGCGGCGCTGGCCACCTCGGCGGTCCGCGAGGACGACCACTGGATCGTCAACGGACAGAAGGTCTGGACCACCCTCGGCCACCTCGCCAGGTGGGGGCTGCTGCTGACGCGCACCGATCCCGACCAGCCCAAGCACGCCGGGATGACCTACTTCATCGTGGACATGGAGGCCGAGGGCGTCGACGTCCGCCCGCTCTACCAGATCACCGGTGAGGCGGAGTTCAACGAGGTGTACTTCACCGACGTGGTCATCGACGATGATCGCATGCTCGGCGAGGTGGGCCAGGGCTGGACGGTGGCGATGACCACCCTGATGAACGAGCGGGTGGCGATCGGCGGCAGCGTCCAACCCCGTGAGTCGGGGGCGATCGGCGAGGCCGTCCACATCTGGCGGGAGCGGCATGGCGACCACGGCGATCCGGTCACCCGCGATCAGCTGCTGCAGCTGTGGGCCCAGGTCGAGGCGATGCGGCTGACCACCGTCCGTGCCAAGGAGGCGGCCACCTCGGGCACGCCGGGCCCGGAGGGTTCCACCGCCAAGCTGCAGTGGGCCGAGCTCAACAAGCGGATCACGAACTTCACGGTGGACCTGCTCGGGCTGGAGGGGCTCACCTATCCCGGCGGCTACCGCTTCACGCGCCCCGAGGGCAGTGCGGACGTGGCCGGAGCGCCCCAGAAGCGCTTCCTCAGGTCCCGGGCGAACTCGATCGAGGGCGGCACCAGCGAGATCATGAAGAACATCCTCGGCGAACGGGTGCTGGGTCTGCCGGGCGAGCCGCGCGTCGACAAGGACCAGCCGTGGCGCGAGGTGCCCCGCAGCTGACC
>JAWLDJ010000098.1:0-8824 GCA_041686695.1 Nitriliruptoraceae bacterium
TGGCTGGGGGGCAGGGGATCGAACCCTGAATACCGACTCCAAAGGACGGCGTGTTGCCGATTACACCACCCCCCACCGTGGCCACACCGAACGGGCCGGCGCAGCGCACGCGGGCGCAGGGTAGTGACTCCCACGGTCAATCCGAGGCGAGCTCCGGGCCACCCGCCGGTGACAGGGCGACCTCCACCCGGTCGAACACCGGCTCCACCGCCGCTGCCAGCGCCACCGCCTCCTGTGCTGACCCCGCCAGCCCCACCACGGTCGGTCCGGACCCGCTGACGATCGCCCCCAGTGCCCCGGCTTCGAGCAGCGCGTCCCGCTTGTCGATGAGCCCCGGGAGCAGGTGCAGGGCCGCCACCTCGAGGTCGTTGTGCAACGCAGCACCGAGGGCTTCCGCATCTGCGGTGCGCAGGGCCTGGAGGACCGCGTCGGGTTCGACGTCGGTGGTGGTGCCGATGGCGTCGTAGGCGCGGTAGACCTCCGGTGTCGAGAGGGCGACGTCGGTGATACCGACGACCCAGTGGTAGGTGCCTCGGGTCAGCACCTGCGCGGTAGCCGTCCCGGTACCGGTTGCCAGCGCCGTCCCACCACCGACGCAGAAGGGCACATCGGCACCGAGGCCCGCTGCGAGCTCCCTGAGCACCTCGCGGTCCAGATCCGCCTGCCACAGGTGGTTCAGCGCGACGAGGGTCGCCGCCGCATCAGCCGATCCCCCGGCCATGCCGGCAGCGACCGGGATCTGCTTGCTCAGCTGGAGCCGCGTCACCGGGCCATCGTGGTGCGGGTCGGGCAGACCCGTCCCGATCCCGAGGCGGGACATGAGCAGCCGTGCTGCCTGCACCGCCAGGTTGTCCTCCCCGCTCGGGACGTCCCGGTGCCCATCGGCGCTGAAGGCCAGGTGCATGAACCGACGCGCAGCGGGATGGGCGGACGCACCCGAGACGTCCAGCGACGCAACCAGGGTGTCGTGGAGCGACAGCGTCTGGAGGACCGTGACCAGGTCGTGGTAGCCGTCGTCACGACGACCGGACACACGCAGGAAGAGGTTCACCTTGCTCGGCACGCGCACGCGCACACGACCGGGAGCAGCTCCTCCCATGGATCCTCCCCTGTGCGTGCGTCAACGCTCCCACGAGCGCCACCATCGTACGGACAAGCTGCCCCGAGGACCGACCGCCGGCTGTCACGCCCGGGTTGCCGACCGCCGGCTCCATCGCCTGGAGACCCCCGCCACCTGCGGACACCAGCCCTCAGGCGGAGGCGGCCCCCTGCTGGAGGGCGTGATCCAGACGTCGGATCGCCGCGGCGTCCAGCGACTCGGCTCGCGCCCCGAGATCGATGCCCGCCTGCGCGGCGGCCGCTGCCAGCCGATCAGGGTCAGCCACCCCACGCAGCGTGTTGCGCAGCGTCTTCCGGCGTTGGGAGAACGCCGTCTCGATCAGCTTGGCCAGTCGGCGATAGGTCGCCGGGTCGGGCGCGTCGGAGCGCCGCGAGACCCTGACCATCACGCTGTCGACGTTGGGAACGGGGTGGAACACCGAACGGGGTACCGACAGCTCCACCCGCACCTCGGCCACGAGCGCGAGCTTCGCCGAGACCCCCGCGTACAACCGGTCGCCGACCCGTGCCTGCCACCGTTCACCGACCTCGCGCTGGACCATGACGTAGGCATCGACGACCGCCGGGGTCGCCAGGAGCCGGAACAGCAGCGGGGTGGCCACGTTGTAGGGCAGGTTCGCCACGGCACGGACCGGCCGGCCCGCCACCAGCCGGTCGAGGTCCACGCTGAGGGCATCGGCATGCACCACCTCGACGTTGCCCACGCCGGCCAGCACCTCGGTGAGCGCAGCGACGAAGCCCGCATCGATCTCCACCGCGGTCACGCGTCGGACCGCGGCCGCCAGACCGAGGGTCAGGGAGCCGAGCCCTGGTCCCACCTCCAGGACCTCGTCATCCGGCGAGAGGTCGGCGGTTCTGACGATGCGCCGCACGGTGTTGGCATCGATCACGAAGTTCTGCCCGGCCGCGCGGCGCGGAGCCAGCCCGTGTTCGGTGAGCAGGCGGGTGATGTCCGCGGGGGTGAGCAGGCCCCCCGGCTCCGCGCTCAGCGCAGCCCCAGCTTGCGGCTGCACGCGGGCCACTGGCCCCACCCCGAGCGGGCCTGGAGGATCTGCGCCCGGTGGATCTGCTCCGCCTTCGACGCCTGGTGTGGCAGCCCGGAGCCACCGACGCTGCGCCAGGTCTGCGGATGGAACTGCAGCCCGCCGTAGTAGCCGTTCCCGGTGTTGATCTGCCAGTTCCCACCGGACTCGCACTGGGCGAGCCGGTCCCACACCGACGAGCTCGCGGTCGCTGCCCCCGCAGGCGCCGGAGCACGGGTGCCCACCAGCACGACCCGGTCACGGGGTTGCCGGACGACCTCGCCACCGACCAGCTCGCGTTCGACCTCCTCACCATCGACGAGGGTCAGCCGGTACTCGTCGCGTCGGAGACCGTCGCGGCCCTCGTCCTCGACCTGGGTCCGACCACGATCCAGGCTGCTGCTGTTGCGGCGCACCTCGTCACGGGCCAGCACGACCTCCTCGGTCGCCTCGACGTACTCGACCCGCTCGACGGTGATCAGCTGATCGGCGCGCAGGGCCGCCGACGGGGCGGGGCTGACCCGGTCGTCGGGACCGAGCTCGACGTCGTTGAGGCTGAGCAGGTCCTCGACCTGGGCCGCCAACGTGATGACCGTGCGCTGGTCCCCGTCCGCCTCGAGGGTGACCTCCACCGGACGTCGGATCGCGATCACCTCACCGTCGGTGATGGGCTCGTGCCAGGACGGGGTCGCCACCGCGCCCTCGGCGCGCAGGTCGGCCAGACCGGCCAGGCGGACCGCGCCGTCGACGCTGGACACCGGCGCGGTGACGGTCACGGGCTCCTCGTCGTCGACGACCACGTCCACGGTGATCGAGCGGGCGACCACGATCTGCAGATCGCCCTCCACCTCGGTGTCGAGCTCGGGGTGGACATCGTCATCGGCCGCCAGGTCGACCTCGGCATCGTCGAGCGCATCGGCGACGGTGCCGCTGGTCAGGCGGACCTCGTGGACGTCACCATCGGCGAGGATCTCGACGGTCGACCAGGAGGTGGCCGCGAGCGCGCCGACAGCCAGGACAGCAGCCGTGCCGAGGCCCAGGAGGGCACGTCGCAGCACAGCGGGGGTGAGGGTGGTGGTGTTCATAGCGGCAGAAGGTGGCAGGTCGCTCGCACCCCTGCGAACCCGTCCCGGCTGTCCGAACGGCCGCGACGGACCTGGCCACCAGCCACGCGGATCTCGCCGGAGCTGACGCTTCGCGGTCGTGCGAGCTCTCGGCGCAGGAAGCACACCACGGTGTTTCAGCAGGTCACGTGGGGCTTGGCGATCGCATCCGGTGGCAGGGCGAAGGCGCGGGCCGTGTTGTCCGCCACCATGCGGGCCAGGTCCTCCACACCCTGGTCCCGTACCTCGGCGAGTGTGCGCACAGTGACCGCCACGTAGGAGGGATCGTTGGGCGCCCCGCGGTGCGGGTGCGGGGTGAGGTAGGGCGAGTCGGTCTCGCTCAGCAGCAGGTCGCTCGGCACGGTGGCGGCGGCGCGCCGCAGCGCAGCGGCGTTCTTGAAGGTCACGTTGCCCGCGAAGGAGGTGAAGTACCCACGCTCCACGCAACGGTGGGTGACATCGAGGTCGCCGGAGAAGCAGTGCAGCACGACGCGCTCAGGGGGTCCCACCTCCTCGAGGGTACGCAACACCTCGTCCCATGCCTCGCGGCAGTGGATCACCAGGGTGCGACCGGTGCGCTTCGCGATGTCGATGTGCGCACGGAAGCTCGCCTCCTGCTGTACCGGCGTGGTGTGGTCGCGGTAGTAGTCGAGACCCGTCTCGCCGACCGCGACGCACGCCGGGTCGCGCGCCAACCGCTCGATCACCTCGAGCGCCTGCGGGCTGGCCTGCGTGGCATCGTTGGGATGGATACCGACCGCGGCGTACACCCCCTCGAAGCGCTCGGCGGTCGCCACCGCCTGGGCCGAGCTCGCCAGGTCCGTGCCGACGGTGACCATGGTGGTGACGCCGGCCTGCCGGGCGCGATGGACCTGCTCCGCGGCCGACAGTTCGAAGTGATGGTCGAGGTGGCAGTGGGTATCGACGTACGGCGCGGACATCACGGACCTCCACGGCTCGAACTCACGGGCCTCGACGGCTCGGACCGCGCGCCGAGGTGGCGGTCGGCCGCGATGCGCCACCGAACCCCGGACGCAGGAACGCCCGCCGGTGTCGGCGAGCGTTGCGACCAGCCTAGCGCCCCGCTCACACGGAAGGGGCACACCAACGGTCAGGGCGACGCACCGGCATCGCGGGCGTCGCCGTCCTCTCGGGGCTCGCCGTCCTCGCGGGCGTCCAACACCGCCTGGTACAGCGACCGTCGGGAACCGCCGGTGCGCGCCACCACCGCCGCGACCGCCTCCTTGGTCCGCTGCCCCGCGGCGAGCAACGCCTCCACCTCCGCGACCTGGGCTCCGAGGTCGAGCGTGGCTCCTGGGCCACCCGGGGACCGGTCGGCGCCGGCGACGACGAGCGTGACCTCGCCGCGGACCCCGTCGGCAGCGGCATCGGCGAGCTCACCGAGCGTGCCCCGGCGGACCTCCTCGTGCAGCTTGGTCAACTCGCGGCACAGGGCCGCCCGCCGATCCGCACCGAGCGCCTCTGCCAGGTCGCGCAGGTCGGCCGCTGCACGGTGTGGCGCGAGGTAGAGCACGATCGTGCGAACCTCGTCGGCGAGCTCGCCGAGTCGTGCGCGGCGCGAGCTGGCCCGGCGCGGCAGGAACCCGTCGAAGCTGACCCGGTCGGTCGGCAGTCCCGAGACCACCAGCGCCGCCAACAGCGCGGAGGGGCCCGGGATCGGCACGATGTGCACCCCGGCAGCAGCGCAGGCCGCCAAGAGCCGGAAGCCGGGGTCGGAGATCGTGGGCGTCCCCGCGTCCGAGACCAGCGCGAGCTGCTCACCTGCCTCGAGCCGGGCGAGCACCTCCGTGATGCGTTGCTGCTCGTTGTGTTCGTGGAGCGAACGCTGGGGCACCGTGCTGCCGAGGTGGGCCAACAGTCGCCCGGTACGCCGGGTGTCCTCGGCCAGGACGAGGTCGGCCCCGGTCAACACCTCGATGGCCCGCTGGCTGAGGTCGCCGAGGTTGCCGATCGGGGTCGCCACCACGCTGAGTACCCCGTGCGCCTGCACTCCACACCCCTCGGCTGCAACCCGACGTCACCGAGGCGACACGCTCCGCCACCTCCTGCTCGCACGTGCTGTGCACCTATGGTACGTACGTGCCCGTGTCGCACCGGTGCAGCAGGCCCGCGGGGGGCGGTGGCGACCATCACCGAACGATGCCGTCGCGTGGAGGACCGCCGTGCGCCGTGTTCTGCTGTGGGCCCTCCTCCCCATGGCGGTGCTCACCGTCGGGGGGCTCGGGGCCGGAGGGTGGTACTACAGCGACCAACTCCTGCCCGCGTCGCCGCCCTTCGAGCCGGTCCCCGACATCACGATCACCGCGGTCGACGACGAAGCCGGTGAGCTCACGCTGGCGACGGCCGGTGGCGACCTCGCACTCCACACCGTGGGTCTCGTGACCGACACCGGCCTGCTCCTGGCGAACGGCGGGCCCGCGGCGGGCGAAGCCGAGACCACCCGTACCGCCACGTTGTTGGAGGGCGAGTGGCCCGCCCCCGGCGACGCCGCGACCACGACGATCGCCACCTTCCACGGCGATCCCGCGACCAGCCTCGGCCTGCCCTTCGACACGGTGTCGGTGGCCAGCGAGATCGGCGCCCTACCGGCGTGGCGGGTCGTGCCCCACGGCGCCCCCACGGACGAGACCTGGGCCATCATCGTCCACGGTCGCGGAGCCGGCCTGAGCGAGGGCAACCGGCTGCTGCCGGTGTTCGACGACCTCGCGGTCCCCTCGCTCAGCATCTCGGTCCGCAACAGCCCCGATGCCCCGGCCGACCCCAGGGGGTTCGGCTACTACGGAGAACGGGAGTGGCTCGAGCTCGAGGCGGCCATCGCCCACCTCGTCGAGGTCGAGGGAGCGCAGGACGTCGTCCTGGTCGGCTACAGCCAGGGCGGCTCCGTCGCACTCTCGCTGCTGCGGCGCTCGGCGCAGGCCGAACGGGTCGCCGCTGCGGTCCTGATCTCACCGCTGGTGTCGCTGGAGGCGACCCTCGACCTCCAGGCACGTAACCGGGGCATCCCGGAGGCGGTCATCCCCGCCCTGCTGACGAGCACCCGTTGGATCTCCACCTGGCGTGCGGGCCTGGACTTCTCCCAGGTGGAGCACGCCGAGCGAGCGGATGCGCTCCCCGACGACGTGCCGATCCTGATCACCCACGGCGACGCGGACACCACGGTGCCGGTCGAACCCAGCCGCGAACTCGCGGCGCTGCTCGGGGACCAGGTGACCTACGTGGAGTACGCCGACGTCGATCACGTCCGTGAGTGGAACAGCGACCCGGAGCGCTTCGAGGAGGACCTCCGGGAGCTGCTGGCCACGGCGCTCGGGTGAGCGGCCCGCCCACGGGCTCGGGGTCGCCGGTGGTGGCGCCCCGTCGAGCCACGGACCGTGCGGAGCTGTTGGCCCGGTACGACCGCGACCGCGAAGCGCACCCCTACGGCATCGCCGATCTCGAGCAACTCTGGGACGTCTCGCGCTGGTGGCGTCGGGGCGAGGGGATCGTCGGCCTGCTGGAACTGCCCGGCTCCCCGCTGCCCGTCGGCTACGCGATCGCCGCGCGCCGGCCCAACGCGACGCTCGAGTTGCTCGCGGACCTCGCCGCACGCGACCTGCTGCCGCCGCGGTTCGTCATCACCGGCCCGCCCGGCACGGCTGAGCGTCTCGCACCCGGCTACCAGGGCCGACGCACCAGCCGCTACCTCAAGCTGGCGCTCCCGACGAGCGCGCCACCGATCCCCCCCGACCCGGAGGCCAGACGTCTCGGTGTCGATGACCTCCCGGCCCTGGACCGCCTGTACGCGACGGATCCCTCGGCCGGCGACTTCTTCCATCCGGGGCTGCTCGACACCGGCTGCTACCTCGGCATCGAGGCAGCCGGGGAGCTGGTCGCTGCCGCCGGGGTGCACGTGCTCGACCGGGTCAACGGGGTGGCCGCCATCGGCAACGTCGTCACCGCGCCGACGCACCGGGGACGGGGACTGGGTCGCCGGGTCACGGGCGCGGTGTGCCACCGGCTCCGACCCCAGGTGGCCACGATCGGGCTGAACGTCGCCCCCGACAACCACCCCGCACGACGTGTCTACCGACGCCTCGGCTTCACCGAGGTGCTGGCGTTCGAGGAGGCCGAACTGACGCGAGGCGACCGTGGGTCCCTTGCGTGTCCGTCGCCAGGTGACTAAGGGTGAAGCGACACCGGCGAGGAGTGGCGCGTGCTGGAGCTCGATGGGCTGACCCGCCGCTTCGGTGACCTCGAGGCACTCGACGAGCTGTCGTTCGCGGTCGAGCCGGGCCAGATGTTCGGCTTCGTGGGCTCGAACGGTGCCGGCAAGACCACCGCGATGCGGATCGTGATGGGCCTCGACGAGGCGGACGGCGGTGCGGTGCGCTGGCGAGGTGAGCGCGTCGACCGCACCCGACGTGCCCGCTTCGGCTACATGCCGGAGGAACGCGGGCTGTACCCCAAGACCCCGTCGCTGCGCCAGCTGATCTACCTGGCCCGGCTGCACGGGCTCACCCGGTCGGAGGCCACCGCGGCAGCGGGCCAGCTCCTCGAACGGTTCGGCCTTTCGGACCGCCGTGACGAGCCGGTCGAGCAGCTCTCGTTGGGGAACCAGCAGCGGGTCCAGCTCGCGGCAGCGCTCATCCACGACCCCGTGCTGCTCATCCTCGACGAACCCTTCAGTGGGCTGGATCCGGTCGGCGTGGACGCGCTGAGCGAGGTGCTCCTCGAGCGCGTCGAGGCCGGCGTGCCGGTGGTGTTCTCCAGCCACCAGCTCGAACTGGTCGAGCGCCTGTGCCATGCGGTCGCCATCATCCACGACGGTCGCCTCGTGGCGTCGGGCACGGTGGACGAGCTGCGCACCCAGCGCCAGCGGCCGGTGTTGCGGGTGGTGGTCGAAGGCGGTGCCGGAACGGACTGGCTCGCCGGTCTCGGGGCTGTCCGCCTGCTCAAGCGCAACGGTGACGAGTACCTGCTGGCGCTGGCCGACGACGCCGACGACCAGCAGGTCCTGGCCGCTGCCCGATCCGCCGGACGCGTGCACCACTTCGGCACCGTGCTGCCCACGCTCAGCGAGCTCTACCGCGAGGTGGTCCAGGACCCGGCGCGTTCCGCACGCCCCACCGGGGTGACCAGATGACCAGGACGTGGCTCGTCGCTGGCCGGGAGTTCACCGAGCGGATCCGCAGCCGGGCGTTCCTGATCTCCAACGGCGCGATCCTGGCCGTGCTGCTGCTCGTGATCGGGCTGCCCTACGTGCTCGACGACGACGAGCCGTTCGCGCTCGGCTACCTCGATGACCAGGCCGAGCAGGTCGGCGAGCTGGTCCTCGCGCAGCAGGGGGCCTTCGACCTCGAGGTGGAGCTCACCGAGGTCGAGGACCGCGCCGCGGCGCAGGCGGCGCTGCTCGACGGGGAGCTGGACGCGGTCCTGCTCGACGCCACCACGGTCCTCACCGATGGTGGCATCGGGCGGGCTGTGGAGGCGCTGCTCGCCAACGCCGCCAACACCGTGAAGGTCGAGGCGGCCCTCGAGGACGCCGGGCTCGACCCCGAGGAGCGGGCAGCGCTGTTCGCC
>JAWLDJ010000099.1:0-3045 GCA_041686695.1 Nitriliruptoraceae bacterium
CAGGGTGATCCTGGCGATCGGACCATCGAGGTGGTAGCGGATCGTCTCGTAGCTCGTGGCCATCACGCCTCCCCGGCTCCGTCGCCCGTCCATGCTCGCTGGCACCGTACTCGTCGCTGCGGCGCACGGACCGGCGAGCGGACCGGCACATGGACCGGCGAGCGGACCGGCGAGCGGGCCGGCGAGTGGGCCGGCCTACGGGCCGGCGAGGCCCGGACCCATCGGCCTCGGCTAGCGTCGCGGGATCGCTCGGCACGCGTTCGCGCCGTGTCGCCGCCGCAGCGCCTGCCCCGGCACCAGACCGATCCCGGTGGAGCCGAAGTGTCCGTTCCCCCGCCCCACGCCGGGCGCCAGCGCCTGCTCCAGACCGCGGCCGGTACCCGCCTGGAGGCCTTCGGCGCCGCCGAGTGGGGCCTGCTGGCCGTGATCGCAACGATCTGGGGCTCGTCGTTCGTCCTGATGGAGATCGGGCTCCGCGCCTTCGAGCCGGGTCTGGTCACCCTGCTGCGCGTCGGACTGGGCGCGACGGCGCTGCTGCTGGTGCCCCGGGCACGGCGCACGTCGATCCTGCGCGAGGACTGGCCCCGGGTGGCCCTGCTCGGGGTCGTGTGGATGGGGGTCCCGCTGCTGCTGTTCCCGGTCGCGCAGCAGTGGATCGACTCCTCGGTCGCCGGGATGATCAACGGTGCCATGCCCCTGACCGTCGCTGCCTGGTCCGCCCTGCTGCTCGGCCGGGCTCCGGGACGGAGCCAGGCCGTGGGTCTGCTCATCGGCTTCGCCGGGATCGTCGCGATCTCCCTGCCCGAGCTCCCCCTCGGCCGGCTGACGGCCGAGGGCACGGCCCTGACCGCGCTCGGCGCGGGCCTGGTCGTGGTGGCGACCGTGCTCTACGGGCTCGCGGCGAACATCGCGGTGCCGCTCCAGCAGCGCTACGGCGCCCTGCCGGTCATGTTGCGCGTCCAGGCGGTGGCCCTGCTCCTGATCACCCCGTTCGGCCTGGCCGCCCTGCCGGGGTCGACCTTCGCGATCGGGCCGGCCCTGGCGATGGTGCCGCTGGGCATGCTCGGGACGGGGCTCGCCTTCGTGCTCATGGCCACGCTGGTCGGGCGCGTCGGCGGGCCGCGCGGCTCGATCGCGATCTACTTCGTTCCGGTGGTCGCCGTGCTGCTGGGCGTGGTGGTGCTGGGCGAACGCGTCCACCCCCTGGCGCTGCTCGGCACCGCGCTCGTGCTCGCCGGCGCCTGGGCGACGTCACGACGGGAGACGTGAGGACCGGTCAGTCCTCGAGCTCACCCAGCACCTGCTCGACGCGCTCCACCTTGCGGCGCAGCTGGTCGTCGTGGCCGGGACGATGGTCGAACTTCGCCGTGATCGACAACCGCGGAGCGTGTCGTTCGCCCTCCTCGATACAGCGCTCGAGCAGGGCGAAGATCTCCGTCGGGGTCCCCTCGACGGTCGTGAACATCGCGGTCGTCTCGTTGGGGAGGCCGCTGTCACGGACGAGCCCGACGATCCGGGCGACCGCCGTTCCCACCGAATCGCTGCCGCCGAGCGGGGTGATCGAGAACGCCGCCAGCATGGGTCGCTCCTCCGGGTTCGTCACGGCCAGGGCTCGCCTGAACTGCGACCCTGGTGCCACGCCGGTGACCCTACTGGGGCCGTTCGTAGCCCGCGCCGCGAGCCCGTCGCTACGCTCGGCTCGCCGCCCGCCGGCCCGCTCCCACGTGCTCCCGCGGGACGTCGCCACCGCCCCGCATCCGCCGCAGAGGTACCCGTGACGCTGTTCCACCGCTACCTCGGTGCCGTCATCGTGGCGCTGTTCCTCACGATCATGTTCACCGGACTGGTGCTGCGTCTGGTGGGACGAGAGGACACGCCCACCGCGCTGTGGGCGACCCAGCACTGGACGGAGAACCTGCTGATCCTCCAGACCGTGACCGGCCTCATCCTCCTGCTGCTCGGACGTCGGGTGGTCGGGATGCCCTTCGCCTGGCTGCACTACCTGTACGGCTCGCTCTTCCCGCTGATCGCGATCATCGGCGGACGCCTGGCGGGCCTGCGTCGTGAGCAACGTGAATACGTCGGGCTCGCCTGGGGTTCCTTCTTCGCCTTCGCGCTCACGCTGCGGGGGCTCCAGACCGCCTGCGGCGAGAGCCTGGCCGCGCTCGGTCGCTGCCTCGGTCCCTGACCCACACAGGTCCGAAGCCCGCCAAGCCCAGGTGCCAAGCACGCCTGGCCGCCGCCACCACCGCTGTCGCACCGCTCAGGGAGGCTCCCGTGACCCGACCATTCGCCATCACCTTCGATTACCTGTGCCCCTTCGCCCGCAACGCCAACGAGCACGTGGTCGCCGGGCTGCGCGCGGGTGCCGACTGGGACGTGCGGTTCCTGCCGTACAGCCTGGCGCAGGGACACGTCGAGGAGGGGCAGCAGGACGTGTGGGAGCGGATCGATCCCCACGGGATCTCGGGGGTGCTGGCCCTCCAGGTCGGCATCACCGTCCGTGATCACTACCCGGATCGCTTCCTCGACGTCCACGACGCGCTGTTCGCCGCTCGACACGATGCGGGAGGCGACATCAAGGATCGCGCCGTGCTCGCCGAAGCGGTGGAACGCCAGGGGGTGCCCGCCGCGGAGCTGTTCCGTGCGATCGACGACGGTGGGCCGCTCGGCCAGCTCCAGAAGGAGCACGAGCAGGCGGTCCACGAGCATGGCGTCTGGGGCGTGCCGACCTTCGTCACCGATCGTCGTGCCGTGTTCGTGCGCCTGCTCGACCGTCCGGCGGGCGACGCCGAGGTGGCGACCACACGTGTCGAGCAGGTGGTCGACCTGGTCGACGGCTCGCTCGACCTCCACGAGTTCAAGCAGGCCGATCTGCCGATCTGAACCGGGCGGCGTGGCGCTCCGGGGGATCGACCACGTCCACCAGGGGCGCCGCCGCGACCCCGGGCGCGTGCCGTTCGGTCACCTGGAGCTCCGCCCACCAGCGACCCGTCCCGTCCGGCAACGGGGCATGGAGCAGGGTCTTGACGTCCACCGGCGCGG
>JAWLDJ010000099.1:3145-8676 GCA_041686695.1 Nitriliruptoraceae bacterium
GCCAGCTGCTCGTGGACGCTGCCCAGCCAACGGTGCACCAGCGACGCCACGACCTCGACGTCGAGCTGCTCGAGCCCGGCCCGGCCCGCCGGCACCAGCCAGGCGTCCAGCGGCCCGAGCGGCACCGGCGGTGCCACGAGGTGGACATCGTCGAGGACCGCGATCGTGTGCGCCGCCACGAGGATCTGTCCGAGGGTGGTGCCGCGGTCCCAGCGCCGCTGCTGCTCGAGGACCACCGGCGGGATGACCGCGCAGCACAGGACCTGCCCGTGGGGATGGTGCTGGGAGGCACCGGCACTGACGCCGACCGCCGTGGTCAGCAGAGCCCAGCGATCCGGCTCGCGACGGGCGAGCTGCAGCTGGACGTCGAGCTGGGTCGCCCACACCGTGGCGAGTTCCGGCCGCAGGTGGGTGAGCGTCGGGTCGTGGTCCGACGCGACCGCGAGGACGGCGCTCCCGGTGGGGCCGGTCAGCGGCGGATAGATGTTGCGCATGCCGAACCAGCGTCCGGCACCGCGGTCCGCCTCCGGCGCCAGGAGCCGCGGGTCGTCGGGTGCCGGTCGGCAGAACGGACACTCGAGCGCGTCGGGGGGCAGCGGTTGGCGCGGCACCTCCGGCCGCGGTCGCGCCTCCCGGCTCGGGGTCCACAGCCCGAGGCGGCCGGTGATCGGGCACGGGGTCGCACGTTGCGACGAGGGACCGGGCACGGGCCAGGCCGGCGCCGAGCTCACGCGTCGACGACGCCGAGCAGCTGTTTGGCGCGGTCCACGTCGTCACAGATGATGACCAGCTTGCTACCGGCGGCGATGTAGGCCTGATCGATGTTGATGTCCGCCTCCGCCAGCGTGCGGCAGGCCGCACCGAGGTGGCCGGGCTCGTCGGGGAGCGGGACCACCACGACCCGGCGGGCGGCACGGACCTCGATGCCCGCGCCGGCCAACACCTCGAGAGCATCCTCGGCGCGGTCGACGAGCACGTGCACGATCCCCTTGCCCTGGCCGGTGAAGGCGCTGATGGCCTCGATGTTGATGTCGGCGGCACCGAGCACCTCGCCGAGCCTGGCGAGCTGTCCGGGGGTGTCGTCGGGGATGACGACCAGGTCCTTGCGCATCACGACCTCCTCCGCGGTGCGAGCGAGACTAGCCAGCGACCGGCGGTGCGGGGCCGGTGAGCGTGGTTGGTACACTCTCCGCCGCCCGCAGGCCCGATCTGCGTGCCCTTTCCGGGGTAGCTCAGTTGGCAGAGCGTTCGACTGTTAATCGAAATGTCGCCGGTTCGAGCCCGGCCCCCGGAGCCACCTCCCCGCGCCAGCCCCAGCCGGCCCGGGCTGCGGCCCACACCGGCGCCGGCCGTCCGGCTCAGGGACGCAGGACCAGCTTGCCGAACACCTCGCCCTCGAGCATGCGCTCGAAGGCCGCCGGGGCCTCAGCGAGGGAGAACACCTCGTCGATCGGCGGGCGCACGCCGGTCGCCTCCAGCAGGGACAGCAGGCGGACGAGCTCGTCACGGGTCCCCATGGTCGAGCCGACGACGCTGAGCTGTCGGTAGAAGACCCGGGCGAGGTCCGCCGGTGGGTTCGGCCCGGAGGTCGCCCCCGACACCACGATCGTGCCACCCGGCTCCAGCGCCCGCAGGGAGTGGGCCCAGGTCGCCTGCCCGACCGTCTCCATGACCGCATCGACCTTGGCCGGTAGCCGCTCGCCGGCCGCCAACGTCACGTGGGCGCCCAGCTCGCGGGCCCGGGTCAGCTTCTCGTCGTCGCGACTGGTCACCGTGACGTGCAGTCCGCCCGCGCGGGCGAGCAGCAGCGCGGCGGTGGCGACCCCCCCACCGGCGCCCTGGATCAGGACCCGCTGTCCCGGCCGCAGCCCGGCCCGGGTGAACAGCATCCGGTAGGCGGTCAACCAGGCCACCGGCAGGCAGGCGGCCTCCTCGAAGCTCAACGCGGCTGGCTTGGTGACCAGGTTGCGGCTGGGGACGGCCAGCCGCTCCGCGAAGGTGCCGTCCACCCGCTCCGACAGGATCGAGAAGTCGCCGCTGAGCGTCTCATCGCCGCCGTCGGGGTCCGCGATCACGGCGTGGACGACCACCTCGCGTCCGTCGGCGGTGACGCCGCTGGCGTCGCAGCCGAGCACGATCGGGAGCCTGGACGGGTCGATGCCGACGCCACGCAGGGTCCACAGATCGTGGTGGTTGAGGGCGGCTGCGCGGACCTCGACGATCTCCCAGCCGGCAGGAGGTGTCGGCTCCGGGCGGTCCCCGAGCCTCAGCCCGGTGAGCGGGTCGTCGGGGTCGATGGCAGTGGCGGTGACGGTGAACATGCTGCGAGCCTAACGCCCCGCCCGCTCGGGCTCAGAAGGCGAGGTCGAGCGGCTGCGGGTCGGGCTCCAGTGCCGCGTCGATCCACCCGGCGACGCTGGCCGCCAGCGAGGGCTCGGCGATGCGCACCAGCAGCTGCACCGCGTCGGGCTGCGGTGCCGACCGCCACCGGGTCCAGGAGACCTGGACGGCGTCCACGCCGAGCTCCGCGGCGACCCGGTGGCGGACCAGGTCCCCGGCCAGCCGGGGCCCGACACGCACGATCACCCGGAGACGGCTCGGCACGGCCGGATCCTGCGCGGCCAGCGCCTGCAGGGCCCGGGCGACCTGGCGGGCGTCGCTGGCCGTGATCGTGACCGCGTGGCGGTCGGTGGTCGCCGTGGCGGCCAGCAGGCCGACCGCGACCCCGAACCCGGGATCGTCACGCAACCGCTGACGAGCGAGGTCCGCGGCGGCGGCGCGAGCGAGCTGGGCGGCGACCTCCGACTCCTGCTCGGCGGTCGCTGCCGTGGCGGATCGGATCGCGGTCGACCCGACGTCGGGCGGTTCGACGTCCGCCGAGACCACGTCCGCCCGCTCGACACCCGCCGGCCCGACACCTGCCGGGTCGGACGCCTCGGCGGCCACGGGCGCGTCGTGCCGCGTGCTCGGTGCCACCTCACCCACCCAGGCCGTCACGGCCAGCGGGTCGGCATCGAGCTGGCGGACGATGGCGCTCACGGGCACCCCCGCGCGTCGCAGCGCCCGGGCCCGCGCCGGTCGTGTGTCGTCGGGTTCCTCCAGCGCCCCGTCACCGGGCGCCGCGGGGCGGCGGGAGCCGCCGCCGACCACGGACAGCTCCGGCAGCGTCCCCGGGGCCACCGCTCGCCGGGCGCGCGCGGTCAGGGCGAAGCCGATCGGCTGGTCCTGGGCCTGATCCGGTCCGGCGTCCGCCGGCGGGGTGCCCGCGCCGGTGGGCGTCGTCGACGGGCTGGACCGCTCGAGCGCACCGGTCTCGGCCGATGCCGGCAGGTCCAGCGGCAACATGGTCTGTTCCGCACGGTCGACGGGTGCCTGTTCCGCACGGTCGACGGGCGCGGCCGGCGCCGACGCATCGGCGGCGTCGGGTGCGGGCACAGCGAGTGGGGTGGCGGGTTCCATGGCTCGAACCTACGCCTGGGCTGTGACACGACCCGGTCGCGGTCGTGCTCGCTGGCCGGTTCAGGCGTCGAGGTAGCCGTCCAGCTGGTGGACCCGTCCCGGCCGGCGCAGCTTGGCCAGCGCCTTCGCCTCGATCTGCCGGATGCGCTCACGCGTGAGTCCGAGGTTGCCACCCACCTGCTCCAGGGTGGAGGGTTCGGTGCCCACCAGGCCGAAGCGCTGCTCGATCACGGCCCGCTCCCGGGGATTGAGGTCCTCGAGCACCGCGGCGATGTCGGAGCGCAGCAACCGCCGTGCGGCCGCCTCGACGGGCGGGGTGGCGTTGCGGTCCTCGAGCAGCTCACCCATGGAACCGTCGCCGTCCTCGCCGATCGGTGCGTCCAGCGAGGTGGGGTCGACCCCCAGACGCCGGAACTCCTCGACCTTGTCGACGGAGAGATCGGCTGCGGTCGCCACCTCCTCGAGGGTCGGCTCGCGTCCGAGGCGTTGCACCAAGGAGCGTTCGATGCGACCCAACCGGTTCATCGTCTCGACCAGGTGCACCGGGATGCGGATGGTGCGGGACTGATCGGCGATCGCCCGGCTGATCATCTGGCGGATCCACCACGTGGCGTAGGTGGAGAACTTGTAGCCGCGGGTGTAGTCGAACTTGTCGACCGCCCGCATGAGACCGAGGTTGCCCTCCTGGATCAGGTCGGGGAACTGCAGCCCACGACCCACGTGGCGCTTGGCGATCGAGACGACGAGCCGGAGGTTCGCCTCGATCATCACCTGCTTGGCATCACGCCCCAGACGCTCCACACGGCGCAGGCGCGTCCGCTGTGCGGTGGTCAGTTCCCGCGGCGAGTCCAGCACCGCGGCGGCCGCCAACCCGGCCTCGACGCGCTTGGCCAGGTCGACCTCGGACTCCTGGTCGAGCAGGTCGACCCGACCGATCTCGTTGAGGTACAGCCGGACCGCGTCGACGCTGGCCGGGGCATCCGCCGCCGTCGGTCGGGGCGGCGACGCACCCGGCGTCACCCCGCGGTCGTCCACCAACGGGACGGCCGCGTCGCGCAGCCGCCCCCCGACCTGCTGGACGGCTGCGCTGTCGAGTCCGGCGTCCCCGACGGCCGTGGCCACCTCGCGGGCGGTCACGAACCCTCGCCGGCTGCCGTGCGCGACCAGCTCGTCGCTGACCGCGTCCGTCACATCGAGCACCAGGGCCGGCAGGCCGTCGCCGGGCAGTGCGGTGGCCGGCACCTCCCGGCGTACGGGGGGACCGCCCACGGCTCCGCACCTCCCAATGCTCGCCCACGGACCGATGCTACGGAGCGCTCGCGGACGGGGGGCGCTTCTTCGGTGGTGCGCATCCCGCGAGCACCGGCCGCACAGCTCACACGAGCTGACCGAGCAACGTGCGGCGCCGCTGCTGCAGCGTGGCCAGATCCCGCTGGAGCCGGCGGACACGTTCGGGGTCGGTGGTGTGGCTGAGCCGGGCGAGCTCATCACGCAGCGCCTTGGTCTCGGCGTCGACCCGGTCCACCAGCAGCCGTCGGATGCGACCCGCGACGACCTCGCCGAGAAGCTCCGGGTCGGCGGTCTCCGGA
Organism: Nitriliruptoraceae bacterium; assembly: GCA_041686695.1. Taxonomy (GTDB): domain Bacteria; phylum Actinomycetota; class Nitriliruptoria; order Nitriliruptorales; family Nitriliruptoraceae; genus T1Sed10-7. Next base: position 8,194 of record JAWLDJ010000099.1, read on the forward strand.
TCCTCCTCGAGCGCCAGGGCCCGCAACAGGCCGCGGATACGGTCGTCCTCGGCTGCCGCCAGGATGGCGTCGAGCGGGGCGCCCGCTCCCCCGCCGGCCCGGACCGCCCGCAGCACCGCGCGGGCATCGGGATGGCTGAGGTCGTCCTCCACCAGCTCGGCCGCCTCGCCGGGCAGGTGGTCGGGGTGCTGCAACAGGGCGCGCAGCGCCGCACGTTCGAGCCGCGCACGGGCCGCGGTGGGCGAGCGGCCACCCCCGGCACCACCACGCCGGCCTTCCTCGCCGCCGGGTGAGGAGCCAGCACCCGACCCGCCGGTCGCCACCCCCTCGTGCGCGTCGAGCTGCACGCCGAGCCGCGTGGCGGTCTCGGTGACGAACCCGTAGGCGTAGCCGATCCGCTCGGCGATCTCGGTACGTGCCCACTCGCGACGCAGATCCGGGTCCGTCTCGCGACCGAGGACGGTGAGCGCGTCGCGCAGGGCG
>JAWLDJ010000100.1:0-8513 GCA_041686695.1 Nitriliruptoraceae bacterium
GTCCCGATGTGGCCGGCCATGATGCCGAGCACCCCGCCCTCGGCGCAGTTGGGGACCATGCCCGGCGGCGGCGGCTCGGGGAACATGCACCGGTAGCACGGCCCCTCAGCGGCGTAGAACACGCTCAGCTGCCCCTCGAAGCGGAAGATCGAGCCGTACACGTTCGGCTTGCCCAGCAGCACGCACGCATCGTTGACGAGGTAGCGGGTGGGGAAGTTGTCCGTGCCATCGATCACCAGGTCGTAGCCCTCGATGATCTCCAGCGCGTTCTCCGAGGTCAGGAACACCCGGTGCTCCACCACCTCGACGTGGGGGTTGACCTCCAGGATGGACGCACGCGCCGAGTCGATCTTGTGCGTGCCGAGGTCCGAGGTGCCGTGGATGATCTGTCGCTGCAGGTTGGAGGCATCGACGACGTCGTCATCGACGAGCCCGATCGTGCCCACACCAGCGGCCGCGAGGTAGAGCGCCAGTGGTGAGCCGAGCCCACCGGTGCCCACCAGCAGGACCCGTGCCGCCTTGAGCCGCTCCTGGCCCTCCATCGCGACCTCGGGGATGATCAGGTGACGCGAGTAGCGGGCGATCTCCTCGTGGGAGAGGGCTGCACGGCGGTCGACGACCGGTCGGGACACGGGTGACTCCTCGAGAAGCTGGGCGGTGAGCGGCAGGGCGAGGTGACCGCCACCGCGGCGCGGGGGCGCAGTGTCCCGGGTGGGACGCGACCTGGCAGCCGGTGCCAGTGGGAACGGTGCGAACCCCGCCGTGGCTTTACGTGCTCAGACGTTCATGCCCATCGCGCGCAGTTCCTCGCGCACGTAGTCGGCGATCATGTCGGTGGACCACGGAGGGGTGAACGTGAACTCCACCTCGACGCGGTCCACACCCGGCATGGCGCCGAGGATCACCGAGCACTGCTGGTGGATCACCTCGGTGAGCGGGCAGCCCATGGAGGTGAGGGTCATCAGCACGTGGGCGTAGCCGCGCTCGGGCTTGGTGACCTCGTAGACGAGCCCGAGATCGACGATGTTGTAGCCGATCTCCGGGTCGACGACGGCGCGCAGCCCGTTCATGAGGGCCTGGGAGGACGGCATGCCGTCCTCCTCCAGTGGCAGGTCCTCGAAGGGGTGCCGCTGACGCGGCTGCTCCTCCGCCGGCGCGCGGCCGTCCGGGGTGTCGTACTCCGGCACCGGGTCGTCGCGGGTGGTCGTGGCGGTGCTGTCATGGGTGCTCACGGTCACTCCTCGTGGGTGACGGTGTGGGCGGATGCCCCCCGCTCGTAGCTCTGGATGGCATCCCTGAGGGCCATCCAGCCGAGCAGGGCGCACTTGACACGGACGGGGAACTTCGCGACCCCGGTGAAGGCGATGCCGTCGCCGAGGTCGTCGGGACGGCCCGGCTCGTCCCCGTGCATCATCCGACGGAAGTCCTCGGTGAGGTCCAGGGCGTCCTTGAGCTCACGGCCGCTCACGGCAGCGGTCATCGCCGAGGCCGATGCCTGGCTGATCGAGCACCCCTCGCCGTCGAAGACCACCGCGTCGAGGCGGTCGTCGACGACCCGGATGCGCAGGTCCATCTCATCCCCGCACAGCGGGTTGGAATGGTGGACGTGGACCGCTTCGTCCTCGAGCTCGGGCGCCCGGTTCTTGGGCTTGCGGTAGTGGTCCAGGATGATCTCCTGGTACAGATCCTCCATCGACACGACGGGCCTCCTCAGCGGGCGAAGAACGCGGCAGCGGCTTCGAGCCCGTCCACCAGGGGCTCGAGGTCGTCGCGGTCGTTGTAGACGTAGCCACTCGCCCGGGTGGTCGCGGTCACGTCCAGGCAGCGCAGCAGCGGCTTGGCGCAGTGGTGACCGACCCGCACACACACCCCGCGCGAGCCGAGCATGGCGCCGACGTCGTGGGGGTGGATGCCCTCGAGCACGAACGAGACGGCACCACCGCGCAGGTCCACATCCTTGGGGCCGTGCACCGTCACCGCCGCGATCGTACCCAGAGCGTCGAGCAGGTGGCCGGTGAAGCTGCGTTCGTGGGCGCGCACCGTGTCCATCCCGTAGCCGCGGAGCACCTCGACCGCGGCGGCCAGCCCGGCGGCCTCGGCGATCATGGGGGTGCCGGCCTCGAACCGGTGTGGGATGTCGTTCCACGTGGCGCCGGTCAGCGTGACGTCCCGGATCATGTCACCGCCGGTCAGGAACGGTGCCATGCGCTCCAGCAGCTCAGGCCGCGCCACCAGCGCCCCGATCCCGGTGGGCCCGAGCATCTTGTGGCCGGTGACGGCGTAGCTGTCGACCCCGAGGTCGCGGAAGCTGACCGGCAGGTGGGGCGCCGCCTGGGTCCCGTCCACGTGGACCACGGCCCGGTCGTTGGCGTCCTTGACCATGCGGGTCAAGCGGGCGACGTCGTTGATCGTGCCGAGCACGTTGGAGACGTGCACGAACGCGGCGAAGGTGACGCGTCCGTCCGCCAGCAGGGTGGCGGCAGCCTCCAGGTCGAGTTGTCCATCCGCGGTGATCGGGACGTGACGGACCTCGGCACCCAGCGCCCGCGCCGCCTCGGTGAAGGGCACCAGGTTGGCATGGTGCTCCATCACCGTGGACAACAGGACATCGCCCGGGCCGAGGCGGGCACGCACGTAGCCGTAGGCGACGAGGTTGCAGGCCTCGGTGGCGTTCTTGGTGAACACCACGCCGCTCGGGTCGGCATCGAGGAACGCCGCCAGTGTCGTCCGGGCACCCTCGTAGAGGTCGGTGGCCTCCTCCGCCAGGGAGTAGACCCCGCGGTTGACGTTGGAGCGCGACCAGCGGTAGTAGCGGTCCATGGCATCGAGCACCGGCTCCGGGGTCAGCGACGAAGCTGCGGAGTCCAGGTACACCAGTCGGTGCCCGTCGATCGGCCGATCCAGGATCGGGAAGGAACGACGGACGCTGGCGACATCGATGGCCATGGTCGGCCTCACAGGGTGGGGATGGGCGTCAGACGCCGGCGGCGTGTGCCGCGCGGATGCCCTCGTAGCCGCCCTCTTCCAGCTCGTCGGCGAGCTCCGCGCCGCCCGAGGCCACGATACGGCCTTCGAACATCACGTGGACCTGGTCCGGGGCGATGTAGCGCAGGATACGGGTGTAGTGGGTGATGATCAGCACCCCGAGTTCCGGACCGGAGAGCCGGTTGACCCCCTCGGCCACGGTCTTCAGCGCGTCGACGTCGAGCCCGGAGTCGGTCTCGTCGAGCACGGCGAGCTGCGGCTTGAGCAGCGCCGCCTGCAGGATCTCGAAGCGCTTCTTCTCACCGCCGGAGAAACCCTCGTTGACCGAGCGCTGCAGGAAGGACGCATCCACGTCCAGTTCGGCCATCTCGGTGCGCAGGGTCTCCATGAACTCGCGCACCGGCACGTCCTCGCCACGGACCGCGTTCACGGCGGTCCGCAGGAAGTTGGTGAGCGAGACCCCCGGCACCTCGACGGGGTACTGCATCGCCAGGAACACGCCCAGCCGCGCCCGCTCATCCGGGGTGAGCTCGTTGAGCTCGCTGCCCTTGAACGTCATCGTGCCACCGGTCACCTCGTAGGCCGGGTGGCCGGCGATGGCGTAGGCCAGCGTGGACTTGCCGGAGCCGTTGGGGCCCATCAGGGCGATCGTCTGGCCCTTGTCGAGGTCGAGGTTGACGCCGCGGAGGATCTCCGTGCCGTCCGCCTCCACCTTCAGGTCGCGGATCTCGAGGTCAGCCATGGGATGTGCGCTTTCGTGTGGGAGGTCGACAGGTGGTGGATGTATCGAGCCGGACGCCGGGGTGCCGGCGGTGGCTCACAAGGGCTCAGTGGGCGGGGAACGGCGCCCCGTTGCGGGCGACGCTGGTGTCGACGACGACGTCGTCCCCATCGAGGTGCACGTCGAAGGTCGGCACGGGCCGCATCGCCGGCAGCGATGAGGGCCGTCCGTCATCGAGGTCGAACGTGGAGCCGTGCAGGGAGCACTCCACGCCGTTGCCCCAGACGGTGCCACCATCCGCCAGCGACCACTGCTGGTGGGAGCAGGTGTCGTGGATCGCCTTGACGTCCTGGCCGATCCTGACCAGACACACCGGGACGCCATCGACGTCGAGGCGGACCGGTTGGCCCTCCTCGAGCGAGGAGAAGCGGGCGTGCGCCTCACTCATCGTGGTGGTCCTTGAGGCTCGCGTCGTTGACCTGGAAGCGGGACAGATCGGCGGCGGCGATGCGCTCGTCGATCTCGGTGAGCGCCGCTTCCTCGACCCCGGGCAGGGTCACCTCGGCGAAGGCCTCGCGGAAGAACCCGGTGACGATCAGCCTCAGCGCCTCCTCCCGCGGGATGCCGCGAGAGGTGAGGTAGTACAGCTGCAGGGCATCGATCTGCCCCGTGGCCGATCCGTGCCCGGCGACGATGTCCGCGCACTCGATCTCCAGGAAGGGCGTGGCGTCGGCCCGTGCACCCTCGGTGAGGATCAGCGACTTGTTGTTCTCGTCGGTGTCGGTGCCGACCGCGTCCTTGTGGACGAAGATGTTGCCGCGGAACACCGTCCGGCTGTGGCCCTGCAGCGCCCCCTTGAACAGCACGTCCGAGGTCGCGTGGGGGCTGAGGTGACGGACGTAGGGCTGGAGGTCGAACCACTGCCCCTCGTCGGCGAAGTACACCCCCAGCGGACGGGTCTCCGCGCCCGGACCGACCAGATCGGTCTCGGGCAGGAAACGCACGGTGCGGCCGCCCACGGTGACCGACAGGTGCCGGATGCGGCTGTCGCGATGGGCCTGGACCTTCTGCAGCGCCAGATGGTCGACGTGGTCGCCCCAGCGTTGGAAGGAGACGACGTCGAGCTGCGCCGCGTCGTGGGCGACGACCTCGACGACCTCGTCCACCAGCGCATCGGTGTCGGCACCCGAGGTGTGCTCCAGGTAGATGCTCGCACGGGCGTGATGGCCGAGCACGGCCAGGACCCGGGGCAGGTGGGCCCCGCCCGCCGTCGCGTGCACCTGGATCACCACGGGGGTGTCGAGCTCGACCTCGGCGGGCACGGAGACGAACACCCCCGCGGTCCAGGCTGCATCGTTGACGGTGATGGTCCGATCGGCGTCGCCGCCGGTGCCCTCGCGGTTCGAGCTGGTCAACGAGCCCAGCGCCGGCTCGACCAGGTCCGCGTGCTCCGCCGCGGCGGTAGAGAGATCGGCGACGACCACCCCGAGCTCGGCCAGCGAGCTCGGGACGGTCACGTCGACGAGCGCCCCGTCGACGATCCGTGCGACCGCCACCTCGACCTCGAGGTCGGCGGTGAACGAGGCGGGGGCGTCGAGACCGCCCCCGGTCACGAGCTCCCGCTCGACGTCGATGCGCTGCGCGAAGGGTGTGGAGCGCCAGAACTCGTCGGCGCGGCTGTCGGGCCAGGCCTGGTCGAGCGTGCGCTTGTAGGCGGCGAGCCGCCGGTCACGCAGCCACGACGGCTCACCGGCCGCGTCGCTGGCGCCGGTGAGCGCCTCCTCGGTGAGTGCGGTCAGGGTGGTCATCCGATGGCGCCTTCCATCTCGAGCGCGATCAGGCGGTTGAGTTCGACGGAGTACTCCATCGGCAGCTCACGAGCGATGGGCTCGATGAACCCGCGCACGATCATGGCCGTGGCCTCGTCCTCGTCGATCCCACGGGACTGCATGTAGAACAGCTGGTCCTCGCTGACCTTGGAGACCGTGGCCTCGTGCTCGATCGTGGCGTCCTCCTGCTCGATCTCCATGTAGGGGTAGGTGTCGGTCCGGGAGGTGTCGTCCAGCATCAGCGCGTCGCACTTGACCGCGGAGCGGGCGTGGTGCGCCCCGTCGTTGATCTGGACGAGCCCGCGGTAGCTGGTGCGCCCGAGCCCCTTGGAGATCGACTTGGAGAGGATGTTGGACGTGGTGTACGGCGCGGCGTGGACCATCTTCGCGCCGGCGTCCTGGTGCTGGCCGTCGTTGGCGTAGGCGACCGAGAGGACCTCCCCCTTGGCCCCTTCGCCGGTCAGCCACACGGCCGGGTACTTCATGGTGACCTTGGAGCCGATGTTGCCGTCGATCCACTCCATGGTGGCGTTCTTCTCGGCCACCGCCCGCTTGGTCACCAGGTTGTAGACGTTGTTCGACCAGTTCTGGATCGTCGTGTAGCGGACGCGGGCGCCCTCCTTGACGATGATCTCGACCACCGCCGAGTGCAGCGAGTCGGAGGAGTAGATCGGCGCGGTGCAGCCCTCGACGTAGTGCACGTAGGAGCCGGGCTCCGCGATGATCAGCGTGCGCTCGAACTGGCCCATGTTCTGCTTGTTGATACGGAAGTAGGCCTGGAGGGGGATGTCGACCTTCACGCCCTCGGGGATGACGATGAAGGAACCACCGGACCAGACCGCGGTGTTGAGCGCCGCGAACTTGTTGTCGTTCGGCGGGATGACCGTGGCGAAGTGCTCACGGAAGACGTCCTCGTACTCCTGCAGCCCGGCATCGGTGTCCAGGAAGATGACCCCCTGCTCCTCGAGGTCCTCACGGACCTTGTGGTAGAGCACGGTGGACTCGTACTGCGCCGCGACCCCGGCGATCAGCCGCTCCCGCTCGGCCTGCGGGATGCCGAGCTTCTCGTAGGTCTCGAGGATCTCCGGCGGGAGCTCCTCCCACGAGTTGGCCTGCTTCTCGGAGGCCTCGACGTAGTAGAAGATGTCGTCGAAGTGGATGTCGGACAGGTCGGCACCCCAGTTCGGCATGGGGCGACGCTCGTAGGCCTGGAACGCCCGCAGACGCAGGTCGCGCATCCAGGTGGGCTCGCCCTTGCGCTCGCTGATGGCGGCCACGCCCTCGGCGGTCAAGCCCCGCCCGGAGGTGAACGCGTAGCCGTCGTCGCGGTCCGACCACCCGAACTTGTAGTCGGCGAGGTCCTGGGCGACCGCCTGCTGGTTGCGGCGGGCGTCGCTGACCGGAAGCTCGATCTCGGTCTGGCTCACTGGTCGTCTCCTACTTCGGTGGGGCGTCGGTCGGTGTCGATGTCGCTGTGCCGACGGTTCCGGTTCGGAACCGTCGGGCTGCCGTCCTCGCCGACCGCCTGCGGCGCGACGACATCGTCCTGATCGTGCGGGTCCTGCATCGTGCTGCCGCAGGTCCTGACCGTGCAGACGCATGCGGTCGAGCCGCCGGCCAGGGTCTCGCGTCGCGACAGCTGTACGTCGCTGCCGAGCACCTTGGAGAAGGTGGCTGCCTCGTAGCTGCACACCTCCGGATGATCCTTGGCCACGTCGTAGATGGCGCAGTGGTCCTGCACCAGGGTGAAGCTCTCGCCGTCCTCGGAGACCGAGGCTTCGAACCCAGCTTCCGACAGCGCGTCGGCGAGCTGTTCGAGGCGGGCGTGGAGGTCCTTCGCGGTGACCGCTTCGCGCAGCCCCTCGACCTCACGTTCGACGCGCCACCGCAGGAAGGCCAGCAGGCCATCTCTGCCGTGGTGCGCATCGAGGAAGTCGAGGACCTCGGCCGCGAAACGGTCGTAGCGGTGGGGGAACAACCGCCCCGCCGTGCGCGTCAGACGGTAGCGGGCCGCGGGACGTCCCCGCGAGCCACCGACCACCTCGGAGCTGACGAGATCGTCACCAGCGAGCACGGCGAGGTGCCGCCGAACGGCCACCTCGGAGACCTCGAGTCGCGCCGCGAGTTCGGCGACCGTGGCGTCGCCGTTGCGACGAAGATGCTCCACGATCGTCGCCCGCTGCTCACCGAGCAGCGACACCAACGACCGGGAGCCACCAGCGCTGGAGCTGGTGTCCGTCGTCGCGGCGGTGGCGTTCATCGGAGCGGTCCTCATCTCGACTGACGGTCGCCCGGCTAGACTCAGGAGCATCGCAGCCGGGCACACGGCGGGGGGCACGGTGCTTGGCTTGCCTCAACGTCGAGTGCATCGACGTCGAGTGCATCGACGTCAAGTGCGACGTCAAGTGCATCGACGTCGAGTTCCTCAACATCGAGGTTGAGAAAAGCGTACGGGGCGGCGAGCGGTGGAGCAAACACGCGCGCCCATCGCCCGGGTCGGGCGGGCGCGTCACGCACGGCGCACCCACCGGTGACCCCGCTGCCGGCCACCTCTAGGGTGGGAGCACACCGATCCGGCAGCGGATCCGCAGCGATGACGGGACCGGCGTCCAGCGTCCCGATGGGGGCGCGACATCCGGAGACCGCGCACGTGACCGATCCGTAGCGACGGTGCGGGCACCGGGCGTGGGACGACGCCCGCGGCACCGTGGACCGGTGGACACCGCGACGGGAGCCGTTCGCAAGCCGCGCCCCCACAGCAGTCGGGGCTGCGACCCCGCCGCGGCGAGGACCCCGAGGGACACCCACGCAGGCCCACCGAGACCGGGCCGCAGACGCCGGCCGAAGGGCCTGCGGGTCCCCGGGGTCCTCCTCTGTGCGGGCGCGGACGCCTCCCCATCGTCGACGCCTCTCGACCCCGTCCGTCCGACGGTGACGACCGCCGACGAACGACCGTGCCCACGACACCCATCCGACTG
>JAWLDJ010000101.1:0-4766 GCA_041686695.1 Nitriliruptoraceae bacterium
GTGGGAGCGGCTCTACGTCGGCTCCGGCATCCTGCTCTACGACGTGATGGCGAAGGAGAAGGGCGCGAGCAAGGGGGTGCCGAACCACAAGCACCTGTCCAAGTCCACCATCATGAAGCTGTTCCCCGGGCTGGATCCCGACGTGTGCGTCGGCGCGATCCGCTACTACGACGGACAGGTCGACGACGCTCGCCACACGATGGCGCTGGCCCGCACCGCAGCCTCCCACGGTGCCCACGTCGCTCCGCGTGCCCAGGTCACCGAACTCGTGCGCGAGGCCGGCCGCGTCGTCGGGGCGGTGGTCCGCGATCTGGAGACCGAGAAGGAGTACCAGGTCAGGGCACGGTCGGTGATCAACGCCACCGGGGTGTGGACCGACGAGATGCAGCAGCTGCTCGGTGAGGAGGGTGAGTTCACGGTCAAGGCCTCCAAGGGCATCCACATCCTGGTCCCCCGGGACCGGATCAAGGCCAAGGTGGGCATGATCCTGCGTACGCCCACCAGCGTGCTGTTCACGATCCCCTGGCATCACCACTGGATCATCGGCACGACCGACACCGAGTACGACCTCGACAAGGCGGACCCGACCGCTTCCGCTGAGGACATCGAGTACGTCCTGGGTCAGGCCAACCGGGTGCTCAAGCAGAAGCTGACCAAGGACGACATCGTCGGCACCTACGCCGGCCTGCGTCCGCTGGTCGCCGGCAACGCCGACTCCACCGCCAAGCTCTCGCGCGAGCACCTCGTGATCGAGACGACCCCCGGCATGATCGTGGTCGCCGGCGGGAAGTACACCACCTACCGGGTCATGGCCGAGGACACCGTCGATGCCGCCCTGCGATCCATGAACAAGCAGGCGGGCCCCTGCGTGACGAAGGACATCCCCATCATCGGGGTGGACGGCTACCAGGCGGCCTGGAACCGCCGGGAGTTGATGGCCGACCGCACGGGTCTCCACGTTGCCCGGATCGAGCACCTGCTCAGGCGGTTCGGCTCGCTCAGCGCGGACGTCCTGGCACTTGGCGAGGAGGACGAGTCGCTGCTCGAGCCGATCCCCGGCGCCGACGACTACCTCAAGGCCGAGGTGGTGTACGCGGTACGCGAGGAAGGCGCGCTACACGTCGAGGATGTGTTGGTCCGCCGCACCCACATCAACTTCGAGGTCCAGGACCGCGGGACGCAGGCAGCGCCGGCGGTCGCGGAACTGATGGCCAAGGAGCTCGGCTGGTCCGACGAGCAGCGGCGATCGGAGCTCGACGCGTACCTGCAGCGGGTCGAGGCGGAGCTGAAGGCCAACGCCGCGCCCACCGATGAGGAAGCGCAGCAGGCCCGGCTCGAAGCGCCGGATGTGGTCGCGCTCGCCTGACCGGGATCTCGCCCGAGCGGCCCCGGGGTGCACTCACGCCCCGGGGCCGTCCTCGTCCTCCATCTGGATCCAGTCGTAGGTCCGGGTCACGGCACGTTGCCAGTTGCCGTACTCCCGCTCGCGGCGCCTGGCGGACATCTCCGGCATCCACCTCGCTGCTCGATGCCAGTAGTGGCGCAACCCCTTCAGTTCAGGCCAGAACCCGACCGCCAGTCCGGCGGCGTAGGCCGCACCCAGGGACACGGTCTCCGACACCAGCGGGCGCTCGACGGGGACGTCGAGCACGTCGGCGATGGTCTGCATCAGCAGGTGATCGGAGGTCATGCCACCGTCGACCTTCAACCCGGTCAGTGCGAGGCCGGAGTCCGCGTTCATGGCGTCCACCACCTCACGGGTCTGCCAGGCCGTGGCCTCCAGGATCGCGCGTGCCAGATGCCCCTTGGTGATGTAGGAGGTCAGTCCGATGATCAGGCCCCTCGCCTCGCTGCGCCAGTGCGGGGCGAACAACCCGGAGAAGGCCGGCACGATGTAGCAACCACCGTTGTCGTCCACGGTGCGGGCCAGGGTCTCGATCTCCGGGGCGGATTCGATCAGGCCGAGCCGGTCACGTACCCACTGCACCAGCGAGCCCGTGACCGCGATCGAGCCCTCGAGAGCGTAGGTCGGCTCGGCCTCACCGACCTGGTACCCGACGGTGCTCAGCAGGCCGTGGGACGAGCGGACCGGCGTGGGGCCGGTGTTGAGCAGCAGGAACGCCCCGGTGCCGTAGGTGCACTTGGCCTCGCCCGCTGAGAAGCAGGTCTGACCGAACAGCGCGGCCTGCTGGTCACCGAGCGCTGCAGCGATCGAGACCCCCGGCAGCGCCGTGGTGGCGGTGCCGTAGACCTCCGCGTTCGAGCGGATCTGCGGCAGCATCGCCGCCGGGACGCCGAAGGCATCGAGGAGCTCGTCGTCCCACCGCAGGCTGGTGATGTCCATCAGCATCGTGCGTGAGGCGTTGGTGACGTCGGTGATGTGGAGCCCGCCGTCGGGGCCACCGGTCAGGTTCCAGATCAGCCACGTCTCCATCGTGCCGAAGAGCAGCTCACCGCGTTCGGCCTGTTCCCGCAGGATCGGGTCCTGCTGGAGCATCCAGCGCAACGTCGGGCCGGAGAAGTAGGTCATCAGTGGCAGACCGCACCGCTCCCGGAAGCGGTCCACCCCACCGTCGGCGGCCAGCTGGTCCACCAGGTTGGCGGTGCGGGTGTCCTGCCAGGTGATCGCGTTGCCCACCGGGCGGCCGGTGCGCTGTTCCCACAGCACCACCGTCTCACGCTGGTTCGCGATCCCCAGCGCCGCTATCTGCTCCGGCTGGACGCGGGCCTGCGCGACCGCCTGCGGGACCACACGCTCCACGTTCCGCCAGATCTCCATGGCGTCGTGCTCGACCCAACCCGGACGGGGGAAGATCTGGCGGTGCTCGCGCTGGGCGACGGAGACGAGCCGCCCGCCGTGGTCGAACACGATGCACCGGGTCGAGGTCGTGCCCTGGTCGATCGCTGCGACGTACTCGGGTTTCACCGGCTCACCCCCGTCGCCTGGTCAGCTCACCCGTGATGGCCCGTGCGGTCTCCACGACCCGTGCCGCCAGCCGCGGCCTCGGATTGCGGCCCCCGTCACACACCGTCCTGGGAGCGCCGGTGATCCCCACGGATCCGACGACCACCCCACCGTGGTCGCGGATGGCGGCAGCGATACTGGCCTCGCCGCTGCTCAGCTCCTCGACGTCCGCTGCCCAGCCGCGCTCCCGCACGGTGCTGAGCTGGCCGACCAGGGCCCGGCCGTCGGTGACGGTCCGCGAGGTGAAGGCCTCCATGGTGGCCTCCTTCAGCCGAGCCGCGGTGCCCGGTGTGTGGGCGAGGATCGCCTTGCCCAGCGCACACGCATGCGCCGGAACGATGGCGCCGATCTCCATGACCTGGACGCTGTCATCGGGCCGGAACACATGGTGCACGATCGTGAGCTGCAGAGGTTGGTCGAGCACGGCGACCTTCACGGCCTCACCGGTGCGGGAGGCCAGCGTGTCCGACCAGTTCATCGCGCACGATCTGAGCTCGTTGCGGTCGAGCTGGTGGCCACCGAGGCGGACGAGTTGGGTGCCGAGCAGGTACCGCCCCGAGCGCTCGTCCTGATCGACGAACCCGACCGTGTGCAGGGTGCGGATGATGCCGTGCGCGGTGCCCTTGGGCAGGGACAGGGCGTGAGCGATCTCCACGACGCCCAGTGGACGCGTGCTCTGGGCGAGCAGCCGCAGGACCGCAGCCGCCCGCTCGATCGACTGCACCGTGCCAGGCATGGCGGGAACGCTAGTGGCTACCGGGGCAGGTGTCGGGGCAGCGCGTACGCTGTCGGCTGAGGATCTACGAGCGAGGGAGCCGGTGTGGACGACGCCACCGGGCGGGCGAGGTCGCGCCGACCTGCGGTCCGTGTCGTGCTGGCCGACGACCACCCGATCTGGCGTGACGGGGTCCGAGCCGACCTCGGCAGCGGCTTCGAGGTGGTCGCCGAAGCCAGCACGGCCCCGGAGGCGATCGCCGCGATCCGGGCGCACGCACCGGACCTGGTGGTCTGTGATCTGCAGATGCCGGGCGGTGGGGGGATCGCGGTCACCGAGGCGTGCGCCGAGCACACGCGGGTCGTCGTCCTCAGCGTGAGCGAGCAGGAGCGCGACCTGCTGGACGCCGTGGCGGCCGGAGCGGTCGGGTACCTGACGAAGTCCACCCCCGGTCCCGAGCTCCGTGCGCAACTGCTACGCGCCGCAGCCGGGGAGCCGGTCTTCTCCCCCTCGCTGGCGATGCTCGTGCTCGGTGAGTTCCGGCGCATGGCCCGCGAGGCGACCGGCACGCAGCCCCTGACCGAACGCGAGCGTGAGGTGCTCCAGCACGTGGCCAGGGGCTACACCTACCGCCAGGTGGGGGAGCAACTGCACATCGCACCGAAGACGGTCGAGAACCACGTGCGCAACATCCTGGACAAGCTCCATCTGAGCCGGCGCCAGGAGCTGATCCGCTACGCCCTCGAGCACGGCATCGAGTGAGCGTCGCCGCGTGGGGTCACTGGGGGCCCCACGGTCCGACTGGGGGCATCTCCGGATAGCAGCCTGCGGTCCACGGCGGCACGGTGAAGGGGACGCCACCCGGAGGACGTGACCGTGTCGACCGCTGCGCACCTCACCGAGCCCCACTCCAGCGCGGCTTCGCCTGCACCCGACGGGGCCCCGTCCGCGCCGCGTGTCGGCTCGGGTCCGCCCCCGCCGCGTGTCGGCTCGGGTCCGCCCGCGCCGCGTGTCGGCTCGGGTCCGCCGCCGCCCCCGCCGCCGCCCCCGCTGCCAGCTCAGGGCCCACCCCACCGTCAGGGCCCA
>JAWLDJ010000101.1:4866-8412 GCA_041686695.1 Nitriliruptoraceae bacterium
GCCGATCCCCGTCGCGGCGTGGGTCGCCGGGCTCGGAGCCCTGCTGCTGCTGGCGGCCGCGGCGACCTTCCTGGCCATGCAGTGGGACCTGCTCGGTGCGACCGCCCGCATCGCGGTCGTCGGCGGGGTGACGGCCGCCGCGGTGCTCGGGGGTGCCCGCTTGCGACGTCCGCTGCCGATCGTCGGCTCGGTCGTCTTCCACCTCGGTGCTCTGCTGCTCCCCGTCGATGCCCTCGGGCTCGCGATCCAGCTCGCGGCGCCCGGCTGGGTTCGGTGGACCGCCGTCGGATCCACCGCGATCGTGGCGCTGCCGGTGCTGGCCGTCGCCGGACGGGCGCCGCTGCTCGGTTTGGCCTCGCTGGTCGGCGTGCCGGTCGCCGCCACCGGGCTGGCCATGATCGGGGGGCCGCCACCGGCGCTGGCGGTCGCCGCGGTCGGGCTGCTCCTGGTGCCGCTGGTGTCCCGCCCCGCACCCGTCGGGCTGGTCGCGCTGCTGCGCTCGGCCAGCGTCGTCCTGCCGGTGACGGCGGTGCTCGTCGCGCTGGCCGTCGAGCTGCTCGCAACGCTGCCGACCGGCGGGGTCAGCGCGACGGCCGCCGCTGCCGGGTGGTTGAGCTCCTGGCAGGTCCGGGCCGTCGTCGCCGTCGTCGTGACCCTCACCCTCGGTCTGCGCGCCCGGCACGGTGATCGCCGGCTGGTCGCCGTGGCGATCGCGACCGCGGTGCTGGCGCTGTTGCACCTGGTGCTACCGGAGGCGACGCCGCGTGCCGTGCGACTGTGGACGCCAGCCTTCGTCTGGCTCGCCGTCGAGGCCGCTGCGGCCGCTGTCGGGCGAACCGCCACTGACGCTCGCAGGCTGCGGAGGGCTGCCACGGTGGCCGAGGTCCTCGCCGCACCTCTCGCCCTGGCCACCCTGGCCCTGGTGCTCGGGCCCACCTCTGCGGTCGACGTCGACCGGGTCGCGGGCGGGGTCCTGGTGATCGCCGCCGGCGCCTGGACCGTGGCCGCGGTGCGCCTGCAGGGTGAGGGGCTCGTCAGCGCAGCATCGCTCGGCGGCGTGCTCGCTGCCTGGCACCTGCTGGCCGCGACCGTGCTGCTCGGTGGCGCCGTCGAGGTCTCGGTCCTCGTGGCGCTCGGCGCTGCATTCGTCCCCGGGCTGGCCGGCTGGCTCGGCAGTCGTCACGCGGTCGCGAACTCCCGGCAGGTCGTCGACCTGGCGGCCGTGCTGCTCCTGGTGCTCGCCGCTGGCGGCCTTGCGGGCCAGAGCGCCGTGGCCCTGCTGGTCGCGGTGGTCGCGCCGCTGGCCGTCCTGCCGCTGCTCTCCACCGTGGCCGCCCGGGGGATGCGGGCCGCGGGCGCCCCGACGGCGATCGTCGCCGGGCTGCTCATCGTCGGAGTCGGGCTGTTGACGGAGACCGGGGTGCGTGTCGCCGCACTGCCGGAGGGGATCGTGGGCCTGGTGGTCGGGGTGACGGCGCTCGCTGTCACGGTGGCCACCGCCGGCTGCCGTCCGGTCGCCGAGGCAGGACGGGTCCTGGCCGCTGTCGCCGGACTCGTCACGGTCCTGCCCGCCGGCTGGCTCCTGCCACCGGACGGCGTCGTGACCGCGCCGGGGGCTCGCAGCGTCGAGGTGCTCGGGCTCGGGCCGGGTGCCCTGCTGCCGGCGGCCCTGCTGGCGGTCCTGCTGCTGCTCGACGCCGTCGCGGACCGCGGCGCGGTGGCCCGCACCGGGGCAGCCCTCGTGCTGCTGCGGACCGTGTCGGTCCTCGTCCTGGCACTCGGGCTGGACGTCGAGGTGGTCGGCGCGACACTGCTGGCGATCGGCACGGTGACTGCGCTCGGCGTGGCGGTCGGCGCCCGGTCGCTGGTCCGTGAGCTCGTGGTGATGGGTGCGGGGATCGCGGTGGTCGCCATCCCCGTCGGGTGGGTGCTACTCGGTGACGCTGCCGTGCTGCGCTCGGCTGCGCTGCTGTCGGCCGGGGTTGCTGCGGTGCTCGGCGGGTTGGTCACCGCCCGGCCGGCCCTGGCCCACACCGGTGCCGCCATCGCCACGCTCGGGAGCTGGTCGCTGCTCTCGGAGCTGGACAGCACCGCACTGGACCTGTGGCTGTTGCCCGTGGCCGTCCAGCTGACGCTGGCGGGAGCGGCCGCCCGCCGGCACGGCGAGGTCTCGTCCTGGTTGGCCTACGTTCCCCCGATCCTGCTCGTCGGGGTGCCGGCCGTGCTCGAGCGGCTCACCGGGGGGCCGGGATGGCACGGCGTCCTGGCCGGCACGCTCGGGGTCGTGGGGGTCGTCACCGGAGGACGCTACGGACTCCGCGGGCCGCTGGTGGTCGGAGCGGGGCTGGTGGTCGCCGTCGTCGCGGTCGAGACCCTGACGGTCGTGGTCAGCCTGCCGACCTGGGCCTGGCTCACCGTCGGCGGGATCGCCCTGTTGGCAGCGGCGGCGTCGATCGAACGTCTGGGGCAGACCCCGGCCGAGGCGGCGAGGCGGGTGGCCAGCGGCCTCAGGGATACGCAGCGCAGGTGAGCGGGTCAACCCTGTGGGGGCTGGGCACGGCCCGTCGCCGCGGAGCAGACGGTCGATGTCCACAGCCTCGCTGGAGCGCATCGTGCGCTGTCACCCCCAGCGCGTAGGGTCGTGTTGTGGGAGGAAGGGGCCTGCTGTACGGTTCGAGGGTCCGCGCGGGGCCATCACGGCTCCGCGCGCCGTTCGTCACCGCCGGCCGAACATGGTTCGGCACCGATCGAACGACAACGGACCCGAATCGTGGTCCACGACCGAACCTTGGTCCCGGTACGACGCACCGGGACCGCGGACGCCGTGGTACCTCGACGATCGGTCCGCAGGACGCACCCCTGCCCCTGACGGCGGACAGCGCGCACAGACGCGGTGCCGTGACCGCAGGGGCCACAACACTGGCTGGGACACGCAGGTGCCCTCGCCGGTCCGCACCGCGCAGCTGCGCGGAGCGGCGCGACCAGAGGAGGTGCCCATGCGCCGCTACGAGATGATGGTTCTGATCACCGATCGCCTCGACGAGGAGTCGGCGGTCGCCGCCTTCGAGAGGGCCAAGAGCATCCTGGCAGACCAGGGTGGCAACCTGCTCGAGGACGCCTGGTGGGGCAAGCGCAAGCTCGCCTACGAGATCGAGAAGCGTGATCACGGCTTCTACGGCGTCCTCGACTTCGAAGCCAGCTCCGAAGCCGTCAGTGAGCTCGAGCGTCAACTCAAGATCTCCGACGACATCACGCGTTTCAAGACCGTCCGTCCCGAGATCCGGGTCCGCACGGCCTAGGTCACCGTCCCGCGGCCCCGTCCTCCCACGACGGCCCGTACGCGCGACACCGACGACCAGGAAGGCCTGGACCATGGCGTTCGAATCCAACTACATCACCTTCATCGGGAACCTGACCGACGACCCCGACCTGCGCTTCACGCAGTCGGGTGCACCCGTCGCCTCGTTCCGCGTCGCCTCCAACCGCCGGTTCACCGACCGGGCGGGCAACCAGCAGGAGGAGACCACGTTCCTCAACGTCAACTGC
>JAWLDJ010000102.1:0-8390 GCA_041686695.1 Nitriliruptoraceae bacterium
ACGAACGCGCCGATGGTGCCGGGCGTGGGCACGAAGTTGGACGCCGGCTCCTCGGCGTTGATGCGGACCTCGATCGCGTGCCCGCGCAGCTCGACGTCGTCCTGGCTCATCCCCATGCCGTCACCGGCGGCGATCCGCAGCTGCGCCTGCGCGAGGTCGACCCCGGTGATGAGCTCCGTGACCGGATGCTCGACCTGGAGCCGGGTGTTCATCTCGAGGAAGTAGAAGGTCTCCCCGTCCTCGTCGAGCAGGAACTCGCAGGTCCCGGCGTTGGTGTAGCCCATCTCCTTGGCGACCCGCACGGCCGCCTCGCCCATGGCGCTGCGGACGGCTTCGGTGACGCCGGGCGCCGGGGCCTCCTCGACCAGCTTCTGGTGGCGGCGTTGCAGGGAGCAGTCCCGTTCCCCGAGGTAGATCGTGTGGCCGTCGAGGTCGGCCAGCACCTGGATCTCCACGTGGCGCGGACGCTCGAGGTAGCGCTCCAGGTAGCACTCCCCACGTCCGAAGGCCGCCTCCGACTCGCGTCGCGCCGCGATCAGGGCGTCACGCATCTCGTCGCGGCCCTGCACGACCTTCATGCCGCGGCCCCCGCCCCCGAACATGGCCTTGACGGCCACGGGGTAGCCGTACTCGTCGCCGAAGGCGATCGCCACCTCCGGGTCGTCGGTGGGCTCACGCGTCCCCGGGACGACGGGGACGCCGGCGGCATCGGCGACGGCGCGGGCGGAGAGCTTGTCGCCCATCTGGGCGATGGCGTCGGCGGGCGGCCCGATGAACACCAGTCCGGCGTCGGTGACCGCCTGGGCGAAGGTGGCGTTCTCCGACAGGAACCCGTAGCCGGGGTGGATCGCGTCGACGCCGGCGCGCTTGGCGACGTCGATGACCTTGTCGACCGCGAGGTACGATTCGCTGGCCGCTGCGGCACCCAGCAGGTACGCCTCGTCCATCGCGGCGACGTGAGGGGCGTCACGGTCGATCTCGCTGTACACCCCGACGCTGCGCACGCCCAGTTCACGGCAGGCGCGCGCGACGCGGATCGCGATCTCCCCGCGGTTGGCGATCAACACGGCATCGAACATGAGCTGAGCCTCGGTTCGTGGGTCATCGGGCGCCGAGCGGCTGAGCAGAGCCTAGTGAGGGCCGGCGGTCGGGACGCGCTCGGCGGCTTCGGCCGGCCGACCCGGACGGCGAGGTGGTGGCGACGAAGACCTCGTGCATCCGCTCACGAGCACCGCTGCGGCACCGGCACCACCACCGGCTGGTGATCGGGTCGGCGACACCGGCCCGGTCAGGCCATCGCACCACCGTTCCACCATCCCCCGCTGGCGCCCACCGTCGGCACGTCCCGCGAACCGAGGAGCTCCCATGCCCGCCCCCACACCTGCCCACACACGACGTCGCGGGTTGCTGTTCGCGATCGTCGGGGTCATCGCGTTGGTGCTCACCGCGTGCGGCGGTGGCGACGCCGACCCCTCCGCCGGCGGGGAGGCCGCCGACGACGTCCTGCAGGTGGTCGGACAGGACGACCTGCGCTGGGACGTCGAGGAGCTCACGGCGCAGGCCGGCACGGTCGAGTTCGAGCTCATCTGTGGCGACGCCGTCAACCACAACCTCGTGATCGAGGAGCTCGACGAGGAGGTCGCGGCCTGCGAGCCGGGGGAGACGGTCCGCGGCACGGTCGACCTGGAGCCGGGGACCTACACCTACGTGTGCACCGTTCCCGGCCACGAGAGCACCATGCGGGGCGAGCTCGTCGTCGAGTGACCCGCGTGGGCCCGCCGCGCCAGGACGGTCGCGCGGCGGGTGCTGGCCGTGAACCAACGGGCGCCGGGTGCCTCGGTGACCGCGGGGCGAGTGATCGGGTTACCGGGTGCCGAACGGCCCCCGCTACCCTTCCCTGCGTCCCCGCGCTAGGGCCTTGGATCCCTTCGCGGCACCCCCGACCGTCCCGTGTCACGTCGGACCCGACCTGCAGGAGCCCATCGTGCGTCGCCTGATGCTTGGTACCGCCGCACTCGCTGCCGTTGCACTGCTCTCCGGGTGCTCGAGCGTGCCCGAGGGCGCCGCTCAGGCGCAGGCGCTCGAGTGCCCCCCGGGTGAGGAGGGCTGCGACGAGGTCCTGCCCATCGGGCCGGGTGGGGCCATCGAGGTCGAGATGGGCAACTTCTTCTTCAACGTGACCGACGGCGTGGCCATCACCGGCGACGTGGAGGTCGCCGGGATCAACGTCTCCGACGCGTATCACAACATCGAGTTCCTCGGCGCGGCCGACGGCACCTACCTCGGCGGCTCCGACGGCGAAGCCATCCTGGGCGCCGACGGCGGCGAGACCGGGGAGGGCACGGCCGCGCTGTTCCCCGGTGAGTGGTTGATGATCTGCAACGTGCCGGGCCACCGGGCCGCCGGCATGGAGCTGGCGATCACCGTCTACGCCACCGAGGAGGAGGCCGAGTTGGCGATCGAGGCGGGGGAGACCGACGTGGACCGCGACCGTGAGATGCCCAACACCTGAGGCGCGGGTTCAGGCCGGGTGACGCAGCTCCGCCGGGGTGCGCACCCGTCGGTCGGTGGCCGACTCCAGGAGCCCGGCCTGCCGCCAGGCGGGCGGACCCGCGGGCTGACCGTCGGCCGGGGCACCGGGGGTCGCTGCCAGCAGGGCGACGGTGATCGCTGCCACCTCGGTGTCGCTGACCCGTGGCGTCGTGATCGCGATGCTGATCCCGCCGGCGACCGCCCCGTCCTCGGGGACCTCGGGTGCGCTGCCCGTCACGGCCCTCACAGCGGGATGTTCCCGTGCTTGCGGGCGGGACCGGGTTCACGTTTGGACGCGGTGAGGTCCAGCGCGCGGGCCAGTTCACGACGGGTCTCCGACGGCGCGATGACCTCGTCCACGTAGCCGCGCTCGGCGGCCCGCCACGGGTTGGCCAGGTCGCGGGCGTAGCGCTCCTCGAACTCCTCGTGCAGCGCGGTGGGATCCTCCGCTTCCAGCAGCTCGCGACGGTGCAGGATCGACACCGCGCCCTTGGCGCCCATCACCGCGATCTCCGCGGTCGGCCAGGCGAGGTTCAGGTCGGCACCGAGGTGCTTGGACCCCATGACGACGTAGGCCCCGCCGTAGGCCTTGCGGACGATGATGGTGAGCTTGGGGACGGTGGCCTCGGCGTAGGCGTACAGCAGCTTCGCACCGTGGCGGATGATGCCGCCGTACTCCTGGTCGGTGCCGGGCAGGAACCCGGGGACGTCGACGAAGGTCACCACCGGCAGGTTGAAGGCGTCGCAGAAGCGGACGAACCGCGCGCCCTTCTCCGAGGAGTCGATGTCCAGCACCCCGGCGAGGTGGGCGGGCTGGTTGCCGACCACCCCGATGGCGCGACCATCGATGCGCGCGAGCCCGACGACCAGGTTCCGGCCGTAGTGCTCGTGGATCTCGAGGAACTCACCGTCGTCGACCACCGAGGTCACGATGTCGCGGACGTCGTAGGGCACGTTGGCGCTGTCCGGCATGAAGGTGTCGAGCTCGTCGACGAGCCGCTCCGGATCGTCGGTGCACTCGGTGCGCGGTGGTAGCTCCAGGTTGTTCGCGGGCAGGAAGGACAGCACGTAGCCGATGTCGTCGAGGCAGTGCTCCTCGTCGTCGGCGGCGAAGTGGGCCACGCCCGAGGTACCGGCGTGGCTCATCGCCCCGCCGAGCTCCTCCATCGTCACCTCCTCGCCGGTGACGGTCTTGATCACGTCCGGTCCGGTGATGAACATGTGGGAGGTGTCACGGACCATGAACACCAGGTCGGTGATCGCCGGCGAGTACACCGCACCGCCGGCGCAGGGCCCCATGATCGCGGAGATCTGGGGGATGACCCCCGACGCGGCGACGTTGCGCAGGAAGATGTCGCCGTAGCCACCGAGCGAGACGACACCCTCCTGGATCCGCGCCCCGCCGGAGTCGTTCAAGCCGATGATCGGGACCCCCATCTTCATGGCGAGGTCCATGATCTTGACGACCTTGCTGGCGAACACCTCACCCAGCGACCCGCCGAAGGCGGTGAAGTCCTGGCTGAACACGCACACCCGGCGGCCGTCGATCGTGCCGTGCCCGGTGACCACACCGTCGCCGAGGATCTTCTTGTCCTCGAGCCCGAACCCGGTCGCCCGGTGGACCGCGAAGGCGTCGGTCTCGACGAAGGAGCCGTCGTCGAGCAGCAACTCGACCCGCTCACGCGCGGTGAGCTTGCCCTTGTCGTGCTGCTTGGCGATGGCCGTCCCGCCGCCGCCAGCTGCCGCTTCGGCACGCCGGCGTTCGAGCTCGGCGAGCTTGTCCTGTGTCGACTCCGTCACCGCTGCTGCCTTCCATCGGACTGGCGCCGGCCCTGCACCTCGGCGGGGGTGGCCAGGTGGCTGTGGGTACCGCCGCCGGCGCTCGGTGGGGCATCCTAACGGGGTCCGTTCCCGTTCCTGGAGGCCGACGTGTCGCTCGGATCCCACCCGGCCGTGCGTGATGCCCTCGTCCGCAGCCGCCACCTGGCCGTGCACCACCACTTCGAGACCGTCACCTCGACCAACGACGTCGCCCTCGCGGCCGCCCGGGAGGGCCAGCCGCTCGGCATCGTCGTCACGGCGGACCGCCAGTCCGCCGGCCGGGGTCGGCAGGGCCGGGGTTGGACCGACGACGTCGCGGGCCCCGAGGGCCCGGGCAACCTCGCCGTCTCCGTCGTCGTCCCCCTGCCCGGGCCGCACGCCGCGCTGACGCCGTTGGTCGCCGGCCTGGCCGTCGCGGCCAGCTACCGCCAGGCCGGGGCCACACCCGCGCTGAAGTGGCCGAACGACGTGCTGCTCGACGACCGCAAGGCCGCGGGGATCCTCGTGGAGCGCCACACCTCGGTCGGCTCGGAGGTCCTGGTCATCGGCTGCGGCCTCGATCTGGACTGGCGCGGGGTCCCCCGTCGGGGCGAGGCCGGCGGCTGGACCTCGCTGGCCGAGTCGCTCGGGACCGGTGTCGACCACGGTGGGGTGCTCGCGGCGTTGCTCGTCGCGCTCGACACCGAGTTGACCGGACTGGCGGCGGCGCCGGACGCCCGGCCCATCCTCGAGCGGTACCGGGCCGCGTGCAGCACGATCGGCCGGGAGGTCGACGTCGCGTTGCCGGGCGGGGCTCGCGTGACGGGCCGGGCGGTGGACCTGGACGGCGAGGGGTTGCTGGTCGTCGACACCGGCCGCGAGCAGCTGAGCGTGCGTGCCGGTGCGGTGTCGGTCCTGCCACGCGGCTGAGACGCTCGCGTCGGTATCGTTCTGGCAGCAGGCGGGGTCGGGTGCCGTCCCGGCGAGGTGCACGGAGGGGTCGAGGTGGCAGGTGGCGACGGAGCAGGCGCGGCGGGTGAGCTGACCGAGGAGCAGGAGGCGTTCCGGCAGGTCGTGGCGGCCTTCGCCGACGAGGTGGTGGCACCGCAGGTCGATGCCTACGTCGCCGAGGGCCGCTTCCCGGTGGAGTTGGTGCACCGGATGGGCGAACTCGGGCTGTTCGGCCTGCCCTTCCCCGAGGAGGTGGGTGGCGTCGGCGCCGACTACCTGACCTTCTGCCTGGCCATCGAGGAGATCGGCCGCGTCGACCAGTCGCTGGGTATCACCCTGGAAGCCGGCGTCGGGCTCGGGGCGGCGCCGATCGCGGAGTTCGGGACCGAGGAGCAGCAGCGGCGGTACCTGCCACGGCTGTGCCGGGGCGAGGCGTTGGCCGGCTTCGGTCTGACGGAGGCCGGCGGGGGCTCCGACGTGCTGGGCGGCACCCGCACCCGCGCGGTGCGTGACGGCGACGACTGGGTGATCGACGGCACGAAGCAGTTCATCACGAACTCCGGCACGGAGCTGACCGAGCTGGTCACCGTCACCGCCCTGACCGGTGGCGATGAGCTCACGGCGATCATCGTGCCCACCGACACCCCCGGGTTCGCGGTGTCGCGGCCGTACCGCAAGGTCGGCTGGCACGCCTCCGACACCCGCGAGCTCACCTTCGACGGGGTGCGTGTCCCCGTCACCAACACCCTCGGGCAGCAGGGGCACGGCCTCAGGCAGTTCCTCAAGACCCTCGACGACGGGCGGATCGCGATCAGCGCGCTGGCCGTCGGCCTGATCCAGGGCTGCGTCGACGAGTGCGTGCGGTACGCGCGGGAGCGGGAGGCCTTCGGACGACCGATCGCTGCCAACCAGGCGATCGCGTTCAAGATCGCCGACATGGAGGTGGCAGCCCAGACCGCCCGGCAGATGTACCGCTACGCCTGCCGTCGCAAGCAGGCGGGCCTGCCGTACAAGCGTGAGGCCTCGATCGCGAAGCTGTACAGCTCCGAGGCCGCGGTGACCGCGGCCCGGGAGGCGACCCAGATCTTCGGCGGGATGGGCTTCACCACCGAGACCCGTGTGGGTCGCTTCTACCAGGACGCCAAGATCCTCGAGATCGGTGAGGGCACGAGCGAGGTGCAGCGCCTGCTGATCGGCCGCGAACTCGGCCTGTGACCTGACCGGTCCGGGGCGCGCGGCGACCGCGAAGCGCGATCGGATGCGGCACCCTGGGCCGCCCCACGGCATGGAGATGGAACGTGGCTGACCGCTACACCTCACAGCTCGCCCTGGTGCTCGACACCCCCGTGGACGACGTCGAGGCGGTGGTGCGTGCGGCGGGCCACGTCGGCGACATCGATCGCGCCGCCCCCGCCGGCGGCGACGGGGCCGTCGCCCAGGAGGTCCAGTGGGGCGGGCGCATGCAGAAGGCGGTGGTGCGCGCCGTCCGAGACGCCGACCGTCCGCTGCTGCGGACCGAGACCTACCTCGGTGAGGACGGCCTGGAGCTCGGCATGCAGCGCCAGGCCAGGCTCTTGCAGGCGCTCGCGCGCCAGCTGCCCGGCCGGGTCGAGGGCGTGCTCGATCTCAGCGCCCACGTCGAACGGGACACGGCCTGGATCCACCGCGTGGCGATCGGCGCGGTCGAGCACGAGGACGGCATCGTCACGGTGGTGGACGGTGAGGGCACCCGGTGGGTGCGCACCCACGGGGCGGCCCGTTTCGATGTCCCCGACCTGGAGCTGTACGGCTGCACCCGTGCCCAGGCAGAGCTGGCCGGACCCCTGCTGGCGCACGTCCACCAGCAGCTGCTGGCCGGTGGTCTCAAGGCCTCGCTCTCGCTCCCGGACGGGACGCCGGTCTACCTGGTGCCGGTCAGGGACGCCTGGCAGCACGTCCCCCTGGATTGGCCTGGTGTGGGTCGGGCCGGCAAGGATCGTGGCCCTGGACTGGACGGTCCTCGCGCCACCCTCTCCGTGCTGCATCCGCCGCGGTTCGGTCGGTACAAGAAGGACCTGCAGGGCGTACTCGATCGACTGGTTGCCGTGGGCTGAGGGAGGATGATGCGCTACAGCGACGAGATGTGGGAAGAGCTCTGGGAGCGCACCCTGGGCCAGCTCGAACGACACCGGATCGCCATGGCCACCCTCAGGCGCGAGTTCCCCGCTGATCCGCTCGGCCGGCGGATCGTCCCCGAGCTGGCTCGCCGGTGGCGTGGCACCGCGCGGCTCCACCTCTGGCTGCACGCGGTGCACGCGCTGTTCTGGGCCCGGATCTCCCTCGACATCCCGCCCACGGCCGGCACGCCCTGGCAGTTGGCGAACACGATGGCGTTGTTCAGCCTGCTGGTGGTGTTGGCCTGCATCGCCTTCCGGCGGTACCTCCACCCGCTCGAGCGCCTGCTGTGACGTCGGGCTCGCCGCCGAGGCGGGTGGGTCGCGGGCTGCGCCTCAGTCCTCGTCCTCCGGCTCGACCCAGCCGTCCTCTCCTTCGGGCCGCACATCGCCTCCCAGCGCACGCAGTCGCGGCGCGCCCTCCTCCGGTCCGATCGCGATCAGCCGGTCGCCGGCCCGGTTGCGGTGGTCGCGACGGGGCCGGTAGATCCACCGGTTGGCGCGTTGGACGGCCAGGACCTCCATCCCGGTCTCGGTGTGGAGCCTGAGCTCGCCGAGGGTCAGGCCGTCGATCGTGCTGCCGGCCGCCACCAGCGCCTCCGCGACGATCTCGTCCGCCTCGGACAGGGCTGCGGCGATGATCGGGTGGGGCGGCCCCTCCTCCTCGATGATCCGGCACATGGACTGGGCCGAGTCCACGATGCGCTCGGCGGCCGCAGCGAGGTGGAGCATGCCCCGCAGCTCCTCCGGGTCGTCGAGCTCCGCGGCGGCGCGCAGCACCCAGCCCTCGAGCTGGTGGAACAGCTCGTCGGACTGGTCCTCGATGGCGCTGACCTCGGCGCCCAGGGAGGCATCGCGCAACAGGATCGCGGAGTAGGCCAGGCCCACGGCGACCTCGGACACGTTCTTGAGCTCGACGACCAGGTCGACCGCGCGGTCGAGGTGGGACAGCTT
>JAWLDJ010000103.1:0-8322 GCA_041686695.1 Nitriliruptoraceae bacterium
CCCGCGGCGCACACGCGCGAGTGGCGGAATTGGCAGACGCGCACGGTTGAGGGCCGTGTGACCGTAAGGTCATGGGGGTTCAAGTCCCCCCTCGCGCACGTGGCAGCTACCGGCGCGCAGCGGCCCGTAGAGGCCAGATTCGCTCGAGCGCCTCCGCTCAACTGCGGGGGCGTTTCTGCGTCCGCGACACCATCTTGACACCAGTAGGGGTCGTGACACCGCGTTCCTGCGGGTCTGTTGCTGTGTCGGCGGGTGGTCATCCGTCTCCGAAGATGGCGGTGGCGGTGATCTCGGCGGCGGTGGCGTCGTCGCCTTCGAGGGCGTGGGCGTAGACCTGCATGGTCACGGCGGGGTCGGCGTGGCCGATGCGTTGCGAGACGACCTTGATGGGCACACCGGCGCGGACGGGTCGCCCAGGTGTGGCGCAGCCCGTGGGCGCCGATGCGGGGCAGGGCTGCGGCGTCGACTTTAGTGCTATCATCAGTAGCACATCATGATCTTCGAACTCGCCCCGTCCGGCACCGGTCCGCTGCACGAGCGGATCGCCGGCAACGTGCGCCGGGGGATCGCCTCCGGTGAGCTGGCACCGCGGGAGCGGCTGCCGACCGCGAAGGATCTGGCGGCGGCGTTGGACGTCAACGCCAACACCGTCCTGCGCGCCTACCGGCAGCTGCGCGATGAGGGGCTGGTGGAGCTGCGCCGTGGCCGTGGGGCGACGATCACCAGCGCGGCGCTGGACCGAAGCCGGCTCCTCGAGGCGGTGGACCAACTGGTGGCCGAGGCCCGCCGGTTGGGGATGTCCACCGACGAGGTCGACCAGCTGGTCCGGGAGCGGGCGTGAACGGCCGCACCGAGGTTGGCCTCCCCGCGTTGCTGGCGGGCGTGACCGTCCTGCTCGCCGCGCTCTCCCCGCTGCTGCTGCCGGCCGAGGTGGTGATCCTCTACCCGTTGGAGGGTCCGGCGGTCACAGCCCCGACTGGGCTGGTCAGCGCCGTCGCCATCGCCGTCGCCGGTGGCGGGGTGCTGCTGGCACGCCGGTGGGCCCAGCTCACCCGTAGCCGCCACCCCGCAGGCACGATGCTCGGCTCGGCGCACGCGTTGTCATGGGCCGGACTGGCACTGCTGGCCTGGCCCGTGCTGCCAGGAGACATGACCTGGGCAACCAACCAACTGAGCATGTGGAGTTGGGTAGTGGGCGCCTGGACCGGCTGGGTGGCGACGCGTCACCGCCCCGAGGCGGTGCCCGCACCGGTCGAGCCGGCCCCCTTCCCGGGCGAGGCGGTGGCCTGGACCGGTCACGCACGGCTGAGCGTGGACACGGCAGCGCCCCTGGTGGTGGCGCTGTTGCTGCTCACCGGCCCGGCGACCGCGACCACGGTGCACGACCCCGGCACCGGCTCGTTGGGCGTGTTCATCCCCCTGCTGTTCGTCCTCTTGCTGTACAGCGGGCAACTCCGCGCCCTGTGGGTGACCGTGACCATCGGTGGCAACGGTGTCCGCGTCCGGACCGGGCCCTTCGGGCGGGTCATCCACCGCGGCTGGGACCAGATCGGTGCGGTGGAGGTCCTCGACGAGGAACTGTCCAGCGACTCCCTGCTGTGGGCCCGCAGGTTCGAACGCCGCTACGTACTGCGGCCCGGCCCTGCGCTGCGGCTGCGCCAACCCGAACCCCACCTCCCCGCCATCACCGTCAGCGTCGACCACGCCGACCAGGGCGCCGCCGTCGCCGCCCGCCACCTCGCCGACCGCGCACGCCGGGACTGAACGGTCAGCCGGAGGGGCGTCCGTCGGCAGGCCGCGACCGGTCAGCGAGGAGGTTCAGCAGCCCCGCGACCGTCGCGGCACCCCGACGGTCAGCGACACCTCGGCGCCGGCACGCGCCTACAGCGCGGTCCTTCGCCGCGAGGACCGTGCTGACGGCTGCCGACTCCAGGCTCCGAAGACCGAGCTACAACGGCGGTTGCTGCGATGTTCGGGAATCGTTCTCATCAGCGATTCCGCGGAAGGACCGGTGGCAGTTGGACGTCCCTTGTGGGTGGCCTGTTCGCTGGACAGGCCCGTCGCGTACCCTCGTCTCATGAGCTTCGAGCGGATCTCCATCGACCCGGACCGGATGCAGGGGTTGCCATGTATCCGGGGGACGCGTGTGACCGTGAGCGCGGTGCTTGGGCAGTTGGCCGCTGGTCGTTCGATCGACGAAGTGATCGAGGACTATCCCCAGCTCGACCGTGCGGACGTTCTGGGGGCCCTGGAGTACGCAGCTGCCGCGACCCGCGATCGTGAGATCCCGCTGACCGCTGCGGGATGAGGCTGCTGATCGACGAGAACCTCTCACCCCGGGTGGCGCGCATGCTTCGCGAGGCCGGTCATGACGCGGCCCATGTCGTCGAGGTCGGGCTGGGCAACACCGACGACACGGTGATCCTCGACGCGGCTACGGACGGCGCTCGCGCCATCGTGACTGCCGACACCGACTTCGGCGCGCTGCTGGCAGCTCGCGGGACCTCTACGCCGTCGGTGGTGATGCTCCGCTCGTCTGATCACCTGACACCCGACGAGCAGGCCCGCCTGGTCGTCGCTGTGCTGACCCGCGTCGGTGATGAGCTCGAAGGCGGCGCCATCGCCAGTATCACGCCAGAACGCATCAGGCTACGCAGCCTCCCTATCGCTCCCGACTGAGCAACGACCCGGTCCGGCAGCGCAGGTAACCAACGCCCGGAACTGCGAGGTCCTGGACGGCGTCTCACTCGAGGCCGATCTCGCGACCACGCCTGGGGAGGCAACATCGTGGAACGCTTCCGCATCACGGTTCTGGCTGCCGTGCTTGGTGCCCTGGTGGCCTTCGTCCTGCTGATCCCCTCGGGCGGAAACGACTCGGACCCGCCGGAATGCTTCTCGTTCTTCGGCTACGTCGTTCCGTGTGGTTTCGGTCCGGAGCAGAGCCACGGAGCCGGGTTCGCCGGA
Source organism: Nitriliruptoraceae bacterium (assembly GCA_041686695.1). Lineage (GTDB taxonomy): Bacteria > Actinomycetota > Nitriliruptoria > Nitriliruptorales > Nitriliruptoraceae > T1Sed10-7. The sequence goes on from JAWLDJ010000103.1 coordinate 2,965, forward strand.
GCCGGAGCCCTGCTCGCTGCATCGCTGGTAGCGGCCGGCTCGGTGGCCGGGCGCAGAGATCACGGCCGGACCGATGCCTCGCAGTCCCGGTCGTGACGAACGAAGGCGCGAGACCTGTCGAGCGGTTGGTTCATGCCGGCTCTCGGCTCACGCGGTCGCCGACGACCGCTGCGGCGGGCAGGTAGAAGCGCCCGTGATGGCTGGTTGGGATGGCAGCGGTCGCGAACGTCTCCCTCCATCGGTCGACCTCGCTCGCGCTAGGCGGTCGGTCCATCGATGTAGCGGTCACGACCCTCCCTCTCATCGAGCGTGCGAGCAACCGCGGGCCCCAGCTGGCTGGCGCTGAGCACATGGTCGATCTCCAGCCTCGCTCCTCCGATAGGGCCGTCGGACGGGCGGGGTCGTCTCATGGTTCCCACCGGAACCGCCAGACGGCGACCACCGCGCCGATCACCGCCCAGGCGGCGACGCTCGCGAGCTCGCGACCCGCCCAGACACCATCGAGGAAGGCGGCCCGCGTCGCGTCGATCAGCGGGGCCAGCGGCAGCCATGCGACGATGTCGCTGACCACCTCGGGGAGCACCTCGGCCAGGGGGAACACCCCGGACAGGAACACCAGCGGCATGAAGGTCGCCAGGGTGATCCCCGGCACCGCGTCCGCGTCGGGGACCAGGGACGCGACAGCCAGCCCGAGCGCACCGAGGCAGGCGGCACCGAGCGCCAGGGTGACCAGCAGCGGCAGCCAGCCGGCCGCCACCGGGGTGACGTCGTGGACGAGCCAGCCGAGCAGCAGCACGATGGTGACCGCCAGCGCCACGATCCAGAAGGTCGACACGATCCGGCCGGCGAGGTAGGCCCAGGCCGGCACCGGTGTGCCACGCAGCCGCTTGAGGACGCCCTGATCGCGGGCGGTGGCCACGATCTCGGGCAGGGTCACGTAGGCGATCAGCGCCAGCCCGAACACCGGCATGCCCGTGGTCATCCATACCGAGAACGCGAACCCGTCCACCTCGGGGTCGCCGATCACCAGCGGCAGCAGCACCACGAACAGCGAGGGGAAGGCCAGGGCGAAGAAGGCGTAGACGGGTTCGCGCCACACCGACCGGTTGGCGTGACGCAGCTGGCCCCACACCATGCCCGGTCCGCTCGGGCCACCGAAGCGCAGCACGCTGCGCTGCCCGCCGGCACCCGCCGTGCCACCGCCGCGGCTCACCCGACCGGCCGCCACGGCCCGCTCGCGCCCGAGCACCCGGGTGGCGATCAGCCCACCGAACACCGCCCAGACCGCCAGAACGGCGAGGCTCCCCCACGCGAGACCCGCGCCGGTCACAGCAAGCGCGAGCGGCAGCGCCAGGGCCTCGACGGCATGACGCAGGGGGAACACCAGCCCGGTGACCTCCGCCCAGCGGGGGAGTTCACCTTCGAAGGCGAACACCTCGGAGACGAAGCTGAGCAGCAAGACGGCACCCATGGTCGTGCTCAGGACGGCCTGGCTGGAGCGCGCCAGCGCCGCCACCGCGAACCCGAGCGCGGCGAAGGTGACGATCACCACCAGCAGCGCGAGCAGCAGCGAGGGCAACCGCACCGGGTCGATCTCCAGCCCGTAGGCGAGCACGCCCACGACCAGCATCAACGTGGTGCCGAGCACGGCGACCCAAGCTGCTGCTCCGGCGCGGCCGACGAGATGGGCCCACATCGGCAGCGGGGTGCCACGAAGGCGCTTGAGCACCCCCTCCTCGGCTGCGACGGCCACGCCGAAGGCGAGCATCACGAAGGCGGCCATCGCCACGGCGAACACCGTGGCTCCCGGCACCAGACGCTGGATCGTGGCGTCCGCGGCCGCGTCGTCTACCGGGCTCGCGCCCACCACGAGCCCGGACATGAACAGGAACAGCACCGGCAGCACCAGGCTGACCAGCACCGAGGCAGGCGTGCGGACCGCCTCACGGGAGGCGTGCACGACCTGGCCGCTGATGAGCTGCCAGGGACCCGGCCGGCGCGCAGCGCGATCCGGGGTCGGTGCGGGGGGGTCGGCGGGTCGCTCCAGCAGCTCAGCCACGCCGCTCACCCGCCCCGATCAGCTCCAGGTAGGTGTCCTCGAAGCTGCCCCGCTCGAGCGCGAGCCCATCGAGCTCCAGCCCACGGGCGCTGGCCCACCCGGTCAGGGTGTGCAGGTCGGCGGTCAGCGACAGCGAGCGGATCACGACGCGGTGCTCGTCGAGCTCCACCTCGCCGTCCAGGTGGGGGAGGTCGGCACCGCTCACCCCGTCGGGGAGCAGGAAGGACAGCACCGACCGGCCGGCCCAGGTGCGCGCAACCAGTTCCTCCGGGGTGCCGAGCGCCACGAGCTCGCCCCGGGCCACGACCGCGACCCGGTCAGCGAGGCGGTAGGCCTCCTCCATGTAGTGGGTGGTCAGCACCACGGTCTTGCCGATATCGCAAAGCCCGGCGACGACGTCCCAGGCCTGCCGGCGGGCCGAGGGGTCGAAGCCGGTGGTCGGCTCGTCGAGGTAGAGCAGCTCGGGGTCACCGACCAGCCCGAGTGCCAGGTCGACCCGGCGACGCTGCCCGCCCGACAGGGTCTTGGTGCGCTCATCGGCCTTGCCCGAGAGCCCGACCAGCTCGATCACCTCGTCCACCCCACGGGGCGCGGGGTAGAAACCCGCGTACAGCGACACGAGCTCACGGACCGTGAACCGCTCGTCCATCCCGGCTTCCTGCAGCACGATCCCGATGCACTCGCGGTAGGCACGCCCACCCGTCTGCGGGTCGAAGCCCAGCACCTCGACGCGTCCGCTGGTGCGGGTGCGATGACCCTCCAGGATCTCCACCGTGGAGGTCTTGCCGGCCCCGTTGGGCCCGACGATCGCGAAGACCTCACCCTCCTCTATGGTCAGGCTCAGCCCCCTGACCGCGTGGTTCTCCGCGTAGCGCTTGTGCAGCTCCTCCACCACCACGACACTCACCCGCACACCTCCCGCTCAAGGCGTGCCGGTGCGGCGCTCCCGTCGAAGAGCACGCGCTTGGACAGGAGCCAGGTCGCGCCGCCACGCATACCGGTTCCTCGCCATAGACCATGGCCGTGTTCGTCCCATGGCTCCAGGGTCACAGGTCCTGGCAGGGCCCGGGTCCTTGGTCCACCTAGATGCGGCACCCGGACGATCGAGCCCAGCCGCAACCCGTCGCGTCGGCCTCGACGAACAGGCCCGCCATTGCGTCATGCCTGTCATCTCTGGGGGCTGCCGGCCGATCGCTGGAACGCAGGGCGAGGAGCGGCACGTCGGGCGGCTGCGCCAGCAGGATCATCCCGCGCGCGAGTCCCCGTCGCGCGCGGGTCGTTGGGCTGGTGTGGTGGTCCACAGGCGCGCACAACTTCCGGTTCGCGACGCTGCGAGGACGTAAGCTGACCGGGCGAAGAGGATGGCCATGGCGTTCGAGCGGATCACGACCGATCCCGAGGTACTCGGTGGAGTGCCCTGCATCCGTGGACTCCGGGTACCCGTCGCCACGGTGGTCGGCATGGTCGCTGACGGGATGACCGTCGACGAGATCCTGGACGACTTCCCCTACCTGGAGTCCGACGACATCGCTGCCGCCTTGCGCTACGCAGCCGAGGCGGTCCGTGAGCGTGAACTGCCGCTGCGTCCGGTGGGATGAGGTTCCTCGTCGACGCGAGCAGGCCTCACCAGTGGTGGTCCAGGTGCTGCGCGAGGCCGGCCATGATGCGGTCCATGTCGGTGAGGTGCTCCGCCTGAACGCCCCGGATGTGGGCATCCTCGAGCACGCTGCTCGGGATGAGCGGGTGATCGTTGCGGCTGGTCCGGACTTCGGGGAGCTGCTCGCCTCGCGGCAGGCAGCTGAGCCGTCGGTGCTGCTGTTCCACCGCCAGACCGGGCGTCGGCCACGGGAGCAGGCAGCGCTGTTGCTGGCCGACCTCTCCTCGGTCGAGATGGACCTACGGGACGGTGCCGTCGTGGTCGTGGAGGAGCGGCGGGTCCGGGTCCGGCCGTTGCCGATCACCGAGACCGGAACATCTCCGAGCATCTAGTCGGGGGAACCTCCCGGTTCACCCTCCTTGACGGCCGCTGCGATCCGATCGCCACGGATGCCAGCGGTGAGCACCAGACCGACCGTCACCGCGGCTGTCCCCAGCACGATCGCAGCGATCGCGCCATCGCCCGTCGGCCGCAGGACCAGCATGGCGGTTCCGGCCAGGATCTGGACCACGCCCGCCGCGGCGACCAGTCCCGCCGTCGCCTCGTGCGCCGCATACCAGGCCGTATCGCTGCGCAGCGTCTGCGGCGTGCGAAGGCCGACCAGTCGGCTCCGACGCAGCGTTCCCGCCCTCTGCTTTCGTCCCACGACGAGCAGCGCCACGCCCGCCAGGAGCAGCACGAGGCCAACGATCCAGATCCCGGCTTCGTCCGGCATGCCACCCCGTCGACGACCTCGCCAACGACCGTACTACGGGCGTCGGCGACTGTGCGTTCGCCTGCCTACCACCGGGACCACCCACAGTTGGTGACGGTCTTGGGCGGGTAGCCGTTACGGGCCTTGTTGATGGCTCGTCGGGGTGTGGCATGCTCGGGTGAGCGAAGGGAGACGGGGTGTCGTTGGAGGTGCGCTCGCCAGGTCTCGGCGACGTGGAAGCGCTCGGTGATCTGCATGTCGCAGCGTGGCAGGCGGCGTATCGGGGGCTGATGCCGGATGCCTATCTTGACGGGTTGCGCGCCAGGGACCGCGCCGCATGGTGGGTCGCGGTCCTGTCCCGCCCGCAGCGGGACGCGGATGTCCTGCAGGTCGCAGCGGTCGATGGGCGGGTCCGCGGGTCCGTTGTCGCCGGTCCGGCCCGCGACGACGAAGCAGCCGGGCACGGTGAGGTGTTCGCCCTCAACGTCCATCCGGTCGTGTGGGGCAGCGGGGTGGGCTCGGCGCTGCTGACGGTGGCCCAGACGGGACTCGGGGAGGCAGGCTTCGAGCATGCCGTGCTGTGGGTGGTGCCCGGCAACATGCGAGCTCGCCGGTTCTACGAACACGCCGGGTGGAGCGTCGACGACGCACGCCGTGTCGAGCAGGTCCATGGGGTGAGTGTCGAGGAGGTCCGCTACCGGCGGACCCTGCCGGTTGGCTGACCGCCGCACGATGCCTTTCGGAGGTGCTGGCCGCAGACCAGCGCCGAGCATCAACCTCAGGGCTTCGGCAAGCACCTGTCGGTTACGGGCGGCAACGGCCTCCGGGCCAACCGCACATCGTCACGGCGATGTGTTCCCGCGTGATTCGGCTCGTCACCATTCGGGCGCCGACGGTGGACTATCCGTAGGTCGCGGCGGATGACGACCTGGCGTCTTGGACGGTGAG
>JAWLDJ010000104.1:0-8265 GCA_041686695.1 Nitriliruptoraceae bacterium
CCGGCCACACCTGACCGGCACACCTCCCCGCAGCACACCAACGAAGCGTTGCGCCCCCGGGTCGGGACACTCCTTCGGTCAGGAGGCCGCGAGCCCGGCCCCTCGCAGCGCCACGCGGAAGTCGTGCGGGTTCGACGCGTTCGCCAGCGCGTCCCGCAGCGACACCTCGCCGCCCTCGTACAACGCCAACAGGTGCTGGTCGAAGGTCTGCATGCCGTAGTAGCCGCCCTCGGCGATGGCGTCGTCGATCATCGGCAACTGCGCCGGATCGATGATGAACTCGAAGGTCCGGGTGGTCATCACCAGCACCTCGACGACGGCCAGACGCCCCTGCCCCGTGGCGCGTGGGGCGAGCCGCTGGCACACGATGCCCTTGAGCGAGTTGGCCAGGCTGATGCGGGCCTGGCCCTGGCTCTCCTTGGGATACATGTCCACGATGCGGTTGATGGTCTCGCGCGCGTCGGTCGTATGCAGCGTGGAGATCACCAGGTGCCCGGTCTCAGCGGCCTGGAGGGCGGCCTCGACCGTCTCGAGGTCGCGCATCTCGCCGATGAAGATGACGTCGGGATCCTGGCGGGAGACCGCCTTCAGACCGCTGGCGAAGCCCGCCGTGTCGACCCCGATCTCACGCTGGTCGATGATCGCGTTGTCATCGCGGTGGAGCACCTCGATCGGATCCTCCAGCGTGACGATGTGGCAGCGGCGGGTCGCGTTGATGTGGCTGATCATCGCCGCGGTGGTGGTCGTCTTCCCCGAACCGGTCGGCCCGGTCACCAGCACCAGACCGCGCTGCTCCTCGGCCAGCTTGCGCACGGCCGGGGGCAGGCCGAGCGACTCGAAGGACTGGCTACCGGGCAGGACCCGCCGACAGACGATGCCCACCGACCCGCGCTGCCGGAAGGCGTTGACCCGGAAGCGGCCGACCCCATCGATGGAGTGGGCGAAGTCCACCTCGTTGGCCTGCTCGAAGGCCTCGAGCAGCCGGTCGTCCATCATCCCCTGGGCCAGCTGCTCGGTGTCCACGTGGGAGATCGGCGGCAGCGAGGTGACCGGCTTGAGGTCACCGTCGATCCGCACGAACGCCGGTCCCCCCGCCTTCAGGTGCAGGTCCGATCCACCTGACTCCACCAGGACCTGCAGGTACTCGTCGACCTTCAGCACGATCCTCGGGCTCCTGTGTCGGGCGACGCCGTCCGCGCCGCCACCTCGTTCCGGGTCATCGGCCGAGGGCCCTCGCGCCTTGAGGGCGGGCACCTCAGACCTCGAGCAGGAGGGTGACCGGACCATCGTTGACCAGACTGACCTCCATGTGCGTGCGGAAGCGACCCGTGGCGACCGGCGCACCGAGCGATCCGAGTTCGGCGACGAGGTGGTCGATCAACGGTTCGGCGACCTCGGGTCCCGCTGCCGCCACGAAGGAGGGTCGGCGGCCCTTGCGCGTGTCGCCGTAGAGCGTGAACTGGCTCACCACCAACACGCTGCCGCCGACCTGCTCACAGCTGAGCTGCAGCCCACCGGAGGCATCGGGGAAGACGCGTAACCGGTACAGCTTGCCGGCCAGCTTCTCCGCCTGGGCCCGACCGTCGGTGTGGGTCACCCCGACGAAGGCGACGAGGCCGGGACCGATCCGTCCCGTCTCCACGGGCTCGCCATCCGGTGTCTCGCGGCTGTGGACGGCGGCCGAACTGACACGCTGCACCAGAGCTCGCACACCCGCTCCTGTTCTCACGACACCGCGCGGGGCCACCCGACGACCGCGGGTGGCGGACCGCGCACCGCCCCAGGCCAGGCTAGGCCTCGCGGCTCGAGGGTCGCTCGCTACCCTCGAGCCATGGCTAGGTACCCGACCAGACGTGCCACCTCCGCTGGTGGTGTGGTCTGTGACGACCGACCGGACGGGCGTCGTTGGGTCCTGTTGATCGCCCGACGCAACGCGGCGGGCAAGCCGCAGTGGACGCTGCCGAAGGGTGGCATCGAGGAGGGCGAGACCGACGCCGAGGCTGCGCTGCGGGAGGTCCGCGAGGAGACCGGGTACGGCGCCGCCATCCAGGAACTGCTGGGGACGATCGAGTACTGGTTCGTGTGGCGACCGGATCAGGTCCGCTACCACAAGTTCGTCCACTACTACTTCATGTGGTGGGACGGGCAGGAGCCCGGTCCCCGCGACGACGAAGCGGAGCACGTGGAGTGGGTGCCCCTCGAGGTGGCATTGGTGCGGCTGGCTCACCGCAACGAGCGCAAGCTCGTCGAGAAGGCGCGCCACACGGTGCCGACACGCCCACAGCCACCGCGGCAGGCCGCGGCCGCGATCGACGGGTGACGCCCTCGCGCGGCCACGGCCGCGCCCGGCCCGTGGGGTCCACGCTCGTGTCGCTGCTGGCCCTCACGGTGATCGTGCTCGCCACACCGGCGCCGGTGGTCGCGCAGACCGACGTCCCGGCGCCGAGCGTCGACCTGACCCTCACCGGCCTGACCGGGATCCTCGGTCCCGGCAGCGTCCAGACGCCCAGGGACCCCAGCGACGCACCTGCCTACCCGGAGGAACTGCAGGTGCGGGTCCTGGTCGACAACGACGGTGAGGCTGCGCTGAGCGCCGCCCAGCTCGTGGTCGAGGTCCATCCCCCGATGCTCACGCGAGGATCGCTCGCCACCGCCCTCGACGGCGAGCTGCGTGGCCCGGCCCTGCACGTCCACAGCCAACCGCTGACCTCCGATCGACCGGTGGAGCCCGGCGAGGTCGTCGGCTTGACCGATCGCTTCCTGCGCGAGGAGATCGGCTGGGCCGGTGGTGTCGGTGGTGTCCATCCCGTGAGGATCGCCGTCACGCTGGGAACGGTCGTCCTCGACGAGGTGGTCACCGCCGTCGTGTGGCTGAACGAGGAGCCGACGGACCCGCTGCTGACCACCCTGATCTGGCCGCTCGACACGGTGCCATGGCGCGGTCCCGGTGGGAGCTACCCGATCGCCGTCGACCGCCAGACCCGTCCGGGTGGGCGACTGGACCGCCTGATCGGCGCCGTGGAGCGCGCTCCCAGTAGCGTGCCGGTGGTCCTGGCCCCGGCAGCGCACCTGCTGGAGGACCTCAGCGACCGCTCCGACGGGTACGTGAGCCAGGTCCGCACCGAGGCTGGCAACCTGGAACCGCGCAGGATCGGACCGACGGACACCGGTGCCGCCGAGTCGACGTCCCTCCTACGCCGTCTGCGTGAGACGGCCGCGCTGGCTCCCATCGCGCCGGTCAGCTCGAGCTACGCCAACGCGGATCTCGCCGCGCTGCTCGCTGGTGACGCCGTGCAGGACGACCTCGCGGCCATCGCCGCCGTGGACGGTCGCCGCCGCCTGCAGCGCCAGCTGGGCGTGAGCGTGGACGGGGCGACGCATCTGGTGGGGGGGCCCATCGATGAGGCCGTGCTCGACGTCCTGCCGAGCGAGATCCTGTTGCTGCCCGCGGCGACGGCGCAACTGCCGGCGCTGGGTACGGATCCGGAGCTCGGCCCACCGGTCCGCACGGTGCGGGCCCCCTCCGGACGACTGCTGACCGCGTTGATCGGTGACCCCTACCTCGCCGCCGCCCTGGATCGTCCCACGGACGCCGCGGATGCCGTCGAGGCGGGTCAGCGGGTCCTGGCCGAGACCGCGATGGCCCACCTGACCGCCCCGGGTTCCAGCGATCGGGGTCTGCTCCTGCTGCCCGAACGCGCCTGGGATCCACCCGGCGCCGTGGCCGAAGAGGTGCTCCTCGCCCTCGACGGTGCCCCCTGGCTGCGGTTCGTGTCGCCGACGATCCTGGCGACCGAGGCCCGCCGTGGCCCGACCGGCCCGGTGTTGGCCCCGCCGGCCGCTGCGGCGCTGAGCCCCGAGCTCGGGGCGCCGCTGAGCACGACATGGACCGGCTTGCAGGCAGCGGCCGATGCGTCGCCGGCGGGCACCAGCCGGCTGGAGGATCGTCCGATCGACCAGCTACGCGCCGATCTCCTGCGGGCGACCTCGCGCTGGTTCCGGGGACCCGGCGAAGCGACCGCCACCGCGCTGGTCCAGGACGTCAGCCGGGTGGTCGACACGACCTTCGGTGCGATCGAGATCACCGCGCCGACCGTGACGCTGACCTCGGACACCGGTCAGGTCCCGGTCACGCTCGAGCGCGATCGAGGTGGGCCGCTGCGGGTGACCGTCGCGCTCGAGTCGCAGGGACGGCTGCAGTGGCCGGAGGGTCGCACCTCCGAGGTCATCGAACTGACGGAGGCAGGGACCCAGACGGTGTCGTTCGCGACCCAGGCCGTGTCGACCGGCACCTTCCCGGTCACGGTGATCGTGACGGATCCGACCGGGAGCAGGGAGCTGGCGCGGACGTCGTTGTCGGTGCGTTCGACCGCGATCTCCCGGCCGGCACTGACCGCCACGGCCGTGCTGGTCGGGGTCCTGCTCCTGGTCGGCTCGCTGCGCCGCGGGCCCAAGCGCCCACGCCTGGAGGTCGTGCGCGATACTGCGTCGACGAGCTCGGTGGACGAGGACCCGGCGGGAGGCTCCCCATGAGCGCGCAGCGCGATCAGGACGGCGGCATCGTCACCGGTTGGCTCCTGCGCCTGGTCGCCACGATGGCGGTACTGGCCCTGGTGGTGTTCGAGGTCGGTGCCCTCGTGGTGGCGTCCGTGGACGCGGACAGTGCCGCTGGCGAGATAGCACGCGCCGCCACGGTTGCCTACCGTTCGAGTGGCTCGGTGACGGAGGCGCAGTCGTCGGGGCAGGCGGTCGCTGACGAGCGATCCGTGGAGCTGGTCAGCCTGGACGAGGACGGAGGGGGGTTGGTGGTCGAGGTCGAGCGGATCGCGGGGACGTTGCTGCTGCACCGCTTCGGCATCACCGAGGATCTGACCCGGCGCACCGGCACGCGGCGCGTCGAGATCGAGACGTAGCCGGTGGACGAGACCGCAGACAACGCCGTGGGCGGCGACGAGCCCACCCTGACCGGGGCGTCGTCGTTCGACGCCGACGTCGCCCGTGGGACACCCACGGGATCACGCGCCTGGCCGGACCGCTCCCACCTCGCCGGCCGGTACGCGCTGGAGGCGCCGATCGCCTCGGGTGGGGCCGCGATCGTGTGGCGGGCCTTCGACGAGAACCTCTCCCGCACGGTCGCGATCAAGCTGCTCCACCCCCATCACGCCAACGACCCGACCGTCGTCGAGCGGTTCGAACGGGAGTCGCGGTCGGCCGCCCAGCTGAACCATCCCAACGCCGTGCGTATCTACGACACCGGCCGGGAGGACGACCTGGTCTACCTCGTGATGGAGCACGTCGATGGTCCCAGCCTCCGCGAGGTCCTCAGGACCCAGGGGGAGATCGATCCCGTGGTCGTGGCCGCGATCGGCGAGCAGGTCGCCTCCGCGCTGGGTGAGGCCCACGAGCACGGTCTCGTCCACCGCGACGTCAAGCCCGCCAACATCCTCATCGCGGCCGACGGCACGGTGAAGGTCACCGACTTCGGGATCGCCAAGGCACTGTCGTCGACCGACGCCACGCTGACCACGCCGGGCACGGTGGTGGGGACCGCGGCCTACGTCGCCCCGGAGCAGCTCGAGGACGCCGACGTCGACGCCCGAGCGGACATCTACGCCCTCGGCGTCGTCCTGCACGAGTGCGTGACCGGCCGCCCCGCGTTCAGCGGTGACACCCCCACCGCGACGGCAGCGATGCGACTCACCCACGAGCTGCTGCCACCTCGCCAGCTCCGTGCCGACGTGCCCCGCGCGCTCGACGACGTCATCGTGCGCTCGACACGACGCGAGCAGATCGACCGCTACCCCGACGGTGACGCCATGGCAGCGGCCCTGGCTCCGCTGGTGACCGCCAAACCCAGCGAGATCTCCGCCGCGCTCGTGCAGATCGATGAGCAGGAGGCAGCCCGGCTGCCCACGTCGATGCGCGAGGAGCTGCCGTACTCGGCACCGATGCCCGCCACCCGTCGCGAGTACGCCCGTCGGCTGGCGGCCGCCGTGCTCGGCGGCATCGTGCTCACGCTGGTCGCGGTGTTCGCCTACGAGGCCCTGCAGTCCGACGAGGGGACCAACTCGCCGACCGCCGCGGTGGTGCACCCGGTGGCGGAGGTCGAGGTGGTCGATCCGGCGGCGCCCGGACAGGGCGACAACCCGGAACTGGCGGACAACACGATCGACGGGGATCCGCAGACCACCTGGGTCACCGAGGCCTACGAGGACCCGGAGTTCGCGGGCCGCAAGGAGGGCATCGGACTGCTGTTCGATCTCGGCGAGGAACGTGACGTGCGGGGCGTGACCCTCGAGCTGGCCCGCGGCGGGTTGACGGTCGAGTTGTACGCCAGCGACACACCTCCCACGCAAGCGGCCGGTCCGGACGCCTGGGGTACGCCGCGCGCCTCCCAGGACGACACCCTGAGCCAACAGCCGTTCTCCTTCAACACCACGTCACAGCGGTACTGGCTGTTGTGGATCACCGGCCTGTCCGCCGGGTCCACCGACGAGTACACCGCCGAGGTCGCCGAGGTGCGCTTCCTCGGCCCCTCCTGAACCGCATGACCACGATCGCGTTCCACCAGCAGCGCGACGAGGAGGTCCTCGGCCACTTCATCGACGAGCAGCTCCCTGCCCGAACCCGGGAATCGGCCTTCCAGACGCTCGTGGATCGCTACCACCGTCGGATCTTCGCGATCTGCTTCCGGGTGCTGGGTTCCCACGCCGACGCCGAGGACGCGACCCAGGAGACCTTCGTCAGACTGGCCAGGGGGGCTGCGGGTTTCCGTGGCGACGCCCAGCTGTCGACCTGGCTGTACCGGGTCGCCCGCAACGTGTGCACCGACCATGTCCGCCATGATGCCCGGCGCCCGGCCACACCGGTGGCCGATCCCGGAGACCTCGACGCCGCCCCCTCGCAGCCGGACACCACGGCCGGGACCGACGAACACCTCGCCGTCACGGCAGCCCTCGACACCCTGGACCCGGTCTCCCGCCGGGCACTCCTGCTCGTGGCGATCGAGGGGCTGTCCTACGCCGAGGCCGCGGTCGTGCTCGACCTGCCCGTCGGCACCGTGAAGAGCCGGGTGTCGCGCGCACGGGTGCGGCTGGGCACCGTGCTCGAGCGAGCGGGCGGCTCCGAAGGAACGGGTGCAACCCCACCGCCGGACCGGACGTCCCACCCCTGACCGACCACCTCCCACCGACCACCTCCCACCGACCTCGGGCGGAGCCGAGGACCAGGAGCACCGTTGGACGAGACCGAGCGCCTGACCAGCTACCTCGATGGTGGCCTGGCAGCCGACGAGCGTCGTGCCCTCGAGGCCGACCTCGCCGGTGACAGCGCGCTGCGGGCCCGCCTCCAGGCGCTGCGGACCGCCGATGGCGCGCTGGAGCAGCTCGCCGCGACCGAGCTGCCCGACGGCGCCCGGGAACGGCTGGATGCACGGCTGGCAGGGGTGCTCGAGGAGGTCCTGGCTCCCGGGGAGCCAGCGGCGGCGCCGGTGCCCATGGACGAGGTGGTCGACGACGCCCCCACGACCGCCGAGGCGACGGGCAGCGTGCCGGACGAGCTGGCGGCCCGTCGACGTCGGCGCGGCCTGCAGACGTTGACCGGGGTCGCCGCCGGACTGGCCCTGCTGGCCGGTGGCGTGATCGGGCTCGGCCAGGTGGGCGTGTTCCCGGGCGGCGACGACCAGTTGGCCTCCGACAGCGTCGAGGCGGACATGAGCACCGAGGCCGCTCGCGAACCAGCGCCGTGGGACGGCCTCGACGGGGACGAACTGGCGGATCACCCCGTGGTGATCGACGAGGGACGCTCCGCGTCCGCCGACGAGCTGGACCGGCTGCTGCCCCGGCCACAGCTGGAGACGCTGGCTCGACGATCGCTGTCGGTGGACCAGGGCGCACTGCTGGCCACCCAGGTCCAGCAACGGTTGCTCGGGGACGGTGCGCAGAGCGGCCGGGAGGCGGATGGTGACGCGGCCGCCGGCGACGAGCAGCGAGCCGAGGAGGAGCGTGGCGACCAACCGTCGGGCACGGCCGGGTCCGCGCCGGTCGACGCGGTGATCGTCACCCGCGACGGTCGGGCGTTGCCACCCGGGGACGCCGCCGCCGTGCTCCGCTGTCTGGCCGTCCTCCTGGAGGCGGGGACGCAGGCGATCCCCACGACGATCGAGCTCCTCGAGGTCGACGGCGTCCCGGCCATCGCCTACGGCCTGGTCACCCTGGATCCGCAGACCGACGCCTTCACCCGCACCGAGCTCTGGACGGTGGAGCG
>JAWLDJ010000105.1:0-8125 GCA_041686695.1 Nitriliruptoraceae bacterium
GATGCCGAGGCGGGCGGCACGCTCGGGGGCCACGAAGGGGTCGTAGGCGACCAGGCGCATTCCGAAGGCGTGGCAACGTTGCGCGACCAGCGTGCCGATCCGACCGAGACCGATGACCCCGAGGGTCTTGTCGTGCAGCTCCGTGCCCGTCCAGCGCGACCGCTCCCAGCGTCCCTCGATGAGCGCGGCATGCGCCTGGGGCACGTTGCGCGCCAGGGCCAGCAGCAACGCGACGGTGTGCTCCGCGGCGGAGATGGTGTTGGACTGGGGCGCGTTGCACACGATCACGCCGGACTTGGTCGCCGCCTCCACGTCCACGTTGTCGAGTCCGACACCGGCGCGGGCGATCACCTGGAGCTCGTCGGCGGCGCCGATGACCTCGGCGTCGATGGTGGTCGCGGAGCGGACAACGATCCCGTGGTAGGGACCGACCGTGGCCAGGAGCTCGGCCTTGGTCAGGCCGGTGCGGACGTCCACGTCGTGCTCACGCGACAGCGCGGCGACGCCGGCCTCGGCCAACTCGTCGGCGACCAGGATCTTCACAGCGGCGCTCCCTCGGGGTCGTCAGGTGTCGCAGCGAGCCTACGACGGTCGCGGTGGAGCCTACGACGACCGTGGCGGGCCGTCGGAGCCGGCCACCTCCGGGGGCAGCTGGTTGATCAGGGTCGGTGTGGCCCGGGCCACGTAGGCGAGCACCAGCGCCTCGGCCTCCTCGGGCCACCCCTGCGCACGGACCGCCGCGGTCATGTGCTCGGCCCACCGCAGCGCGGCCTCGGGGGTCACCGGGAAGGGGGCGTGACGCCGGCGCAGGCGAGGATGTCCCCGCTCCCGACCGTAGACGTCGCCGCCACCCCAGTACTGGGCGAGGAAGAGCGCCAGGTGACGCTTGCCGGGGCCGAGATCGTCGGGGTACATCGGCCGGAGCAGCTCGTCGGCCTCGACCCGGTCGTAGAACGACTCGACCAGGGCGTCGAAGGCAGGCTGGCCGCCGACGACGTCGTGGACCTGGTGCGGTTCGAGGGGGGAGGATGCGGCCATCACACAGCCCGTTCGTAGTAGGCGACGTCGAGGTACCGGCCGAACTTGAAGCCCGCCTCGCTGAGGACGCCCTTGCAGTGGAACCCGTGGCGCTCGTGGAACACCACCGAGGTGTCGTTGGGCAGGGCCACGATCGCGTACGCGCGGTGGAAGCGCTCGTCGGCCGCCAGGTCCCCGAGCAGCCGGCGGTACAGGGCGCCACCGAGCCCACGGCCGATCCCGTCCGGTGCCACGTACACGCTGAGCTCGGCCGAGCGCGCGTAGGCGGGTTTGGGCCGGAACGGCTGGGTCTCCACGTAGCCCGCCACGACCCCGGCCACCTCGGCGACCAGCAGGTGGTAGGGGCCGGCGACGATGTTGCCGTCGAACCGTTCCTGCCACTGACGGGGGGTGCGCACCTCGGTGTTGAAGGTCATCGTGGTGCGCAGCACGTAGTGGGTGTAGATCGCCGCCACCGCCGGCAGATCGGCGGTGGTGGCAGCGCGGACGGTCGGAGCACCCATGGCGCGGACCGTACCGGCGCGCTCAGGTCCGAAGCGTCGCGTCGAACCGTGCGATCGCGAAGCGCAGCCCCGCCAGTCCGAGACCCAGCAGGATCGCGATGTTGAGCAGCATCGTCCACGTGAACACCCCCAGCATCAGCCCGCGCACCAGCTCGACGCCGTGGTAGAGCGGCGAGAACCGCACGAGCCACTGCACCGACGTCGGGTAGACCTCCAGGGGGTAGAACGTCGCGGAGAACAGCAGCAGGGGCAGCAGCACGAGCTGCACCAGGTCGAAGTCCTGCCAGGACCGCATCAGACTGGTGGCCGCCAGGCCGAGCCCGGAGAACGTGAACCCGATGAGCATCGCGGCGGGCAGCGCCAACAGGGCCCAGGCCGAGGTGACGAGCCCCGCCACCCAGGCCACCACCAGGAAGCCGACCGCGTAGACCGAGCCACGCACCAGCGCCCAGGTCAGCTCGCCGACGGCGACGTCCCGCGGCGTGAGCGGGGTGGCCAGGATCGCGTCGTAGACCTTGCCCCACTTGAGCTTGGCGAACACGTTGAAGGTCGACTCGTAGGCCCCGCCGTTCATCGCGGAGACCGCGAGCAGCGCCGGGGCCACGAACACCCCGTAGGGCACGGGCTGCCCGTCGGGGCCCGGCACCTCGCCGACGAGCGTGGCCACCCCGACGCCCATCGCGAACAGGTAGAACACCGGCTCGAACAGCCCCGAGACGAAGATCATCCAGGCGCGGCGGTTGGCCATGGCGTTGCGCTCGACCAGCCGGACCGCCCGCCCGAGCAGCGGTGGTGGCGTCAGGCGCAGGTCGAGGCCCACCCGTGGCGGCGCGTCCCGAGCCGTCACGGTCTGAGCCGACGGTCGAAGGTGCGGGCACCGGCCACGATCCCGCCGACCAGCAGCGCCAGCACGACCCCCAGGTGCACCGGCCAGGGCAGGCTCGGCGCGGTACCGAGCGCCAGCGCGCGGGTGAGCTCCACGCCGTGCCACAACGGCAGCACGCGGGCGACGGCACCAGCGGCCGGCGGCAGCTGCTCGACGGGGAAGAAGGTGCCGGAGAACAGGAACAACGGCACGACCACGAACCGGTTGAGCCCGGCCAGGAACTGGTCCGAGCGCAGCAGCACCACCCCGGCGCTCAAGGCCGCACAGAACGCGAGCCCGGTCAGCACGGCCGGCCCGAGCGCCAGCAGCCCGCGCTGCCACGGCACGGCCCCGAAGGCCGCGGCGACGGTCACGAAGACCAGCCCGATCACGCTCACCCGGATCGCGGCCCAGAGCAGGTTGCCGAGGTGGAGGTCGCGCGGCCGGACGGGGCTGGCCACGGCCGTGTGGTAGGTCTTGACCCACCGGGTACCCGCCAGCACGGGGAACGTGCCGTCGGCCGCTCCGGCCTGCATCGCCGAGGCCGCCAGCAGGCCCGGGGTCAGCCAGGCGAGGTAGCTGAGTTCGCCGAGCGCGCCCGTGTCCCGCGCGTCGACCAACTGTCCGAGACCGAGCCCCATGGCCGCCAGGAACAGCACGGGGGTCACGACCGCGCCGATCGTGGTCCCCCGCCAGGTGTGGCGGTAGGCGCGGGCGTGCCCCTCCAGCACGCGCAGGGCGATCGGGGTGGCCATCAGTCCACCAGGGCGCGCCCGGTCAGGCGCAGGAACACGTCCTCGAGCGTGGCCCGCCGGATGAGCACCGCCATGGGATCCAGCCCGCGGGCGTGGACCTCGCGCACCAGCGCGTCACCGTCGTCGGCGTAGACCAGGATCCGGTCCGGCAGCGCCTCGAGGCGGTGCCCGGTGCCCTCCAGCACCGTCACGGCGGCCTGCTCGTCCGCGTCGGGTCCGAGCCGCAGCTCGACGACCTCGCGGGTGGCGTGGGTGGCGATCAGCGCGCTCGGCGCGCCCTCGGCGACGATCCGTCCGGCGTCCATCACCACCAGCCGGTCGCACAGCTGCTCGGCCTCGTCCATGTAGTGGGTGGTCAGCAGCAGCGTGATACCTCGCTGCTTGAGCCGGAACAGCCGGTCCCACAGCACGTGACGGGCCTGGGGGTCGAGCCCGGTGGTCGGCTCGTCCAGCAGCACCACCTCGGGGTCGTTGATCAACGACCGGGCGATCACCACCCGACGCTTCATCCCGCCGGAGAGGGGATCGACCCGCGAGGACCGCCGCTCGCTGAGCTGGACGAACTCGAGCAGCTCGTCGATCCGCTCACGGATCACCGACCGTGGCAGGTCGAAGTACCGCCCGTAGATCGCGAGGTTCTCGGCGACCGTGAGCTCCTGGTCGAGGGCGTCCTCCTGGGAGACGACGCCGAGCCGGGCGCGGATGTCCGCGCCGTGGAGCTCCGGGTCCTGGCCGAGCACCCGCAGGTGGCCCTCGGTCACGGGCGAGACGGCCCCGATCATGCGCATCGCCGAGGTCTTGCCCGCGCCGTTGGGGCCGAGGAACCCGAAGGACTCGCCACGAGCCACCTCGACGTCGATCGCGTCGACCGCCGTGAAGCTCCCGAACCGCTTGGTCAGCGCCCGGGCCTCGACGACCGGCGGCACCTCAGTACAGACCAGCGGGGCGGAACCGCTGGTCGTGGGCTCGGATCGCGTACCTGTCGCTCATGCCCGCAACGTAGTCCACGGCCGCCTGTAGGTCGCTCGAGCCCGGGAGCCGGTAGGCCGCGGGGATCTCCTGCGGGTGTGCCCGGTAGTGGCCGACCAGGTCCTGGATCACCTTGACCCCCCGCTCGGACTGGGCCCGGGCCTCGCCACGCAGGTAGACGTGGTCGAACATCCAGCTCCTGAGCTCGTGCATGGCGGCCAGGTCGTCGGGCCGCATCGTCACCGCTCCAGCGTCCACCGAGGCGTCGACGAGCAACGTGAGCATCGTCTCGATCCAGGCGCGGCCGGGCGGTCCGAAGCGGGCGGTCAGATGGTCGGGCAGGTCGGCCGGGTCCAGGACGCCGGCACGCTGCGCGTCCTGCGCGTCGTGCGCGAGGTAGGCGATGCGATCCGCGAACCGGCAGACCATCCCCTCGGCGGTGGTGGGCGGCGGGTCGTTGCGCCAGCTGGACTGCCGGATGCCCTCACGGACCTCCGGGGTGAGGTTCAGCGGCTCGAGCACCTCGACGATGCGCACGCCGTGGATCGCGTGCTGCCAGCCGCCCGCCAGCAACGGCGACAGGGCATCCTCACCGGTGTGCCCGAAGGGTGCGTGGCCGACATCATGGCCGAGACAGATCGCCTCGGTCAGCGGTTCGTTGAGACCCAGCGCGTTCGCGATCGAGCGCCCGACCTGTGCCACCTGCAGGGTGTGGGTCAACCGGGTGACGAAGTGGTCGCCGTCGGGGTTGAGGAACACCTGGGTCTTGTGCTTGAGCCGCCGGAAGGCCTTGGAGTGCAGGATCCGATCCCGGTCCCGCTCGTAGGCCGTGCGGTAGGGATCCTCGGGCTCGGCGACGTCGCGGGGGCGCGCCTGACGCGACCGGGCCGCGATCGGGGACAGCAGCGCGTCCTCCTCGGCCTCGCGCACCTCCCGGGTACGCCGACGCAGGGGTGACTCGACCACCTCGCTCACGGGGCGGGTACTCCCCACCTCGGGCGCCGGGTCGGGCTGAGCCCACGGGTGGTACGTGCCGCCAGCAGCCAGGCCACCACGAAAGCGAGCTCGGCCGGCAGGTCACCGGAGCGCAGGTGCAGGTCGTGGATCGGCCGCGTCAGCGGTCGCTGGACCACCTCGAGAACCGTGCGTTCCTCGCCGTCACAGACCGCCCACCGGCGCCGCCACCAGCGACCGACGGGCGCGACGTCGAAGGCGCTGTCCCCCAGCTCGAGGTGGAAGCGTTCACCGACCGGACTGTTCCGCGCGATGATCGCACGCGGCGAGCCGTCATCGTCGACCAGCCACCACTCGCCCGAGGCCGGTGGATGGCTCACGCGCCACCCCCAGCCCTCCACGTGACGGATCGCGCCGCCGCTGTGATCGACCGCCACCTCGAGGTCGCAGACGCGTTGGCCGCCGTGGACGACCATCGTCAGTCGCGGCGGTCCCGCTTCCCGGTGGATCTCGAGGCTGCCGGTGCGGGCCCGGCGGCGGCGCGATCGGTGGCGCGGGCTCACACGTCACTGCTCCTGCGGTTCGGGCCGGCCCGGCTGGCCGTCGAAGTCGAAACCCCGCTTGGGCACCAGCGCGCTCCGCGTGAACTCGCACACGATCGTGCCGTGCTGGTTGTAACCGATGGTACGGACCTTGACGATCCCGCGATCGGGCTTGGAGCGGGAGGCGCGCACCTCGAGCACCTCGGTCTCCGAGTAGATCGTGTCGCCGTGGAAGGTCGGGTTGGCGTGCTTGAGGGATTCGATCTCCAGGTTGGCGATCGCCCGGCCGGAGACGTCCGGCACGGACTGGCCGAGCACGATCGAGTACACCAGGTTGCCGACGACCATCGCCTTGCCGTGGGAGGTGGCGGCCGCGGCGTAGTTGTCGTCGGAGTGCAGGGGATGCTGGTTCATGGTGATGGCACAGAACAGGATGTCCTCGGCCTGCGTGATCGTCTTGCCGGGCCAGTGCTTGTAGACGTCCCCCACCTCGAAGTCGTCGAAGAAGCGGCCGAAGTCGGCGGTCGGCATCAGGTTCCCTCCTCGCGCGTGTCACGCGCCCCCGCACCCTGCGGGCCCGGGGCATCGTGCTCGCCCGTGGCCGTCCGCTGCAAGCCCGCGCCGACAGCGCCACCGCATCGCCACAGGTGCGCCCCTCGACCGGGACCGCCGGTGGGCCGATCAGCCACGCTCCTGCCCGGCCGGCGCCACGGACACGATGACGCGGTCGCGGGCGTCACGAGGGGACAGCCACCCGATCACCGCCTCACGTTCGCCGGCCAGGACCGCGGGTGCGACCTCGGTGGCCAGGGCACCGCACCATGAGTACTGGTCGGGAACCACCGGCGCGCCCCGTTCGCGTACGCAGGCGTAGCGGACCAGATCATCGGCGCTGCCACGTACCTCGGCGATCACCCCGACCGACTCCTCGACCGCCGGGCCGCGCACCTCGATGATCGTCGCGGCTGAGGCCGCACCGACCACCAGGCCGAGGGCCAGCAGGCCGCCGGTGACGATCGACTGTCGCACCGCGGACAGGCCCTGGCCCCGGATCCACCGCCGGACCGCCCAGACCACCAGCACCACGACCGCTGCCGCGATCACGCTCCGCAGGATCACCCTTCGCCCTCCTCGTGGCGGCCCCAGCTTCGCACACGGTCACGCCGGGGCCACGCGCCCCGGAGGCGCCGGTTCGTTCGCGCCGGTGGCCGCCGCCTACGGTGTCGCGAGGCCGGTGCCGCCGTGGAGCCGGCTCGTGCCCTGAGGGAAGGTCACCACGATGCGCAGCCCGAAGGACTTCTTCCAACCGCTGGCGATCGGCGCCCCGGAACCGGTACGAGAGGTACCGCTGCGTCCCTCTCGCATGATCCACTTCTTCGATCCGTCCAACCCGAAGATGGTCGCCAAGGTCCCGGACATGGCGCCCAAGGTCGACGTCCTGCTCGGCAACCTCGAGGATGCGATCCCCGTGGAGCGCAAGGAGGCGGCACGGGCCGGGATGGTCGAGGTGGGCCGCAGCATGGACCTCGGCGCCACGCAGCTGTGGGTCCGGGTCAACGCGCTCGACTCCCCCTGGATCCTCGACGACCTGACCACGCTGGTCGAGGAGATCGGCGGCGCCCTGGACGTGGTGATGCTGCCCAAGATCGAGGGCGCGGAGGACCTCCACTACGCCGACCGTCTGCTGGCCCAGCTCGAGGCCCGCGCCGGGCTCGAGCGGCCGCTGCTGCTCCACGCGATCCTCGAGACCGCCCGCGGGGTCGCCAACGTCGAGGAGATCTGCCTGGCCTCGCCGCGGATGCAGGGGCTCTCGCTCGGGCCCGCCGACCTCGCCGCGAGCCGTCGGATGAAGACCACCCGCGTCGGTGGCGGGCACCCGGGCTACCTCGTCCGCCAGGACCCCCCGGACTCCGGTGACATCGACGCCGCCGGCCGCGCGACCGCCCAGCAGGACCTGTGGCACTACACGATCGCCCGGATGGTGGACGCCTGCGGGATGGCCGGCATCCTGCCGTACTACGGCCCGTTCGGCGACATCCAGGACACCGTGGCGTGCGAGGACCAGTTCCGCAACGCCTACCTGCTCGGCTGCGTCGGCGCCTGGACCCTGCACCCGGTGCAGATCGACATCGCCAAGCGGGTGTTCTCCCCGGAACCCGCCGAGGTGGCATGGGCCAAGCGCGTGGTCGAGGAGATGGGCGATGGCTCCGGCGCCGTGATGATCGACGGCAAGATGCAGGACGACGCCACCTACAAGCAGTGCCAGGTGGTCCTCGACCTCGCCCGCGAACTGGCCGAGCGCGACCCCGAGCTGCAGGAGGCCTACGGACTGTGAACGCCGCGACCCGACCCCGCCGCACCGTGCTGTACCTGCCGGGCTCCAACGCCCGGGCACTCGACAAGGCGCGGACGCTGCCGACCGACGCGCTGATCCTCGACCTCGAGGACGCCGTCTCCCCCGATGCCAAGGCCACCGCTCGCGACCAGGTCGCCGCCGCC
>JAWLDJ010000106.1:0-7981 GCA_041686695.1 Nitriliruptoraceae bacterium
CTGCATGTCCCGGGTCACGCTGCTGTCGGGGATGGCCTACGACCTCGACACCTACGCCTCGACCGGGGTCGCCGATCCCGTGATCCGCGTCCGTGGCGAGCTGCCGGCGGGGTCGCAGCCGTTCGCGCTGCACCGCGTCTACAAGGGCCCCCAGGGCCGATACGAGGAGGTCGTCGCGATCGCCGATCCCGAGGGGCAGGTGATCTGGGAGTCGGCGCCGCGGCTGCGCGAGCTGCGTGGGCAGATGTTCGAGGACCTGTTCCGACAGGAGGTCCACGAGCGCGTGGAGATCTCCAGCAATCGCGAGCACACGCTGGCGTTCTACCTCGACGGCCAGCTCGTGGCGCGGGTGCCGGTGTTCATCGACGCCCCCGAGTCGGTGCAGGCCGCCGGCGTGCTCATGGAGGCCGCGGAGACCGCGCTGAAGAAGGGCGCGATCTGCTGGCTGACGATCCCGCAGCGCGGCGGACCGGCGCTGCAGCGGCCGGCGTGGTACGTGCAGCAGGGCCAGAAGCTCTTCGTCCTCAAGGGCCCCCAGGAGCAGGAGCTTCCCGGCCTCGAGCACGCCACGGAGGTCACGCTCACGATCAAGTCGAAGGACGTCAAGGCCACGATCGGCGCGATGCCGGCCGCGGTGCGGGTCGTCACCGATGACGAGGAGTTCGAGCGCATCGCCGCCATGGGCATGGGCACCCGGCTGAACCTGCAGGACGGTGAGGCGGCACTGCAGCGCTGGAAGGACACCTGCACCCTGGTCGAGCTCACGCCTCGGGACTGACCCGGCGGCGGCGAGCGAACACCGCCACGAGCCCGAGCACGACCGCCGTGAGCCCCACCCCGACCAGCAGGGCCGCCGGACCGATCGGCAACGAGGCCCACCACGGGGCGGGATCCGAACGGATCGCGAAACGCCGTTCGACCCCGGGTTCCAGGTCCACCCGGACCGTGGAGGCGTCCATGGCCACCCCGTCGTGCGCCGTGACCACACCCGGCATGCGCACCTCGAGCCCGACCTCGACCGCTTCGGCCATCATGGCCGCAAGGGCCTCGGCGTCCTCCCCCACGGCGGCACCGTCGACCTCCAGACCGACGCCGAGCGGCGGCCGGAAGCTCCCGGTCCCCGACAGCCGCACCCCGCCCTGCTCGTCACGGTCCACCTCCAGCGCCAGCTCGAGGGCCGGATCCTCGGCAGCCAGCCCACTGGACAGCGCGGCGTAGGTCGCCGCCAGCTCGGCATCGTCGGGCACGTCTCGACGGACCGCCACGGTCAGCGCCCCGTCCTCGTCCCGGGTCCGCGTGAGGCTCCACGCCTCCTCCGCGGCGACGGCCGCGCTGAGCTCCGCGGTCGGGTCGACACCCAGGGCGTCGAGCTCCGCCAGCAGGCGCGGGTCGAACCGGGCGGTCAGGCCGGCGGTGCTCGTCCCGTCGGCGTGGAGGGTGATCGGCGCCACCACGTCCAGACGGCAGCCGGTCAGCACCACCACACACACCGCGAGCAGCAGCGCACGCGCGAAGCGCGCAGCGGCACGTAGCATGCGGTCGATGGCGGCCCCGATGCGGCGATGAGGTCGGCCGAGGCTATCCCTTCGAGCAGCCGTACCACGACGGAGCCCACGACGTGAGCGATCCAGATCCCGACCTGACCTTCGTCGCGCCGCCGCCACCGCCAGCAGCCACCGCACGGCGCCGGCTCCTCGGTGAGCTCCTGCTCGATGCGGGGGTCATCGACGCGCAACAGCTGCGTGAGGCATTGTCCCTGTCACCGACCGGCGAACGCATCGGACAGACCCTGATCCGACTCGGCATGGTCGACGAGATGGAGGTCGCGCACGCGCTGGCGAGCCAGCTCGGGCTCGAGGTCGTCGATCTCACCGGTGCACAGCCCGATCCGCTCGCGGTCGACCGGGTCCCGGCCAGGTTGGCCGAACGCCATCAGCTCGTGCCGCTCCACCTCGACGACGGGATGCTCACCATCGCGATGGCCGATCCGGCCGACGTCGTGGCCCTCGACGACATCCGGGTGGTCTCGGGCGTGCGCGGTATCCGACGGCTGTCGGCCGCCGCGTCCGACGTGGACCGTCTCCGCCGCCGGGCCTACCGCGCGGATGCGCAGCAGGACGTCATCGAGGAGGCGGCCGAACCCGAGGCGATCGACACCGACGACGTGCTCGACGAGCAGCCGGTGGTCAAGCTCGTGACCTCGCTGCTCGACGACGCGGTGACCTCTCGGGCCAGCGACATCCACGTGGAGCCCCACGAGGGCGGGGTCAAGGTCCGGCTCCGGGTCGACGGTGTCCTGCGTGAGGCGATGGAGCTCCCCCGCTCCCTCGGCCGGCAGGTGACCTCACGGCTGAAGATCATGGCGGCGATGGACATCGCCGAACGCCGTCTGCCGCAGGACGGTCGTGCCGCCGCGCGTGTCGACGGGCAGCCGGTCGACCTGCGGGTCTCCACCATGCCGACCCTGTACGGCGAGACGGTCGTGCTCCGTGTCCTACCCCGTGGCGCGGATCTGGTCTCGCTGGCGGAGCTCGGCCTGTCGCCGTCGTCACGCGACCAGCTGACCGACGCCCTCCAACGCCCCCAGGGGCTGGTGCTGGTGACCGGGCCCACCGGCTCGGGGAAGACGACCACGCTGTACGCCGGACTCGCGCAGGTCGCGGACGTCACGCGCAACGTGCTGACGCTGGAGGACCCCGTCGAGGTGCAGCTGCCGGGGGTCAACCAGACCCAGATCGAGTCACGGATCGGCCTGACCTTCGCACGCGGGCTGCGCCACGTGCTGCGCCAGGACCCGGACGTCGTGCTGGTCGGTGAGATCCGCGACCAGGAGACCGCCCAGCTCGCGGTCGAGGCCTCGTTCACCGGCCACCTGGTGCTCGCCACGCTGCACACCAACAACGCGCCGTCGGCCATCGCCCGGCTGGTCGACCTCGGCGCCGATCCCTTCCTGATCGCCTCCTCGGTCCTGCTGGTGCTGGCCCAACGGCTCGCACGCCGGGTCTGCGACGGCTGCGCCGTCGAGGACGAGCCGGACGCGACGCTGCTGGAACGGCTCGGGCCTCCCGCCGGCGGCCACGACGCCAACCCGCACCCCCGGTACCGACGTGGCACCGGCTGCCGCCTGTGCGAAGGCGAAGGGACCCGCGGCCGGGTCGCGATCACCGAGTTGCTCGCCGTCTCGCCGGCGCTGCGCGAGCTGGTGATGGAACGCGCCACGGAGCGACGGCTCGCCGACCAGGCCCGGCGTGACGGGTTGGTCTCGCTGCGTGAGGACGCGGCCGCGCGGGCATGGCGGGGGGAGGTCACCGCCAGGGAGGCGCTCAGGGTCACGCCGGACCCCATGTAGGGACACCGTCGCTACCCTCGTTCCCGCCGCACCCGCCACCGTCGATGGAGCCGCACGTGCCCACCACCGAGCAGATCATGGAGGTCCTCGCCACCGTCGAGGATCCGGAGATCAACAAGCCCATCACCGAGCTCGGGATGGTCGAGGACCTCGCTATCGAAGGCGCCCGGGTCGGGGTGAAGATCAAGCTCACGATCCCCGGGTGCCCGCTGAAGGACCGCATCACCAACGATGTCACCGCCGCTGTCATGCAACTCGAGGGGATCGAGGACGTCCAGGTCGTGTTCGGGGCGATGACCGACGAGGAGCGTCAGCAGCTCTCCTCGGATCTGCGGGCCGAACGGGGGGCCGCCAACCCGGAGATGGAGATCCCCTTCGCCGCGGCCGACTCCCCCACCAAGGTCATCGCGATCGCCTCGGGCAAGGGCGGCGTCGGCAAGTCGACGGTCACCGTGAACCTGGCGGCCGCGCTCGCCAAGCAGGGCCTGAAGGTCGGGGTGCTCGACGCCGACATCTGGGGCTACTCGGTCCCCCGGATGCTCGGGGTCTCGGGCAAGCCCGTGGCCTTCGACGGGATGGTCATGCCGCTGCAGGCACACGGCTGCAAGGTGATCTCGATCGGGTTCTTCACCGACCCCGATCGTTCCGTGATCTGGCGTGGTCCGATGCTGCACCGGGCGATCCAGCAGTTCCTCTCCGATGTCCACTGGGGAGAGCTGGACGTGCTCCTGTGCGACCTGCCCCCGGGCACGGGTGACATCGCGATCTCGCTGGCGCAGATGCTGCCGAACGCCGACATGGTCGTGGTCACCACCCCGCAGCAGGCGGCCCAGAAGGTCGCGCTGAGGGCCGGGAAGGCCACCGAGCAGACGGGGATGTCGGTGGTCGGCGTGATCGAGAACATGGCCGGGTTCACCGATCCGGCCAGCGGACAGACCCACGACATCTTCGGCAGCGGTGGTGGTCAGGAGCTCGCCGAGGCGCTGGGGACCGAACTGCTCGGTCGCATCCCGATCGACCCCCGACTGACCGAGGGGGGCGACGCCGGTGTGCCGCTGGTGGTCTCCAACCCGGATCTGCCCGCGGCACAGGCCATCAACGGCGTCGCGGACCAGTTGGCCGCCAGGTCACGCTCGGTGCTCGGGCGCAACCTGCCGCTCAGCGTGTCCTGAGCCGAAGCCACCGCGTGACCGCGCCGCTGCACGAGGCGGCCAGGACCCCCACGCCCCAGCCGGCGACCACGTCGCTGAGATGGTGGACGCCGACCGAGATACGCGACGCGCCGATCCCCAGCGCCCCGACGGCAGCCAGCGCCGCCAGCCGTCGGTCGCCCACCGTGGTCAGCGCTGCCGCCATCGCGGCGCCGACCGCCGCGTGGCCCGACGGCCAGGAGGAACCGGCCGGCGGGGCGACCAACCGCACCGACGATCCCAGCTCGTAGGGGCGGCGACGTCCGAGCGCCGGCTTCACCGCCTGAGCCAGCACCCACGCGGCGGCGCCGGCGGAGCCGACCTCGACCGCGGCGATCCGCCGGCCCGTCAGCGCCAACACGGTCGTGGTGCCGATCAGACCGAAGGTCGAGCCCAGGTCGGTGGCCACCACCAGGACGTGGTCGCCCCGCCGATGGGCCACCGAGGTCAGCCGCCGCTCGATCTCCCGATCCGCCACCTCCGCCGCGCCCGAACGAACGGCGAGGTAGGACGCCACGACCAGGGCACCGGCGACGGCGGGCGGCACGGCACCGAGCGGGCGCGCAGACGCGCCCCCGCTCACGTGGCCTCCGGGTCGAAGGGTGGTGGATCCTCGTCGGCGCGCGGTGGCGCCTCGGAGCTCGCCGCCCGACGCCGGGCGTTCGGCGAGGCGGCACCGGCATCGCCACGCTCACCGTTCCCGCGACCGCTGGCGGCGTCCTCGGCCAGACCCGAGAACCCCTTCACCTCGCGCGTGACGTCGTCCCGAGCGTCGTCGAGCTCCCGCTTGAGTCCCTGCAGGTCGGCCTGGAGCTGCTGGATCTCGCTGAGCCGTTTCAGCTCCTCGACGTTGCGATGGGTCTCGCTCCGCAGACGTCCGAGCCACTTGCCGGCCGTACGAGCCAGTTCGGGGAGTCGATCCGGGCCGAAGACCAGCAGCGCCACGACGGCGATGACGAGCAGTTCCTGGGGCCCTGGCACGAGCGGAACCTCCACCGAGGGGATGCAGGCGCGGCCCGGTCGGCCGCCGGAGCGAGGGTAGCCGCGCCCGCCCACACGGCGGCGGGAGGGGTCAGCGTGGCAGCTCCCCGAGCTCCACCTCGACATCCACCAGGTCCCCGTCGCGGAAGATCTCCAGGACGACGACGTCACCGGGGTCGCGTTCACGGACCTCCGCGACCAGCTGGGACATCGTGACCAGTGGCTCGTCATCGACGCTCACGATCACATCACCGGGTCGCAGATCCGCATCCGCGGCCCCGGTTCCCGGCTGGACCGACTCGATGATGGCCCCGCGACGAGCGGGCAGGTCGAGCTCGTCCGCCACCTCGGCGGAGACATCCTGGCCCGCGATGCCGAGCAGCGGGTGCCGGACGAAGCCCTGGTCGATCAGCTGCTCCGAGGAGTCGACGGCCTGATCGCCCGGGACGGCGAAGCCGACGCCCTGGCTCGCGCCCGAGCGCGTCAGGATGGCGGTGTTGATCCCGACCAGCCGCCCCTGAGCGTCCACGAGCGCGCCACCGGAGTTGCCGGGGTTGATGGCCGCGTCGGTCTGGACGATGGACGGGATCGTGCGCACCCCCTGCCCGGGGCCGACCTCGTCGAGACGGATCTCCCGGTCGAGCGCGGAGATCACCCCGGCGGTGACCGAGGCGTCGAGCCCGAAGGGCGACCCGATCGCGATGACCGTCTCACCGACCAACAGGGGCTCGTCCGCACTCCGGAGGTTGATCGCCGGCAGGTCCTCGGCGTCCACCTTGACCACCGCGATGTCGTTCAGTTCGTCGGAGCCGATGACCTCCGCCTCGAGCACGTCACCGCTGGCCAGCCGGACCTCGACCGAGTTCGCGTTCTCGATCACGTGATGGTTGGTGATGATGTAGCCGTCGGACCGGTAGATGACGCCGGACCCCAGACCGGACTGTCCGGCGGGACCGGATCCCTCCTCCTCGCCAGCGCGCACGTCGATACGTACCACCGAGGGGGTGACGGCCTCGGCGACCGCCGGCACGATCGACGACTCGCTCAACGGCTCGATGGAGGGTGCGGACACGGTGGCGGGCAGATCGGGGTCCCCGGCCGCCTCCTCGACCTGCTCCGGAGCCGGGTCCCGGGGCAACGCGTCGGTCGCCAACAGCGTGCCACCGGTGCCGATCACGGCGCCGAGCACCGCTCCGAGCACCAGACCGATGGGCCGGCGGCGGGGTGAGGCCGGGGCGTCGACCGTGCCGACCGTGTCCGGTGGCCGGACCGATCCCGCTGGCGATCCCGGCCCGGCGGCGGCCGCCGACCAACCGGTCGGCGGCGGTTGCGGGAAGCGCGCGATCGTCCGCGCAGGGGCGTCATCGACCGGGAGGTCGGCGCCGGCCGCGGGCAGGTCGGCGCCAGCCGCGGGGGCGTCAGGAGCTCGTGGGGTGGCGGCAGGCCCATGCGCTGATGGGTCGGACGGCACCGACCCGGCACTGCGCCACGGACGCCGCCACTCGTCTCTGTCGTACCCCACTCACGCCTCCGGTCCTGAGAACGTCGCTGGCCATGGTGCCGCATCCGCGCCCAGGGTTCGGTGCCGGGAACCGCTCAGGTCGGCCAGCGCGTCCCGAGCTCCTCGGTGGCGGGCGCTGGCCGCTCGTGCGGGACCGTCCGGCTGGCCGGCGACTGGGCTAGGTTGCCGCCACGACGACCACCGCGCCACCGCCGTGGTCGACAGCACCGTAGCGACGAGGCGGGCGACGATGGTGGACGAGGCTGTGCTGCACGAGGTCCGACGTGTCCTGGCCCCGGAGCCGGATACCACGGTGACCGCGCGTCGCCGAGCTGCCACGCTGGCGCCACCAGCGCCGGAGATCGGGGCGCTGCTGCGATGGGCCGCCCGCACGGTCGGCGCCCGCACGATCGTCGAGGTCGGCGCTGCTGGCGGCGTGTCCGGGGCCTGGCTGCTGCCCGAACTGCCGCCCCGGGGGGTGCTGACCTCGATCGAGCCCGACACGCACGCCCACGGTCTGGCCACCGATGCCTTCGAGACCATGGCGGCCGGCCCGAAGGTGCGTTCGATCCACGGTGACCCGCTCACGGTGCTCGATCGGCTCTCGGACGCGGCCTACGACCTCGTGGTCCTGCAGTCCCGGCCGGCCGTCACCTTGGCGTTGCTCGACCACGCCCGCCGTCTGCTGCGCGTGGGGGGCATGCTGGTGGTCCGGGGGGCGCTGCGGGGTGGGGAGGACGCCGACGACGTGGCGACCTCGTTGCAGGCCGTGGCCGAGGACGAGCGGTTCACCGCCACGGTGCTCGGCATCGACCAGGGGCTGGTCCTCGCCACCCGGCTGGCCGGTGCGGACCAGCCCAGCCCGGAGCCATCCGCCGGCGGGTGACGGCACCGGTGCCGGCCTGCCCTGTGCCGGTGCGGGCGCGGGCCTGTCTGTGCCGGTGCGGGCGCGGGCCTGTC
>JAWLDJ010000107.1:0-7483 GCA_041686695.1 Nitriliruptoraceae bacterium
GTGATGCCCAGCTCGGCCATCGCCTCCAGCTGGTCCTCACGGGTGCAGTGGGCGTGCTCGATACGGTGACGCGCGTCCGTGCGGCCGTCGGACTCCTGTGCCTTACGGATCGCATCGATCGCGGAGTCGATGCCGGCGTCCCCACCGGCATGGATCGCGACCTGGAAGCCCTGGCTGTGCGCGCGCAACACCAGTTCGGCGAGGGCATCCGGAGGGGTGGTCGGGCTCCCGACGTGCTCTGCGTTGCCGTTGACCGGGGTGAGGTACGGCTCGGTCAGCCACCCCGTGAAACCCGGGACCGACCCATCGGCGAACAGCTTCACCGCGCCGATCCGTAGGTGGTCGTTGCCGAACCCCGACACGAACGATGCCTGGCCGTTGGCGTTGAACGCGACGCCGGCATCCAGGAACATCGTGGTGCGCACCGGGAGCAGGTCGCGAGCCAGCGCCTTCTGGTACAGCCGAGCCCAGCCCGGGAGGATGTAGGCATCGTGCGTCGACGTGATGCCTGAGAGCAGGTAATCGTTCTGGGAGATCGACAGCCTGGCGAGCGCAGCGTCGTCATCGAGCTCGGGGATCAGCCCCCAGACCTGGAAGACGGCGCCCTTGCCTCGCAGGATCCCGTTCGGCTCCTGGGAACCCGCCTCCCGATCGAGGCTCCCGCCGCGCGGATCCGGCGTGTTCTCATCGATGCCGGCCAGACGCAACGCGTGCGAGTTCGCCGCGGCTGAGTGCCCCGAGCGGTGGGTCACGAAGATCGGGTGCTCGGTCGAGACCTCATCGAGGTCCCAACGCGTAGGCAGGCGCGGGTCATCGGTGAACGAGTGCTCGTCGAACCGCGCCCCGATGATCCACTCCCCCGCAGGGGTCTGCTCGGCCCGCTCGCGTAGACGCTCGAGAAGCGTGCTGAAGCGATCGACCACCCCGAGCGGCGGGCACCGCAGGTTCACGGAGTCGAAGACCTCCTGGGAGTAGATGGGCCCGTGGGTGTGCGGTTCGACGAACCCGGGGATCATCGTCCGGCCGCCAAGCTCCACCACGCGTGTCGCCGGCCCGGCGAGCTCGCGGAGTTCCGAGGCCTGCCCCACCGCGACGATGCGCTCACCCGCGGTCGCGACGGCGTCCGCACGCGGGTTGGCCTCATCCATGGTGACCACGTTGCCGTGGAGGTAGAGGGTGTCGATCTCCTGGTTCGCAGGCACTGCATCTCTCCTTGACGGTTCCCCGTCACCTACCGGGGCGATCAGGGCTGACGTTGGTCGGGCGCGCGTATCGCGCGACGGTCACCCGGGCTGCTCTTCCGGGTGGCCGATGTGCGGCAGGGTGGGGACCGAGGCGAGCAGTCGGCGGGTGTAGGGATCGGTGGCGCGATCGACCGACATGTCCGCGGCGTCGAGCTCCTCGACGACCTTGCCCGCGTTCATCACGGCGATGCGATCACACATGAGCTGGACGACGCCGATGTCATGGGAGATGAAGACGTAGGCCACGCCCTGTCGGTCCCTGAGCTCGTTCATCAACGCGAGGATCTGCGCCTGCACGGAGACGTCGAGTGCCGCCACCGGCTCGTCGCAGATGATCAGCTCGGGCTCCGCCGCCATCGCCCGCGCGATGGCGACCCGCTGGCGCTGACCACCCGAGAGCTCATCGGGCGGCGCCTGCGCGACCGATGGCGCCAGGCCGACGGAGTCGAGGAGCTCCGCCACCCGTTCCCGGGCCTGCGAGGAGGACAGTCCTCGCCAGAACACCAGCGGCTCGCCCACGATGGTCCCGACGTCCATCGCCGGATTGAGGGACTCGTACGGGTCCTGGAAGATCATCTGGACCCGCTTCCAGATCTCCCGGTCCACGCGGCCCTTACGGTAGATGGGGTGGCCGTCGAACTCCGCGCGGCCTTCGTCGTGCGGCAGGAGTCCTGACAGGATCTTGGCCATGGTCGACTTGCCGGAGCCGGTCTCGCCGACGATGCCCAACGACTCCCCGCGCTGCACGCGGAGCGAGACCCGATCGACCGCCAGTGGGTCCTTCTTGCGGTACCGCTTGACGACGTCCTCGGCGACCACCATCACGTCGCTGCCCATGGCTCCCACCCTTTCGTCACCCGTCCCGGGCGGTCCCGTGCCACCTCGCCGGCTGGCCTGCCAAGTGGCGCCGATCGACGGAGGGCGACCGCTGCACGGCCGTTCACGCCCCGGCCACGTCTGACGGATCCGCTGGCGCCGGGAGCTGCTGCGTGTGCTCCAGCGTCTCCATCTCCATCCATCGATAACACCGTGATCGCCGATCCGGCTCAGCCTGCTCCAGTGGCGGCGGCGTCGTCGAGCAGACCTCGATGGCGTGCTGGCACCGATCGGTGAACCGGCAGGCCTCTCGCGCTTCCCCGGGACCGGGTACCCGTCCTGGAAGCGGTTCGAGGACCCCGAGCTCCAGCGCCCGGGTCGGGATGCACCGCAGCAGACCGGAGACGTAGGGGTGCAACGGCCGCGTGAGGACCTCCGTCGTCGGACCCTCTTCGACGAGCTGTCCCGCGTACATGACCATGGTCCGTCGGCACGGGCCGCTCACCAGCCCCAGATCGTGGGAGATGAAGAGCACCGCGAGGTTCAGTTCCTCCTGGAGGTTCTCCAGCAGCTCCATCACGCTCTTCTGCACGGTCACGTCGAGCGCGGTCGTCGGCTCGTCCGCAAGGAGCACGCTCGGTTGGCAGGCGATCGCCATCGCGATCGCCACGCGTTGCCGCATCCCGCCGGAACACTGGTAGGGGTAGAGCTTGGCGCTGCGTGCCGCTGATCGGATCTCCACCAGATCGAGCAGTTCGACCGCGCGCTGCCACGCCGCTCGCCGCGAGATACCCGGCGTGTGTTCGCGGACGGCCTCGGCCACCTGGTGCCCGATCCGGTGGGAGGGATTCAGGCTGGTCATGGGGTTCTGGAACACCATGGCCAGCTTCCGGCTGCGGGCACGCGTCCGCCGGTCCATGGTGGACGCCGTCACCGACTCGCCGTCGATGCTGATGCTCCCGCTCACCTTCCTGATCGCCGATGGCAGCAGCCCCATGATGGCCAGCGCCGTCAGGCTCTTGCCCGAGCCGGATTCCCCCACGAGCCCGACCATCTCCCCCGGTGCGATCGAGAAGGAGACATCCTCCACGACCGGGATGCTGTCGGGGCCCGCTCCGATGTGCAGGTTCAGGTTCTCGACACGGAGGGCGGCGTTCCCTGGCTCACTCGCCATGCTTCGCCTTGCTCTTGGTGCGGAGGAGGTCACCCGCCAGGTTGAAGGCCAGGATGAGCAGGACCAGCACACCCCCGGGTGCGAACACCAGCATGGGCTCCCTCGAGATGAGCGACATGGTGCCGTTCAGCAGGCTCCCCAGGCTCGGATCCGGTGGTTGGACCCCGACACCGAGGAAGCTGATACCGGCCTCGACCATCAGCCCGAACCCGAACTGGAAACTCAACTGCACCACGGCCTGTTCGCGGACGTTGGGCAGGACGTAGCGCAGGATGATCCGCCTGTGCGAACACCCGGAGAGCCGGCCGGACTGCAGGAACGACGAGTTCGAGATCTTGAGGACCTCGGACCGGATCACGCGGTACAGGTGAGGTGCGAGGATGATCCCGAGCGTGACCATCGATCCGTAGATGCCCGTCTGCAGGGCAGCCTGGACCGCGAGCAGCATCACCAGCGCCGGCACGGTCATGATCACGTCGGACGACCGGTTGAGGGCCGTCTCGATCCACCCCCGGCGGTACCCGGCGATGAGTGCCGCCGGGATCCCGATGATCCCGGCGACGCTGGCGGCGACCAGGGCGGCGAGCAGGGTCGTGCGCGCGCCCCACAGTGTCCGGGACAACAGATCACGGCCGAGCTGGTCCGTGCCGAGCAGGTTCTCACTGGTCGGGCCGGTCAGGACCGACTGGAGGTCCTGTTCGAGCGGATCCTGGAGCGGCAGCCACGGGGCCAGGATCGCAGCAACGCCGACGATGACCGCCGCGAAGAGCACGATCTTGACCGGGAGGCTGGCCGACGTGATCAGCACGGGCCGCCGGAACCGACCCGTCCCGCCGGCTTCACGGTCGGTGACCCGCTGCAACGCGCTCGGCAGCCAGCTCATCGGGTCCTCCGCGTCGACGGGTTCAACCACCCATAGGTGAGGTCCACGAGCAGGTTGGCCAACAGGATGGTCGCCGCGAAGAGTACGACCAGGCCCTGCACCAACGGCAGGTCACGACCCGCCACCGCGCGTACCGTCAGCTGGCCGATGCCTGGGATCGCGAAGA
Organism: Nitriliruptoraceae bacterium; assembly: GCA_041686695.1. Taxonomy (GTDB): domain Bacteria; phylum Actinomycetota; class Nitriliruptoria; order Nitriliruptorales; family Nitriliruptoraceae; genus T1Sed10-7. The sequence continues at coordinate 4,284 of JAWLDJ010000107.1, forward strand.
CCTGCTCGACCAGGATCGCCCCGGTGATGACGCGGCTCATCTGGAGCCCGATCACGGTCACGATCGGCAGCAGCGCGTTGCGTGCCGCGTGCTTGACCACGATCGCCGGCTCGGAGAGGTGCTTGGCCCGAGCGGTGCGGACGTAGCCGGAGTCCATCTCCTTGATCATCGAGGACCGCAGGGTCCGGACCTGCTGTGCGAGGAGTCCGACCCCGAGCGTGACGGCCGGAAGGAGCATGAACCTGGCCCACTCCAGGGGACCGGCGCTGAACGGACGGTACCCGGTCGCGGGCAACCATCCCAGCCACACCGCGAAGATCGCTACGAGCACCATCCCCAGGAGGAAGTTCGGGACAGCGATGCCCAGAACGGCGCCGGTGGTCAGGAACCGATCGAACCGGCCTTCTGGGCGTAGGCCGGCCACGACGCCCACCCCCGTCGCCACGACGGTGGCGAGGACCAGGGCCGTCAGGCTCAGCGAGATCGTGATCGGGAGGCTCTCCCCGATCATCTCGATGACGGAACGCTGCACCGTGTAGGAGACGCCCAGGTCACCGGTGAGCGCGCTGCCCAACCAATCGAGGTACTGCTCGAACAGAGGTCGATCGAACCCGAACTCCTGTCGGACCCGCTCGATGTCCTCCAGCGTCGCCTGGGAGCCGGCGACCGCGATGGCCGGATCGCCCACGAGGTACAGCAACGCGTAGCTGCCGAAGGAGATGAGCAGCAACGTGGCGGCGGACGACAGCAGCCAGCTCCCGATGGCCCTGACCCGTGGCACGAACGAGCCGCCGCTGGAGCGTCCTGCCGTGCTCGCCGCCTCGGGCGATCGCGTTGACGCGGACAACGTCGCACTCCTCTCCGGCAGCTTTGGCTCCGATTTCTATCAGGCCGACCCCGGGTCCCGACGACCGCAGTCTGACACGTCCCGGGCAGCGCCTCGTGCACCTCCGCGGATGTAGCGGTGTGCGGTGCACACGAGACGCGCCCGGGTCGACATCAGTCCTCGACGGTCACGCCACGCAGGTTGAGGAGCCCCATGAAGCTCGGAGCCTCGAAGCCCTGCACGCGTGGGCTCTGCGCCCAGATGAGGTTCTCGCTCAGGATCGGGATGTAGGTCACGTCCTCCATCACCAGCGATGACGCCTCCTGGAAGATGTCGGCCCGCGCCTGCTCGTCGAGCTCGTTGCCGGCTGCTGCCAGCAGCTCCTCGAGCCCGTCGTGCTCGTAGCCGCCGGGGTTCCCCGGCGATGCTCCCCGGAAGGCGAAGTTCATCCCGTAGGTCGGGTCCAGGAACGGACCCGTCGGCAGGGTCGCCACGTGCGCGTTGCCCGACAGGAACGTCTGGAAGAACTCCAAGCCCGGTGGGGCCTGGACCTCGGGATCGAGCCCGATGTCCTGGAACATCTGCTGCGTGACCTCCGCCATGAGCCCCCAACGGGCGTCCTCGGTGAAGGTGACGATGGTGAACTCGGCACCCTCCGCGCCCGCCTCACTCACGAGGGCCCGGGCCGCCTCGGGATCGTAGGTCGCGAACTCGTCGGGGTTGTCCGCATCGGAGAAGACGGAGTCGGCGGGGTAGGGCTGGGTGGCCGGCTCGCAGGCACCACCGAAGGCGGCCTCGCAGACGGCTTCACGGTCGATGGCCAGCGACATCGCCTGTCGGACGCGGGCGTCGTCCATCGGCTCCAGTGACGTGTTGATCGGGAGGCCATAGACGTTGTTCTGGTTCCTGACCTCGATCAGCTCGTAGTCACCGCCGACCTCCTGCGCGAGCTCACCCGGGACGTTGGCGATGTCCAGCGTGCCGGCACGGAGCTCGTTGAGACGGGCGTCGTTGGGAAGGATGCGGACCGTGAGCTCCTCCACCCCCTGGCTCTCCGGGTCCCAGTAGTCCTCCCGCGCACGCATGACGTACTGCGTGGGGTCCGACTGCTCCAGGACGAACATCCCGATCCCGGCGGGGTCCGTGCTGATGTCACGCCCCTCGGCGATGGCCTCCTGCGAGATCATCGCACCGGCCGGGCCTGCCAGAGCCAGTGGCAGCGATGCCACGCCGTCGGGCTTGCGGAGACGGATCTCGAGGTCCGAGAGGGCCTCGACCGTGACGCCACCGAGGTCCAACGCGGTCTGCGAGCCTTCCAGGGTCTGGCTGCGCTCGAAGTTCGCGGCGACGCTTTCGGCGTTGAACGGCGCACCATCGGAGAAGGTCACCCCTTCACGCAGCGTCATGTCGAGGTAGGCACCCTCGTCGTCCTCGCCACCCTCCCAGGCGGTGGCGAGCATCGGTGCTGCTGCACCATCGGCCTCGACCTGGGTCAACCGGTCGTACAGCTGGTTGGTCAGCAGCGTGAAGCCGGCGCTCTGCAGGACATCGGGATCCGCGGTGTCCAGGGTGAGGGAGGTCCCGACGACCAGCGACCCGCTCGGGCCGGCCGCGGCGCCGCTGTCCTCGCCCGAGTCCTCGGTGTCCCCACCCGAATCCTCGGTGTCCTCCGAGGGTGCAGGATCCTCTTCCTCCGTCGAGCCACCGCAACCGGCGAGGGCTACGGCGAAGACCAAGGCAGCCGTGGCGACCTGCCATGGCCGGGCCACGCGGCCCACGCGTGTACGTGACAACATCAGCGGTTCTCCCTTTGCGATCGTTGTGATCGATGCTCGGTGTCGTGTCGTGCCTCGTGCGCCCGTGCTTGGACCGGCTACGCCGGCACCTCGGTGGCCAGCGGTGGCCGGTGCTGCGCCCAGGGCAGCGCCTGCTCGATGGCGCGGCTGGCCCGCAGCACGGCCGCTTCCCCGTTGCGCTTGCCGATGATGTGGAGACCGACCGGCAGCCCGTCGACGAACCCACAGGGCACGGTCGCGGCTGTCAGGCCGGTGAAGTTGATCATCCCGGTGATCCCCAGCGCGCTGATGATCCAGTCGAAGTTCGAGAACAGTGCGGTATCCGGCGGCTTGACCTTCGGAGCGGTCATCGTCACCGTGGGTGTCACGATCAGGTCGTACCGCTCGAACACCTGCCGGAACTGCTCGATCACCTCGAAGCGGACCCGCAGCGCACGCGAGTACTCGACCGCCGTGGTGTGGCGGAACTGCTCGAACCGGGGGTTGTCGACGGCGAACGACAGCAGCGGCCGCTTCCCCGGGTCCTCGAGGAGGTGCCCCGAGACCGAGTACTTGTCCACGCCCCGGATGATGTCGAA
>JAWLDJ010000108.1:0-7415 GCA_041686695.1 Nitriliruptoraceae bacterium
CTGGCGCGCTGTCCGCTCGGCCGAACGGTGCCGGGTCCCGGTCTCCGCGGTCGGGATCGACGGGTCGGGCACCAGGTGCACGTTCGCCCGCAGGACCCGTTTGGCCTCGGCATCGAGGACCAGAGCGCCGTCCATCTTCGCCAGCTCGGCGACCCGCTGGCTCGTGGCCGCGATGTCGATCACGAACCCACCGGAGACCAACGGCTCGATCTGCTGGGTCCACCCGATCACGATCAGCGTGCCGCGGTCGGCCCGGATGATGCGCTCGATCCCCTCCCGCAGGTGGGTGCCGGGCGCCAGCATCGCCAGGACCGCACGCAACGCCGGATCGCGGGGTGGTTCGACCACGTACGTCTCCTCTCCGGCCTCGGCGACCCGCCCGTCCCCGTGGCGTGTGCGACCGGCGCACAGCGTAACGCAGGCCGAGGTCGCAGCGTGGTCACCGAACCAGCCAGCGACCGACCGCGTCGGGCCGAGCGGCCACATCGAGGTCGTCGATGCCGCGCGCCACCCCGCTGACCTCCGCGAGGAAGTCGGCGTGACCTCCGCGCGCCGGCTCCTCGCCGGTGCCGCGCGCATAGGCCAGGACGAGTCGGGCCTGGCGGCCATCGTCCTTGCGTCGAAGCACCCGGCCGAGCCGCTGGACCAGCTGGCGACGGGTCCGGAAGGCTGCGAGGACCACGGCGACGTCGGCTGCCGGGACGTCGATGCCCTCATCGAGCACCCGAGGTGCGACCAGGGCCTCGATGCGGCCACGGCGGAACTGGGCCAGTCGGATGCGGCGACGCTCACGGGGGAGCTGACCGTGGACCGTCTCCGCGCGGATACCCGCGGCGACCAGGACCCGGGCCGCTGCCTCCGCCTGGTCGATGGTGTCGGTGAAGACCAGCGATCGCCCGCCGACGAGCCCGGGCGCTGCTGAGCGTGCGACGTCGAGCTTGGCCAGCGCGGTGGCAGCCACCTCGCGACGCTCCCGGAGCCGGGCGAGGTACTCGCGGCACGCCGCCGCCTGCCGTCCGCCGCCACGTCCACCTTCCTGTGACTCGGCGACCACCGCCGCCACGGCCCGCAGCAGCGCACCGGGTTCCTTCGGCATGCCGAGCGCCCCGACGAGCTCGCGGTGCAGGCTGCGGACACGGGCATCGGCGGCGTCGTGGACCAGGCGCTCCTCGCTCGACAACTCCACCCCGGCCAGGGCGATGGAGAAGGGCGCCACCGTGCCCTCGGCAACCGCCCGGTCGTAGCGGTACCGGAAGACGACCGGACCGAAGTAGGGCTCGAGGACCTCCTCGATCCCCTCGTCACCGCGCTCGTAGGTCGCGGTCAGCGCGAGCCGTAACCCGAAACCTGCCGGCAGTGCCGCACCCCACGTCGGTGCGCCGTAGCGGTGCGCCTCGTCGGCGATCACCAGCCCACCAGCGCCGGGTGGCAGGTCGATCGGCACGCCCGAAGCCGAATGCGGGGTCGCGAGCAGCACGTGGTGGCTGAACAGGTCATCGCTGCCGCCGCCACCGAGCTGCCCGACGCCCGCGTCGGGGAGCAGCTCTCGGACACTGACGCGCCACTGGTCGAGCAGCTCCAAGGTGGGTACGAGGACGAGGACACGGCCCCCGCGGTCGAGCACCGTGCGGCTCACGGCGATCGCCAACCGGGTCTTGCCCGTCCCGGTGACGGCCTCGACCACACCGCGGCAGGTCCCCGACCAGGCGGCGAAGGCCTCGGCCTGCCATGGCCGAAGCTCGAGACCCTCCAGCTCGGCACGGGTCCCGGCCACCTCGGCCTGGCTCCCGGCTCCCGCAGCGGCGGCCGCCGTGGCCGCAGCGACACTGAGCTCGGCACCGTCATCGGCGTCGGCATCGTCATCGGCGTCGGCGTCGGCAGCCGAGGCCGCTCCGTCCGGCTCGAGCTCGACCAGGGACCACCGCTGCCTGCCGAGCTCCTCGATGGGCACGAACCTGGCATCGCCGGCCAGCACCCGGGTCAGGGCGGCCCGGCCGACGCCCCGACCACCAGCGGCACGGACCGCCCGGAGCAACTCGTCCAGGCTGGCGTCGCCGGTGGCCAGGCGCGCCGCGACGATGTCGGCGACGCGGTCGCTCACGACGTCCGGCCTGGCAGCGAAAGCTGCCCGTCCACGTACTCGGCCAGGCCCTCACCCACCAGCGCATCCGCGATCCGACGCGCCCGCTCGGGCTCGTCGGGCCACCCGGTGACGTCGGCCACCCGCTGGATCTCGACCGGCCCGGTCCGCAGCGCCTGCACCAGTCGCCCCCGTCCCTGCCGATCCGAACCGACGAACACCGACTGGCGCTTGGTGCCGCCTGCCGTCCCGTCGGCCGGGTCCGGCGCGGCGAAGCCCGACCGAGCCCAGGCACAGGAGCCGGCGATCGGGCAGTCCCCGCAGCGGGGCTTGCGCTTCACACACACCTGGGCGCCCAGGTCCAGCATCGCCTGGTTCCAGGCCCACCCGTAACCCATCGGGACCAGTTCGTCGGCGAGATCCTGGGCCACGCGTGCGCCCAGACGGTGCCCGGCGGCAGCTCGTGCCAGGACCCGGGCCGCGTTGGTGTCGACCACCCCGTGGTCGCGCTCGAAGGCGAAGGTGAGCACGGCCCGTGCCGTGTAGGGACCGATGCCCGGCAGTGCCAGCAGGGCATCGAGGCGGTCGGGGACCGTACCGTCATGCTCCGCGACGATGACCTGCGCGGCACGATGCAGGTTGATCGCGCGACGGTTGTAGCCGAGCCCCTCCCAGGCCCTGACCACCTCGCCGACCGAGGCGGCAGCGCACGCGGCCGGGGTGGGGTAGGTCTCCAGGAAACCGAGGTAGCGCGGCACCACACGCACGACCTGGGTCTGCTGGAGCATCAGCTCAGAGACCACGATCGCCCACGGGTCGCGGGTGGCACGCCAGGGCAGGTCGGCGCGGACCCCCTCGGCCCACGCCATCAGATCCTCGGTGAGGCGGCGACGGGTCGCGACATCGGGGAGAGCCGGAGCCACCGTGGCTGCGGATCCGGTGGGGACCGATCCGGCCCGACGGGCGGACGATGAGGGCACGACGCCGCTTCCGATCGACGGTGACGGAGGGACTCGGGCGCTGGTCGCGGGGCGCGGAGGCTACACGAGCCTCACACCGCGGCTTCCAGCTCGGTCATCTGCTCGGGCGTGAGCTCGATCTGCGAGGCCCGGACGTTCTCCTCCAGGTGAGACAGCGAGGAGGTACCCGGGATCGGGACCATGACCGGCGAGCGGTGCAGCAGCCACGCCAGCGCCAGCTGGGCCGGGGTCGCTCCCGTGGCCGCAGCGATCGGATCGAGCGGCCCGCCCGGGCGGGCGAGCGTGCCCACCGCGACGGGGAACCAGGGCAGGAACGCGATGCCCGCGGCGGCGCACGCCTCCAGCACCGCCTCCGAGCCCCGGTCGACGAGGTTGTACCGGTTCTGGACGCTGGCCACCTCGAGGTGCTCGCGCGCGTCGTCGAGCTCGGCGACGGAGACCTCGGACAGCCCGATGTGGCGGATCTTGCCCTCGCGCTGCAGGTCGGCCAGCACGCCGAACTGCTCGGCCGCGGGGACCTGGGGATCGATCCGGTGGAGCTGGTAGAGCTCGATGCGCTCGACGGCCAGGCGCCGCAGGCTCATCTCGCAGGCGGCGCGCAGGTACTCGGGCCGGCCGAGCGGGTGCCACTCGCCCGGGCCGGTGCGGATCAACCCACCCTTGGTGGCGATGGTCACCCCACCGTAGGGATCGTCGGCACGGCCGGTGTGCAACGCGGCACGGATCAGGTCCTCCGACACGGCGGGGCCGTAGCTGTCCGCGGTGTCGATCAGGTCCACACCGAGTTCGACAGCGCGTCGCAGCACGGCGATCGCGTTGTCGCGATCGGCGGGGGCGTCCCAGATGCCCTCGCCGGTCAGGCGCATGGCGCCGTAGCCCATCCGGGTCACGGGCACTTCGCCTCCCAGGGTGAAGGTGCCGGCAGCTGCAGCTGGGGGGGTGGCCATGGGGATCCTCTCGCCGCTGGTGTCTCGCAGTGTCGCAGAACGAAGCGGCGTCGACGGTGGCGTCGGACGGTAGCGTCCATGCTGTGCGTCGAGCGCGGCGTCTGGCGCTGCGACGCGAGGAGGACCTGATGACCGTGTCCAACGACCCGACGGTGGCTGCCGCCGCCGAGGGGCCGAGCTTGCCCGTCGACGACCGTCACGTCGAGGTGTTCGAGCCGGTCGCGACGCCGGCCGTGGTCCGCACCGAGCTGCCTGCGAGCCCGCAGCAGCACGAGTTCGTGCGTGACAGTCGCGCACGGATCGCCGCAGCCATGCGCGGACAGGACGACCGCATGGTGGTGATCGTCGGTCCGTGCTCGATCCACGACCAGGCCCTGGCTACCGAGTACGCGCGCCTGCTCGCACCGGTCGCACAGGAGCTCTCGGACCGCCTGATCGTGGTCATGCGCACCTACTTCGAGAAACCGCGGACCTCGATCGGCTGGAAGGGCCTGATCTACGACCCGTCGCTCGACGGCAGCTCGGACGCCTCCCGGGGTCTGCGGATCGCACGGCAGGTGCTCTTGGACGTCACCGCCCTCGGGCTCCCCTGTGCCGTCGAGGTCCTGGACACGATCACTCCCCAGTACCAGGCCGACCTGGTCAGCTGGGCCGCCATCGGAGCGCGGACGGTCGAGAGCCAGGTGCACCGCCAGCTCGCCTCGGGACTGTCGATGCCGATCGGCTTCAAGAACGGCACCGATGGGACCCTCGGCGGGGCGACCAACGCCCTGAGCGCCGCGGTCGCACCCCACGCGTTCTTCGGCATCGACGGCTTCGGCCGAACGACGGTCGTGCGCACCACCGGCAACCCGGACGTCCACATCGTGCTGCGCGGGGGGACCGACGGACCCAACCATGGCGTCGCGCACGTCCAGGCGGCCAAGGAGTCGGCCCGCCGGATCACCGACCATCCCCGACCCGTCATGGTCGACGCGAGCCACGGCAACTCCGGCAAGGACCACCGGCGCCAGCACCTGGTGGTCGAGGACGTGCTGGAACAGTGGCGCTCCCACGACCACGGACTCCTCGGCCTCATGATCGAGAGCAACCTGCGCCCGGGTCGCCAGGACTGGTCACCCGACACGCCCCTGGAGCACGGGGTCTCCATCACCGACGCCTGCGTCGGCTGGGACGAGACCGTCGACCTGCTGCAGCGTTGCGCCGAGACCGTCGCCAGCACCCGCTGACCGCGCTGGCCGGGGTGTGGCGTTCACGCGTCGGCGACGGCCACCGGGACGACGTAGACGTAGCGCGACGCCTGCGGGCTGAGCTCGATCCGGTGACCGGCCAGGGCCAACACGATGCCGCCGTCGTGGCGGGTCACCTCGGCACGCTCACCGGCGATCATCCCGTACTCGTGGAGGACGTGCATCACCTCGGCATCGGCCTGGAGGTGCTCCGAGATGGAGTGGATCGTGACCACCTCGGCACCGACCTCGGCGAGCGGGACGACGTCGTCGAAGCCCTCACCCGAGCCCGGGATCGGGTTGCCGTAGGGGCTGGTGGTGGGGTTGCCCAGGAACTCCACCAGCCGGTGCTCCACGCGATCGGAGATGACGTGCTCCCAGCGGCACGCCTCCTCGTGGACGTACTCGTGCTCGAGCCCCAGCACATCGACCAGCAGCCGCTCGGCAAGCCGGTGCTTGCGCATCACCTGTTCGGCACGGACGCGGCCCTCGTCGGTGAGCTGCACCGTGCGGTCGGCCGCCAGCCGCAGCAGGCCCTGGGACTCCAGGCGTGTGACACCCTCGGAGATGGATGGCGCTGACAGCCCCAGGCGTTCGGACAGCCGCGCACGCAGCGCCGGGATCCCCTCCTCCTCGAGCTCGAGGACGGTCCGCAGGTACATCTCGGTCGAGTCGATCAGGTCGTGGGCCACCAGCTGCCTCCCGTGTCGCCCTGCCTGCCGAGCCAGCGTAGCCTCGAACGCACACGGGCAGGGGTGTCGAGCCGCCGACGCACCACGAGCCAGCGACCATCGGCACCTCTGACGACGACCCCACGACCACGACGAAGGGAACGACCTTGGGACGCACCATCATCGTCGGAGACGGCCCGGCCGGGCTGTCCGCGGCCCTGCTGCTGGCCAAGAACGGGCATGAGACGCTGGTCTACGGCGGCGACGCCACGTTGCTGCACCACGCGCACCTCCACAACTACCTCGGCGTCCTCGACACCGATGGCAGCGCCTTCCAGGCCACGTCCCGGGCGCAGGTCGAGGCGGTCGGTGCCAGGCTGGTGGATGCCGAGGTGGTCGGTATCGAGGCCGTGGACGGCGGTGGGTTCACCGTCCGTACCGCCGAGGAGGCCCGTCACGCCGACCACGTGCTCCTGGCCGGGGGACGGAGCGTGGCCAAGCTGGCCGCGGCGCTGGGAGCCGCGTCGGCTGACGGCGCGGTCACCACCGATCACGAGGCCGCGACCTCGGTTCCCGGGCTCTACGCCGCCGGCCATCTGGTCCGGCCGCAGCGCAGCCAGGCCATCATCTCCGCCGGCGACGGGGCCAAGGCAGCGCTGGACATCCTCTCCCGCGAGGCCGGGGAGGACGTCCATGACTGGGACAGCCCACCGTCGGACTGACCAGGGACGAGGCACGAAAGGTGAGGGGCGGGCCCACGCAGGACCCGCCCCTCACCCGTGCTGCTCGGTGGTCACTCCTCGTGGCCGTTGTGACCGTTGGTGTTGCCGTGCTGCTCGTCGTGATCGCCGCCACCGGCGAGTTCGACCGGCGGGGTGTCCGGCGCCTCCGGCGAGGCGACCGCACGGAAGGTGACGCTGTCGGTCTCCTCGTCGAGGTCCGCGACGATCAGCTGGCCACTGGCCAGCTCGCCGTGCAGGATGCGCTCGGAGAGGCGGTCCTCGAGTTCACGCTGGATCGTGCGACGCAGGGGACGAGCACCGAGCTGCGGGTCGTACCCCTTGTCCGCGAGCCAGCCCTTGAGCTGGTCGGTCAGCTCGAGGTCGAGGCCCTTGGTCGCCAGCTGCTGCTTGACCCGCTTGAGCATCAGGTCGACGATCTGCTTGATCTCCTCGGAGCTCAGCGGGTGGAAGACGATCGTGTCGTCGATACGGTTGAGGAACTCGGGCCGGAAGTGGCGCTTCAGCTCCTCGTCGACCTGCGACCGCATCTTCTCGTAGACCGATGCGTCATCCTCGGCGGCGAACCCGACGCTCGGGGAGGTCAGGTTCTTGGTACCGAGGTTGGACGTCATGATCAGGATGGTGTTCTTGAAGTCCACCGTGCGCCCCTGGGCGTCGGTCAGACGTCCGTCCTCGAGGATCTGCAGCAGGGTGTTGAACACGTCCGGGTGCGCCTTCTCGACCTCGTCGAACAGCACCACGGAGAAGGGCTTGCGGCGGACCTGC
>JAWLDJ010000109.1:0-7382 GCA_041686695.1 Nitriliruptoraceae bacterium
GGGCCGGCGTGCGTGGTCGGAGTTCCGTTCGGCGCTCGAGGAGGGGCGCTGGCCGGGCGACGAGGTCGCCCAGGGTGCCCTGGTCATCGTCGGCGGGACCCTGCTGCTGACCCCGGGGTTCCTGACCGACGTGCTGGGGTTCCTGTTCCTGCTGGGGCCGACCCGTCGTATGGTGGCACGTCGGCTGCGTGCCCGGGTGGCCGAGACCACGGGCTCGGGCACCTCGCCGCCCTCGGGCACGGGCCGCCGGGCACCCGGCGCCGGGGGACGCCGGCGGCGGTCCCCGGGTGCCGACGGCGAGCGGCCGCAGGGCGGGGGTGGTCGTCGGGGCCCGGGCCCGAGGGTGCGCACGCCCGATGGTGACGAGGTCGTCCTCGACGTCGAGGTGGTGGAGATCCGTCGCGAGCAGGGCAGGCTCGACGCGGGCGAGGGGCACGAACAGCCGGCACGGGACGAGCCGCAGGATGAGGTGGAGGACGACGGCCCCGGTGCCGGCACCGACGACCAGGGCCGAGTCTGACCGCCGGCGGGTCGGGGTGGTGACGCCGGTTCGTCCGCGTGGCGTGGTGCTCACTATCGTGCCCGGTGAGGTCGGAGGTCGCGCCGCGCGGCCTGGGAGCCCCGACCGGACGTCGACGGCGCCACGCGGCTGCCGGGGGAGGACACACCGTGGCACAGACACCGGCCATGCAGGCGATCCATGACGCGATCCACGAGGACGCCTCGTCGGAGGAGCTCGCGGCGCTGCCGCTGCCCGAGACGATGCGCGCCTGCGTGGTCCGCAAGGAGGACGAGCACACCTTCGACGGGATCCCCGAGGAGGAGCAGGACCCCTCCCAGACCCTGCACCTCGATGAGATCCCGATCCCGCCGCTGGGACCCGGCGAGGCGCTGATCGCCCCGATGGCCTCGGCGCTCAACTACAACACGGTGTGGTCCGCGCGCTTCGCCCCGGTGTCCACGTTCCGCTTCCTGGAGCGCTTCGGTCGCTCCTCGGACCTCGGGGCACGCCACGACCTCGATTACCACGTCCTCGGCTCGGACGCTGCCGGGGTGGTCCTGCGCACCGGGCCGGGTGTCCACCACTGGAAGCCCGGCGATCGTGTGACCGTGCACTGCAACTACGTCGATCTGGAGGATCCGGCCGGCCATCAGGACTCGATGCTCGACCCGGACCAGCGCATCTGGGGCTTCGAGACCAACTTCGGTGCGCTGGCCGACATCTCGATGGTCAAGGCGAACCAGCTGCTGCCCATGCCCGATCAGCTCGACTGGGAGGAGGCCGCCTCGCTCGGCCTCGTGCTGGCCACGGCCTACCGCATGCTGGTCAGCCCCAACGGCGCGCAGATGAAGCAGGGCGATGTCGTGCTGGTCTGGGGTGGGACCGGGGGGCTCGGTGGGTTCGCCTGCCAGCTCGTGCTCAACGGTGGGGGCGTGCCGGTCGCCGTGGTGTCCTCCGAGGCCAAGGCCGAGCAGCTCCGGGCGATCGGGGTCGAGCACATCATCGACCGCAAGGCCGAGGGTTACCGTTTCATCGACGACGAGGACAACATCGACGAGTCCGAGCTCAGGCGCTTCGGCAAGCGCATCCGCGAGCTGGTCGGCCAGGACCCCGACATCGTGTTCGAGCACCCCGGGCGGACGACCTTCCCCGCCTCGGTGTACGTGTGCAAGCGCGGCGGGGTCGTGGTGACCTGCGCCTCCACCACCGGCTACCGGCACGTCTACGACAACCGGGTGCTGTGGATGCGGCTCAAGCGCATCATCGGCTCGCACTTCGCGAACTACGCCGAGGCCTGGGAGGCCACGCGGCTGGTCCAGCTCGGCATGATCCAGCCGATCCTGACCGAGGCCTTCCCGCTGGAGCAGGTCGGTGAGGCCGCGCTGAAGATGCACCGCAACGAGCACACGGGCAAGCTCGGCATCCTGGTCGGTGCCCGCGACACCGGACTCGGGGTACGCAACCCCGAGCAGCGGGCGCAGCTCGAGGACCGCATCAAGCTGTTCCGCGACTTCTCCTGACGCTGCCCCCCCACCAGCCCGGGGTGGGCCGGCCGTGCGCCCCGGGAGCTCGGGCGTCGGTGACGGGGGGCGGTCCGAACAGGATCCGCCCCCGTCGTCTCAGCGCCGGGTGAGCAGCTGCAGCACGTACCAGAACAGCAGGGCGATCGACGAGAACAGGTGGACCGCAGCCGCCGTCTCCGTGCCCAGCGGGTAGGAGCGGTAGATCTTCTGGGTGTCGTAGAGGATCGCCGCACCCGCGAAGCCGATCATCGCGACCGAGAACCACACCCCGAGTCCGGCGCCGAACAGCGTGGAGCCGACGATCAGCAGCAGGGCCAGCACCCCGCCCCACAGCAGGAAGCCGCGCAGGAAGCTGAAGTCCTTGCTGGTCGTGATGGCGATCGCCGACAGCGCCACGAAGGCGACCACCGACAGCTGGGCCGCGAGCTCGATCGTGCCGGGTGGACCCTGCACCTGGGCGAGGACCAGCGGCGTGGCGAACAGCAGGACGTTGGCCACGACGACCGCGGCGTAGGCCGCGAACTGTCCGGCGGGCGAGGACGTCCGGTACAGCATCGAGGTGGACATCCACGACACGATCATGAAGCCACCGAGGATCAGCAGCCAGCTGACGCCGAGGACGAACTCCGCGATCGTGTAGGCGAGTCCGGTCGCGAACAGCCACCAGGAGCCCACGATGAAGCCGGCGATGCCGGCCAGGAGCCGGACGTAGACCCGGGTCATGTAGGCCCTGCGGTCCGCGACCGGTGCTTCGGCGACGGGTGTCGCGGGGGAGTACGGTGCGGCCATGATGGCCCCCCTGTGTTCGTGTGAGGGTGGGAAGGTAGCCGGCCGGCCGGGACCGGACCGCGAACATCAGTGTCTCGCTGTCACGATCGTGAGGCCTCTGGTAGCCTCGTCCAACGGCGCGCCGCTCGGCGCGCCTTCTCGTGGGACGGTGTCAGCGACGTCAGGGCCCCGTGCCAGCGCCGTTGACGCCACCGCGTTCGCCGTCCCCGTCACCGCTGCCTGAGCCGCCCTCTCTCCGCCGCCCCTCGGTGCCACGACCGCCCGGAGGATGCAATGAAGCAGGACATCCACCCCGAGTACACGCTCGCGACCGTCACGTGCTCCTGTGGGAACACCTTCGAGACGCGGGCGACCGTCGACCGCATCAGCGTCGAGCTGTGCAACCAGTGCCATCCCTTCTACACGGGCAAGCAGAAGCTCGTCGACACCGGTGGCCGGGTCGACCGCTTCAAGCGGCGCATGGAGAAGGCCAACAAGTAGCGCACCCCACCGCAGGACGCCGCCGCCGGGGATCGGGGGCGGCGTTCGGTCGTTGGCGCCCGACGCCGTCGACGCGTTCGGCCGCCGATCGTTGCCGTGGCCCATCGGCCGAGGTCCGTGTTCCCTGCCCGCCGCTTGCCATGGCAGCCTCGTAGGTGGGTAGGACCTCGTCGCCCGAACGTTCCGGGAAGGGTTCGTGAGCGTGTCGTGGTGCGGGTCCGCCGACCTCCACCTCCACGAGACCAGGACCGAGATGCGCCGCCTGCGCCGTTGCCTTACCCCGCTGGTGTTGTCGGGCCTGCTGCTGGCGGCATGTGCGACACCGGAGCGGGACACGCCCGGGGACTACGAGCTCGAGGGCACACCGGGCAGTGATGACATCGAGGAGCCCGACCCGGACGACATCGGCGAGAGCGAACCGGACGCTGACGACACACAGCAGTCAGGCGAGGTGTTCGAGGGCGAGGCGCTGACGGACGCGGACATGACCAGCCGCCTCTCGTCGCTCGGGACGCACGTGGTCGACGGGCAGGGACGCACCCTCTACGTGTTCACCGCGGACCCGGACGGGGAACGCACCTGCACGGGGGACTGTCTGCAGACCTGGCCCGTGTTCTCCACCGGCGATGAGGTCCCGACCGTCGACGGCGAGGTCAGGCAGGAGCTGATCGGCACCATCCCGGGTGAGGACGGCGGTCTGCAGGTCACCTACAACGACCAGCCGCTGTACTACTACGTCGGCGACGAGGAGGTCGGCGACCTCGAGGGTCATGGCGTCGCCGGGCAGTGGTTCGCCGTCGCCACCGAGGGGACCCCCATCGAGGAGGAGCTGGGCTGAGCCTCAGCGGTCACGACCCGGCGTCGTAGATCTCGTCCACGACGTCGGAGAAGCGCTCGAGGATCGTCGAACGGCGTGGCTTGCGGGTGGGAGTGAGCTCGTCGTCCTCGATGCGGAACCGTCGTTCGAGGATCCGGAACTCACGGATCGACTCCGCCCGGGACACCTGCCGGTTGACCTCCTCGACGGCCTCGGCGATCTCGTGGCGGACCTGCTCGTGCTGGTGGAGCGATCCGTGCTCACCGTCGAGCCCATGGTCGCGGGCGAAGCGCTCCAGCCGCTGCGGATCCAGCGTGATCAGCGCGGCGATGAACGGTCGTTGGTCACCGATGACCACCGGCTCGGCGATGAGCGGGTGTGCCCGGAGCTGTTCCTCCAGCGGCTCGGGGGCGACGTTCTTGCCGCCAGCGGTCACGAGCACCTCCTTGCGGCGGCCGGTGATCCGCAGGCAGCCGTCAGGATCGAACTCGCCGAGGTCGCCGGTGTGGAGCCAGCCCTGCCCGTCGATGGCCGCCGCGGTGGCCTCGGGGTCGCCGAGGTAGCCCTGGAAGACGTTGGGGCCGCGCACCAGCACCTGGCCTGCGTCGTCGATCCCCACCTCGACGCCCGGCAGCGGTCGGCCGACCGTGCCCGCACGGTGATCATCGGGGCGATCGATCGTGGCGGGTGCGCTCGTCTCGGTCAGCCCGTAGCCCTGGAGCAGGGTCAGGCCCGTGGCGTCGAGGAAGTGCACGAGGGCATCGTCGATGGGGCCGCCGCCGGACAGGGCGTAGCGGACGTGCCCACCGAGCGAGTCCCTGATCCGGCGGAAGACGAGCAGGTCGGCGACGGACGCCTGGAGCCGGGTGAGCGGTCCGGGGTCGTTGCTGGCGAGGTCGTTCGCGACGTCCTCGGCCAGGGCGAAGACCCGGCTGGCGAGGCCCGACGCCTGGTCGCTGGCTCGCTCGTGCAGTTTCTCGAACACCCGGGGTGCCCCGAGCAGGAAACGAGGCTGTACCGCCTGGAGGTCGTCGGAGAGGCGCTCACGGGAACGTGCGTAGCCGAGCACGGCCCCTTGCTCGAGCGCGGCGAACTGGATGATCCGCGCGAAGACGTGCGCCAGGGGCAGGAAGAGCAGCGTCGAGGGCCGTTGCCCGGCGAACGCCTCCTGCACGGCGGCCAGGGACTGCCGGGTCGTCCAGAGCAGGTTGTGGTGGGTCAGGACACAGCCCTTCGGACGGCCGGTCGTCCCCGAGGTGTGCACGATGGAGGCGACCGCGTCGCCGGAGAGCGCGTCCAACCGCCGGTCGAGTTCCTCGAGGGCGTCGGCGTCGCCCCGCGCCGCCAGGTCGTCCAGCCCACCCTCGTCGAGGACCAGGAGTTCGTGTGGCCAGCCGACCTGATCCCGGGCGGTCGCGATCCGCTTCGCCAGGTCGTTCGAACCGGCCAGCACCAGTCGGGGCCCGGTGTCGCCGAGGACGTCGGCGCAGCGCCGCGGGGCGTCGGTCTCGTACACCGGCACCGTGACCCCCGCGGCGGCGAGGATGGCGAGGTCGGCGATGGTCCATTCGGGACGGGTTGGGCTCATGATGCCGATCCGGTCACCGGGTCGGACCCCGGAGGCGATCAGGCCAGCGGCCACCGCCCTGACCCGGGCGGCGAGCTCCGCCCAGCTCATCGTCGCCCACCGGTCGCCGTCGTGGAAGCGGAGCACCTCGGATCGATCCTCGCGCCGCCGCCACAGTGCGCTGGTCAGGTGCTCGTGCGCCTCGACCGGCCGTGGTGTGGGGCCTGCGACCCGCTGCAACGGCGTCCTCTCATCCGCTGACCTCGCGGTCGAACGTAGACGCCACACGCCACGCCGTACCGCCCGAAGGTCGCCGGCCACACCGTGACCGTTCGACGGTTGCGGGGATCGCTCGCCGACCCCATCGTCATCGGCACCGGTGTCCCATCGGGTACCCCGAGGTGACCAACGAGGAGACGGAGCCGTCATGGCCGAGCAACCAGACCCGGCGCACCAGCGCCCCATGGGCGTGGACGATGCCACCGTCGATGCGGTCGGCAAGATCGGTGAGGCCTTCGAGCTGCTCGAACGCGCTCGCGGCGCGCTCTACGAGTTCCACCAACGCATCGGCTGGGTGGACGACACGCTCGGCGATGGCCTCGACCAGCTGCGCGGCGCCGGTCATAGCGACCTCGCCGACGAGTTGGCCCGAACCTGGCTCGGGCGCAACGTCCTCCCCGGGATGTGGACCTTCGAGATCGTCGAGGCCTTCGATCGCACCTACTACGGGACCGCCGTCGAGAGCGAGCGCAAGGTCCGCGAAGCCCTGATGGAGGGCCGACGGCACGTGCAGGAGGCCGAGCGCAAGGCGCAACGACGGGCCGACGGGCCTGAGGACGATCTCGGCTGACCACGCGCGTCGGGCGCAGCTGACACGCTGGCTCGCTCGGCGGCCTCCGGTTCCCGCTGCTACCCCTTCGGGCCAGGCAGCTCACCGGTCCGTGCGATCGTCGCGGCCACCTCTGCCAGCTTCTCGTTGCGGTCCTGCGAGAGTTTCTTGAGGACCTCGAAGGCCATGTCGGGGGTCAGCCGACGACGGGCCATCAGGATGCCCTTCGCCTGTCCGATGACATCGCGTGACCGGATCGCGGTCTTGAGCCCTTCCTCGATCAGCGCCGCCTTCATGGCCACCGATGCCTGCGCGGCGAACACCTGGCCGACCAGCTGTGAGCGCCAGTCGAAGGCGTTCGGTCGCCGGGAGTACAGGTCGAGTGCCCCCATGGAGTCGTCGGTCACGAACAGCCGGAGGCTGATCATCGAGCGCACCCCGAGCTCGAGCACCCTCTCGCGGTAGTCCGGCCACCGTTGCTCGGTCTCGATGTCGGCCATCACGATCGTCTCGTGCTGCCGGATGGCCTCCAGACACGGGCCCTGCCCGGTGGCGTACTGCGCCATGTCGCTGTCGTAGGCCACCTTCGAGGAGGCGGCAGGCGTCTCGATCACGCCCCCTCGGCCGATCAGCATCATGCTGACCCCGTCGCAGTGCTCGAGCATGTCCTCGCCGAGGTCGACGATCTGCTGCAACGTCGCCGGGAGGCCGTCGGTCGCGGCGAGCTCGCGCCCGATGGCACCGATCCGTTCGAGCAGCGCCTCGTTCCCCCCGTGCTCGTTCATCACCCGTGGGCCTCCTCCCCAGGCGACCTCAGTGTAGTGAACGACACGAACGGGCCCAGCGGCCTCCGACGTCGTCACGCCGGCTGTGGT
>JAWLDJ010000110.1:0-7345 GCA_041686695.1 Nitriliruptoraceae bacterium
CGGTAGTCGGTTGGGTGCGTTCTGCCTCGGTCTCCGGGGTGTTTCGCACCCATCCCGCCGGGCGGCGCGGGCGGGCGGCGCGCGCTGCAGCCGGTGCCCCTCGGCTGCCGCTCAGTCGCGGGTGAGGTAGCGCCAGACCAACAACCCGGCCAGCGCCGCCCCGATCAGGCCGGCTGCAACCTGTCCTGCCGGCTGCACCTCCGGGAGCCGGTCGCGTAGCCGCACCGGCGAGGCGAACTCCTGGATCTGCCAGTCCATCGCCTCGGCAGCGGCTCGTAGCTCCTTGTCCGGGTTCACCGCGGTGGGATGTCCCACCGCCGACAGCATCGGCAGGTCCGTGATCGAGTCCGTGTACGCGAAGCAGCGCGAGAGGTCGTAGCCGCGGACCTCGGCGATCTGGCGGATCGCGGTGGCCTTCGCTCCGGCGTAGGCGTAGAACTCGAGCGTGCCGTCGTACCGTCCATCCACGTCGATACCGGAGCGGGTGGCGATGACCTCCTTGACGCCGATGAACTCGCTGTAGGGCTCGACGATCTCCTCTCCACCCGATGAGACGATCCACACATCCCGCCCGGCCCGGCGGTGCGAGGCGATCAGGTCGAGCGCCTCCTGGTAAGCCAGCGGCGCGATCGTCTCCTCCATCGTCTCGCGGACCAGGTGCCGGACCCGATCGGCGTCCCAGCCTCGGGTCAGCTCCAGCGCAGCGTGTCGCGCCTGCTCCATGCGCTCGTGGTCGGCGCCGGCGAGTTGGTAGACGACCTGCGCGTACAGGGTCTTCAGCACCATCGACGAGCTGATCAGCCCGTCCCGGTAGAAGGTCCGACCCATGACCAGCGTCGACGACTTCGCGATGATGGTCTTGTCCAGGTCGAAGAACGCTGCCTCCTCGGCCCCGGTCGACCGCCGCTTGATCTCCGCCAGCATCCGCTCCGAGAGCCGGTCCGCGTCGGGTCGCGCATAGCGCTGCTCGGTCTCCTGACCGGCCGCAGCGGCCGCAGCGGCGGCGGTGGCGAACTCATCACTGCGATCGTCGGTGTGGTCGACCACCTCGGCGGCTGGATCTAGGTCCGTCGCGGTGGGCTGGTCCATGCCTGGGGCCCGCTGCTGGTTGCTCGCGGTGTGCGCTTCGACCTCGTCGCGGTGCTCGGCCACCAGAACCTCCCTTCGCCCGCCCTGTTCGGGACGGCGCATCGTAGCCCTGGGGGCCGGGGGGCGATCGGTCGTCCCGGGTCGCTCGGACGGGGACCGGTGGGCGGGACCCCGAGCTGCGATGGGACCAGGCGAGCGCCGATGGCCACCGGCAGGGGATGGCCGCCGGCACGGCAGGCTCGACGAAGGTCGTGTCCGGCGCGTTTGTCCACAACCGACGGGGAACCGACAGCGAGGTGGGGTGCACACGGTCGTAGCGTTGCTCGTCACGGTTGGCGTTGGTGACCCGATCGATGAGGAGGCGCGATGACGGCCGGCGAGGTACTCGAGGTGGCGGCCAGGGGCGAGCGTCCGGCCGAGGCCCGGACACACGGAGATGGCTCCGTCGGGTCGGCAACGGCCGCCCTGCCGGTCGTGCTCGAGCTGTCCCCCGATCGTGCGGAAGCGGTCCGTAGCTGGGTGGAGGGCGTACTCGGATGGCAGGTGGTCGATGGCGGTGAGGAGGATCCCGTGCCGGCCGTGCTGCGCCTGCGCGACCACCGGGATCCGGTGGACTCGACCGCCGCACCGGATCCTCGCACGGATCCGGAGCTCACCGGTCTGTTCGCACGCGACGAGCACCTCCTGACGGAGCAGACCGTGGCGTTTGGCAGGGCCGGCCTGGATGAGCCGGATCCTTCGACAGGCCAGCCCGGTGCGTCAGGCCCGGTCGGGCCGTCAGGCCAGCCCGGTGCGTCAGGCCCGGTCGGTCCGTCAGGCCAGCTCGGTGCGTCAGGGCCGGTCGGCGCACCGGGCCCGGCGGGTCGCCACCTCGAGGTCCCCACCGTCCTGCTGCTGCCCGATGGCAGCGATCCGGTGCGCGCGGCGGCCACGGCAGCCCGGCTCGGGCCCGTGGCCGTCGTCGGCTGGCCGAGCGGTCGTGATCGGCTCTCCGCGGTCGTGGCCAGGCTGCTCGAGGTGCCGCGTCGTCGATCGGGCTCGCCTGCCCGCCTGATGGTGGGGGGCAGCGCGGGCGGCGTCGGCACCACGACCGTGGCCCTGGCGCTCGGTGGCCTACGGGCCTGGTCCGGCACCCGGACGCTCGTCGCCGTGCGAGGTCTGGGCACGTCCTACCGGGGCATCCCGACCGCGGCGCTCGGAGGCGGAGACCTCTGGTCGGCCGCGGAGCGTCTGCCGGGGATCGATGCCTTACGTGCCGTCCGGTTGCTCGATCACGGCGTGGTCCCCGAGGTCACGGACCGATCGATCGAGGCGGTGCTCCTCGATGCCGGCCCCGATCCGGACTGTGACGTGCTCGTCTGTCGCCCCGACGCTGCTGGCCTCGCCGCGCTCGAGGTGACCCCGGCCGCCGCGATCGTGCTCGTCGGTGGCGGCGCCGTGCCCGGGCGGGTGTTGGCATCCGCCGCCAGCGGTCGGCCCGTGCTCCGGGTGCCCTGGTCGGCACGCGTGGCCCGTGCCGGAGCCACCGGTCGTCTCCCGGCCGGCCTGCCGGGGAGTTGGGTCGCTGCACTCCGTCCGCTGGTCGCCGAGCTCGTCGGAGCAGGGGTACCGCCGCACTCGGGGCACCCCCTCCGGCGGCCGGCGCCCTCGGGAGCAGCACGTTCCCCGAGCCATCGTCGACGACCTCGTTGAGGAGGGATGAGGGCCAGGGATCGCGGGGGCGCCCGACGATGAACGCGGTGTGACATCGCGTCGCGATCGACCGATGCGATCGACCGATGCGACCGACCGCCTCCGCCGCCATGAGCGATACGAGCACGTGTCCATCACCGACCCGGGGGCGGGATCGGCCACCAACGTGGGACCTGACGATCGGCCGCCGAACGGCGTGGCCATGGCCGCTGGCACGGCGGCGACCGGAAGCCGAGACCATCTGGCGGATGCCAGCGGGGTGCGTGTCGTCTCGGCGCAGCTGCGCGACGCGGTCGCGCGGCGCCTCAAGGACGACGACGAACTCGCGGCCGGCCGGGCCGATCGTGCGGGGCTGCGCCGCGCCGTTGCCCGCGCGCTCGCGGCCGAGGGCGTCGTCACGGCACCGGAGGTCTGGGCGCGCCTGGTCCGGGACCTCGTCGACGATCTCGGGGGCCTGGGGCCGCTCGAAGCGGTCCTGCGTGACCCCGCCGTGACCGACGTGATGGTGAACGGTGCGGAGGAGGTCCATGTCGAGCGCACCGGGCAGGTGACCCGCGTCCCGGTGGCCTTCGAGGATGATGAGCACCTCGTCAGGGTCCTGGCGCGGATCCTGGGACCGTTGGGGGCTCGTCTCGACCGGGCGCACCCGTTCGTCGATGCTGTCCTGCCCGGTGGTGTCCGGCTGCACGCCATCCTGCCACCGCTGGCGGAGCGGCCCACGGTGACCCTGCGGCGGGTCCCGGCGGTCGTGCCCAGCTGGGAGGAACTCGCGGCGGCTGGCAGCGTGCCCGAGGAGGTCCGCGATCTCCTGCTCGCCGCGGTCCGCTCCCGCCGCAACCTCGCGGTCAGCGGGCGGGCCGGGGTCGGGAAGACGACCCTGCTGGCGCGGCTGCTCGCCGAGGTCGGCGACGACCGCGTGGTGGTGATCGAGGACGCACCGGAGCTGCGACGGCCCGCTGCCCACACCGTGCACCTGCGTACGCGGCCGGCCAGCCCCGACGGCGTCGGCGGGGTCGACGTCGCGACGCTGCTGCGCAACGCCCTGCGCATGCGCCCCGATCGGCTGGTCGTCGGGGAGGTGCGAGGGCCCGAGGTCGCCGATCTGCTCCAGGCCATGAACACCGGTCACGACGGGTCGATGGCCACGGTGCATGCCAACGGTCCGCGTGAGGCCATCGTCCGGCTCGAAGGGATGGCGCTGCTGGCAGGCATCCCGCTGTCGGCAGCACGGGCGCAGGTGGCCGCGGCGATCGATCTGGTGATCGCGCTCGATCGAGATCAGTACGGGCGGCGACGCGTCGCCGGACTGCTCGCTGTCACCTCGGGAGCCGACGGTGCCGAGGTGGAGGAGGTGTGGTCGTGCTCCTGACGGCCGGACGTCGCCGGCAGGTGGCCGCCGACGCGGACGACGCCCTCGACGAGCTGCGTCTGCTCGTGGCCGCGGGGTCCCCAGTGACCGACCTCGAGCGGCTGCCCGATCGCTGCCGTCGCGCCGTGGCCCTGGCTCAGGAGGTCGGTGCGCCCCTGCTGGAGGCCGTCGAGGCGGCACAGGACGCCCGTGATGACGTCCGTCGGGGTGAGCGGGCCGTGGCGGTGGCCAGCGCGCAGACCCGAACGGTCGCCGGCGGCCTGCTGATCGCCCCGTTCCTGCTCGTCCCGGGGCTCGCACGGCTGGTCGGCGCGGATCTGGTCGGGTTCTACACCAGTGCGTTCGGGTTGCTGGTCCTGGCCGTGGGCACGGGGCTGCTCGCGTTCGGGGCGGTGGTCGTCGTGGTGTTGGTCCGCCGCGTCGGCCAGGCCCGTCAGCGGACCCGCCACCACGATCCGCTCGCGCTGGCCGTCGCCGGGGCGGCCGGGCTCGTCGCGTACCGCCTCTTCGGTGTGGCACTGGCACTCCCGGCGGCGCTGCTCGTGGAGCACCTGTGGTCCTCGCGGCGGCCACCGGCTCCGGTCACCGTCGGGGTCGACGAGGTGGCCGATCTGGTCGCGACCGCGCTCGCGGCTGGTGTGAGCGGCCCCGAGGCGCTGCGGTTGGCCGCCGACGCGCTCCCGCAGCACGCGGCCAGGCTGCGGCGGCTCGCGTTCGGCCTGGAACTGGGTATCGGCAGGGACACCTTCGCCGCGGAGCCGGTGAGCGCACGACCCCCACGTCCGCGGGCAGATGCCGGTGGCGCCGATCCGCTCCAGCGGCTGGTGTCGCTGCTGGCTGCTGCCGAGCGCACGGGTGCCGCGGTCGCACCGAGCGTTCGCCACCTCGCCCGGGAGTTCCGGGCTGATGACCTCGCGCGGGTCCTGACGGCTGCCGAGCGCCTCCCCGCGCAACTGACCTTCCCCACCGCCCTGTGCCTGTTGCCGGCCACGGTGCTGCTGATCGGTGCGCCGATCGTGCACACCGGACTGTCGGCAGCGGGCTACTGAACCGAGAGGAGCACCGATGCAGCACCTAGCACCCTTCGCCGCCACCGCCCGACGTCGCGCCGCGATGGCGGCCCATCCGTCCGCACCACCGTCGTCGTCGACGCCGGCGGGTGGCGCCGCCACCAGGCGAGCCCGCCCGGCACCGCGGGCCGTACCGATGGCAGCCATCGCCCCCGACCGACCTGCCGCTGGACGGGCAGCGCCGGTGCCGGCGCTGGCACCACGCCCCGAGGGCGCGCCGGGAACTCACCCCCGCAGCACCGTTGCGGACCACCCCGAGGGGTCCCCGAACGGCACCGTCGCGGCCGGCTCCGAGGAGGGGTCGCTGGTGACCGAGTACGGCCTGCTGGCCGTGGTCGCGGCGACCGTGGCTGGCGTCGTGATCGAGTGGGCCAGCGGTGGTGCACTCGTCACGCTGTTCAACGCGCTGCTGCGGCACGCCCGCAGCCTCGTCGGCGCATGAGCCAGCCGGCAGGCGGGGTGGGGTGCACCTCGGTGCACCCCACCGGCCCGCCGGAGAGCCCGCACACAGACGAGGCCGAGGCCGGGGTCCTCAGCCTCGAAGCGGTGTGGATCCTGCCCGCCGTGGCGTTGCTGATCACCGGCCTGATCCTGACGCTCGGGGTGGTCCGGGACGTCCTGCTGCTCCATGAAGCCGCCCGGGTCGGCGCGAGAAGCGCCGTGACCACGACCGGCGCGGAGGCGGTCGTTGCGGCTGCACGCGATGCGGCGCCGGAGCTGGAGCTGACGGTGCACGTCAACCCCGTGGTCCGTCGCGACGGGGACCTCGTGACGGTGCGAGTGCACGCGACCCGCACGATCGGCCCGGTCGTGCACCGCCTCTCCGCCCGGGCCGTCGGCCGCGTCGAGCCGATCGTCGGGCCCGGCCGAGCTGGCCCAGCGCCACGCTATGGACCGGTGGCCCCGTGAGCCGACGCTCGGACGGCTTCGCCACGGTGGCCCTGCCGATGCTGTTGTGGCTCGGGACGCTGGCCGCCATCGCGGTGATCGACCTCGGCGCGTACCTGACCGGTGCGGCGCGAGCGCAGGCGCTCGCCGACGCGGTCGCGTTGGCAGCGGTCTCCGCCGACGTGGAGGGGACCTCGGCCGCCCCGCCCCTGCGAGAGGCCGACCGGGTCGCGGTCGCCGGCGGAGGACAGTTGGAGACCTGCTCTTGCACCGCCGGTGCAGGTCGCGCTGTCGTACGTGTCAGCGTGCCCGTGCCCGGCCTCGTGCTGCCCTCGCTCGGTGCAGCACGCGTCACCGCCGAGGCGGCAGCAGCCCTCGTCGATCCTCCGCGGTGACCGAAGCGGCCGGCTCGGGGACGACCCCCTCGCGCATCCATCCCGGCCAGCCGCGTAGAATCCCGTCCGCCATGGGGGTCAGGGCCCCTATCTGCACGACCGCGGCCCGACCCACCTGCGTGGGAACGACCCACCATGATCACGTAGCGCCAGAGCCGAGGGCAGCCGATGGCATTGGAAGGCAAGACGCCAGCGCTGCGCCTGTTCTCGCTGCTGGAGCTCATCGCACGCAAGGACGAGTTCGTCAGCCTGAAAGGGTTGACCGAAGAAACGCAGGTGTCGAAAGCTACGCTCCACCGGATGCTCTCCCAGCTCGAGGAGGGAGGGCTGCTCGTTCGCCAGAGCGACGGTCGTCATTACGGTAGTGGTGCACGGCTACGTCGGTTCGCCGAGGAACTCCTGCTCAACGCCACCCAACACGGGGCGCAACATCGGGTTCTGCTCCACCTCGTCGAAGAGCTCGGCGAGACGTGCAACATCACCGCCCTTTCGGGGGGCGAAGCCATCTACCTCGACCGGGTCGAGACCCCCCGACCGCTACGGTTCTCGCTGCACCCGGGCTCTCGTGTCCCGCTCCACTGCACTGCCAGTGGCAAGATGTTCCTCGCCCAGCTGACGCCATCCCAGTTGCACACGCTGCTCGCCCATGCGCCACTTCAGCGCCACACGGATCGAACACTCACCGATCTTGACGAGCTCGAACGGCATCTCGAACAGGTTCGCGAGGCTGGCTTCGCGGTCGATGACGAGGAGTTCCTGCCCGGCTTGATCTGTGTCGCGGTCCCCGTGCCCAACGCGCACGGCCAATCCAATCTCTGCGTTGCCGTCCAAGCGCCGGCCGT
>JAWLDJ010000111.1:0-7313 GCA_041686695.1 Nitriliruptoraceae bacterium
GCGGCGGCTTCCGCCTGTTCGAGAACGAGCGGATGGTCGCGCTGTACGGCAACTTGGAGACCTCGGCACTGGGCGTGCTCGGCGAGCAGGGACTGGACGCCACGGTCGAACGTGTCCGCACGGTGGCCGAGCCCTACGGCGCCGACGGCGCTCAGGTCCTGCCCGCCTTCGAGATCATCACCACCATCGCCAGCGCCACCGAGCAACCGACCGGCGACTACAGCCGCCGGACCTCGATCGAGGTGCTCCGACCCTGGATCGACCGTGCCGCCGAGGAGGACATCTACGTCTTCCTGGACCTCCAGTCGGGGCGGACCGACTTCCTGACCCAGGCCAAGGAGTACGAGGAGCTGCTGCGCGAGCCGCACGTCGGCCTCGCCCTCGATCCGGAGTGGCGGCTCGAACCCGACGAGTTCCACCTCGAGCAGATCGGCTCGGTCGCCGCCGCCGAGGTCCAGGAGGTCGCCGACTGGCTGGCCGAGCTGACCCGCGAGCAGCGGCTCCCGGAGAAGCTGCTGGTGCTGCACCAGTTCCGGTTCTCGATGCTGCCCGACCGCGACACCATCGTCGCGCCACCGGAGCTCGCCGTGGTCGTGCACATGGACGGCCAGGGGCCGATCGAGAACAAGTACGAGACCTACGACGCCATCACCGCCGGGGTCGAGGACCGGTGGCTGTGGGGCTGGAAGAACTTCTACGACGAGGATTCCCCGACGCCGACCCCCGCGCAGGTGCTCGAGCTCGATCCGCTGCCGGTGCTGGTCACCTACCAGTAGCCAGTCCGGCCGGGCCGGTCGTCAGTCCGGCCGGGCGAACGCGAGCTCGTCCTCCAACGCCTCGACGAGGACCTCGCGGTCGGGATGGTGGGTCGGGTCGGTGACGATCGTGACCGTCAGCGTCCCGGCGTAGGACATCGCGGCGAAGGCCACCGTCACGTTGCCGGTCGCCAGGGAGATCGGCACGAGGTCGGTGACGGGCAAGCCGGCGAGCGTGACGGGGCTGGCCGGCCCCCGCAGGTTGGTGACGAAGGTGTGGACCATGCGCTGATGATCGATGCCCCAGCGCAGCAGACGCAGACGGGCGAGCAGCCACAACGCGGCGCCGAACGGTGCCGCCGATCCACCCCGGCGTCCCCGCAGGCGCGCCCGCGTGCGCGCCGTGATCGCCGGCAGCCGATCGGCCAAGCTCCCACCGGTCGGCAGGGCGATCGGCGCGATGCCCGCCTGGTTGGCCGACGTGCCGGCGCGGTCCGGCGCGACCATCACGGTCGCGACGAGGCGCTCGACCTGCTCACCGCGGCGCCGGAGCAGCGTGCCGAGGGCGCCCGCCACCGCGCCGAGGAGCACGTCGTTGACGGTGGCGCCGCCCTGCGCGTGGGCGAACCGCTTGCTGGCCTCGAGCTCCGCACGGACGACCGCGACCTCGCGCTGCGGGCCGGTGGGGGCGTTGAGCGAGCACCTCGTGGCGAGGGTCGGGCGAGCACCGAGCTCCCTGCGTGCCGAACGCGATCGGGCTCGCCGCTCGGAGAGGCGGTGCAACGCCCGCTGCCATCGAGGTGGCGTCACCTCCGGCTGCCGGCGCGCTGACGGCCTCGGGCTCGATCCGGTGGAGGTGACAGCGGAGGTGGCAGCGGAGGCTGCCTCGGCGACGGCCTCGTGGTCGACGAGCCGGGAGAGCACGGCCAGCCCTCCGATGCCATCCATCATCACATGGTGGAACACCGCGACCACACCGAGCCGCCCACCGGCGAGTCCCGTCACCAGCGCAACCCGCCACCGCGGCGAGGTGGCAGGCAGCGCGGTGGTCACGCGATCCGCCGCCAGTGCCAGGAGTGCCGGCTCGTCGCCGGGGGCCGGGCAGGCCATCACCTCGAGGTGGTGGGTGACGTCGAAGCCGGGCTCCTCGACCCACGCGGCAGGTCCACCGCCCGGCGGGTGGGGGATGAGTCGTTGCCGCAGACGGGGGACATCGCGCAGCCGGTCACCGATCACCGTGACGAGGGTGGAAACGGCGGTCTCGTCAGCCCCCTCGAGCGTCAGCACCGCCCCGATCTGGTTCGGGACCGAGCCGACGTCGACCACCAGCTGGCCGACGTCCGCCGCACCGGCGCGATCGACCCCGACCGCACCCGAGCGATCGACCCCGACCGCACCCGGGCGATCGACCACGGCCACCTCCTCGCGGTTGCTCGGGCCGGACACTCGAAGCCCCTCCAGCGCCGACGGTCGGGGCCAGCTCACGCGTCCGATGCTGCAGGCCCGGCCGCTTCACCGCAAGAGGCGTTGCGGGACGGTGGACGCCGGAGCAGCTGCTCGGTCGGCCTCCGGTACCTACGCTGGGCCGAGCATCCGGGGTCGATCGGAAGGCCGGCGGTGTCCGAGATCGCGCTCGCGGTGGGACTCGGTGCGCTCAGCGCCGTCTCACTGCCGCTGGGCGCCGTCACGGCCAGGTTCTGGCAGCCAGCCAACCGGATGCTCGGGATCCTGACCGCGTTCGGCGCCGGTGCCCTCCTCGCGGCCGTGACGATCGGCATCGTCGCGCCGACGCTGGACGCGAACCAGACCGCGCCGCTGGTCGCGGGTGCGGTCGTCGGCGGACTGGTCTTCGAGGGACTGAACCGCGGCATCAACTCCCGGGGCGGCTTCCTGCGCAAGGCCTCCACCACCCTGGTGTACGCCGAGCAGCGCGAACGCCGTCGCCGCCGCCGGCTCCTGGACCACCTCGAGCGCATCGACCTCCTCGACGGGCTGCCGGACCGCGAGCTCGACCTGCTCGCCGAAGCCAGCCACCTCGTCGAGTACCCGCAGCACCGGCTGATCTACGGCCGCGGCGATCCGGCCGAGACCCTGCGGGTGATCGTGCGCGGGAAGGTGCGGCTCGAACATCCCGACGATGCCAGGGAGCTGACGCAGAACGCGGTGTTCGGGTTCCGTTCGTTCCTGGCCGGGACGCCGCACCGCTCCTCCGCGGTGGCCGCAGCGGATCCGACCAAGGTCCTGGAGATCCCCCACGCCCGGTTCCTCGAGGTGCTGGAGCAGGCCGGGCGTCTGCGCGAGCGGCTCGAGGACTACCTCGCCAGTGGGCCGGTGCTGGAGTACCTGCGCGAGGAGCACGGGCTCACGACCGACGAGCTCGACGACTGGATCGCCCGGGTGAAGGCCGATGGCGGCCACGGCACGGTACGGGCCCGGGAGGCACCGCACCCGGGTGCCGACTTCGTCGAGCGGGCGGGTGAGATCCGCCGCACGCCCGTGTTCGCCGACCTCCCGGCCGACGAGCTCGAACGCATCGGTGACCGGCTGCTGCGCAAGGACCACGAACAGGGGCACAGCTTCTTCCGTCCGGGCGATGCTCCCGACCGTCTCTACCTGATCGAGCACGGGCAGGTCTCGTTGGTGACCAAGGGCGGACGGCACGCCGGGGAGCGGCTCACCGAGGGCGATGCCTTCGGGGTGCTGTCGTTCTTCACCGGCGCTCCGCACGTGGCGACCGCGGTCGCGACCACGGACGTCACCGTGTGGGTGCTGCGCCGCGCCGACCTCTCCGAGTTGCTGTCCAGCCTGCCCGGCCTGCGCGCCGCGGTGCACCGCTACCTCGAGCAGGAGGACGTCAAGCGCTACCTGCGCGAGCAGCAGGGCGCGGCACCGCAGCAGGCCGAGCTGTGGGCCCGGCGTGCCATGCGGTCGATCGCGGCGTCACGTCCGGCTCCGGAGATCCGAGCCACGGCCGCCGAACACGCCGCTCCGCTGGCGATCTGGCTCGGGCTGATGCTCGACGGCATCCCCGAGTCGTTCGTGATCGGCGCGGAGGCCACCGCCGCCGTCGGGGGGACCTCCCTGATCGCCGGTCTGTTCCTGTCCAACTACCCGGAGGCGCTGTCGTCGTCGGTCGGCATGCGCGAGCAGGGCTGGGGCTGGCGGCGCATCCTGCTGCTGTGGAGCTCGTTGCTGGCAGCCGCGGCGATCGGCGCGGGCATCGGCGCGGTGGTGTTCGAAGGCGCATCCGAGGCGGTGTCCGCCGGCATCCGAGGGATCGCCACGGGCGCGATGATCACCGTCATCGCCGAGACGATGCTGCCCGAGGCCTTCGCGCGCAGCGGCAGCGCGAGCGGGCTGGCTGCGTTGGCGGGCTTCCTGGTGACCGTGCTGGTCGGGGCCTGACGGGCACGCGGGTCGCGGCAGGCGCCGAAGGTCACCGCCGACCACCGGTTCGGGTCGAAGCCAGCGTCTCGGCGGGGTGGTCCGCTGCACCACCAGGCCCGAACGCTTTGCAGATGCCATCTTCCGCCCACGTACCTCGCTGCGGATCGAGGAACCAGCGGTCGCGTTCCGGGAAGGAAGCGACATGCCCCCTCTCATCCGAGACTCCACCCCCGATGACCTCAACGGCGCGCTCCGCGTGTTGGAGCAGACAACGACCGCGGCCAAGAGCGAACCGTTGGACCTCGCGCGGATCGTTGCCGACATCCAACAGGGTGCGGTGGGCGCGACGGCGTTGGTCGACGATGAGGTCATCGGCACCGCGCTGGCCAGGATCGACGGGTCCAGCGCTGAGATCACGGCCTTCGGGGTCGCGGCCCGGTGGCACGGCCACGAGGTCGGCTCATCGCTGCTGGCGCACCTCGAATCGACGTTGTCGCAGCACGGGGTCATCCGGATCAGTGCACTGGTCGGGCCGGATCATCCCGAGCGTGCTGCGCTCGAGGACCGGGGCTTCGTCGCCTCGACCGGGCTCGTCCGCTACCAGAAGAAGCAGCCACTGGAGCCGGAGGAGGTCCACATCGTCAAGGGCTGGGGAGGCGAGATGTGCTCCGCCGGGCTGTGGGACGAGGTGGCCGGCATGGAGCGGGAGAAGTCACTCATCGAGTCCCGCATCGTCGCACCGCTGGCCGAGCCCGAGATCGCGGTGCGCGTCGGGATGCGAGCCCCGTCGACGGTGATCCTGTTCGGCCCTCCCGGGACCGGCAAGACCACCTTCGCCCGTGCCATCGCCAGCCGGCTGGACTGGCCCTTCGTGGAACTCCTGCCGTCCAAGCTCGCCAGCGGTGAAGGAACCCTCGCCAACGAGGTCCGTGACGCCTTCGAGGACCTCGGACGGCTCGAGCACGTGGTGATCTTCATCGACGAGTTCGAGGAGCTCGCGCCCAGCCGGGACGCACGCCCGGCGACCGCCGGCGTCGTCAACGAACTCCTCAAGTCGATCCCGGAGTTCCGGCGCCGACCGGGGCGTCTGCTGGTGTGTGCGACCAACTTCGTCAACACCGTCGATCCTGCGGTGCTGCGGCCGGGCCGTTTCGATCTGCTCATCGGGATAGGACCGCCCGACGAGCAGGCGCTCGAGGCGCTGTGGGAGCAAGCGCTGCAACCCATCGCCACCGCCCATGACGTGGACCCCGTCGACCTCGCCGGCCGTACCAAGGGGTTCACGCCCGGCGACGTCGATCTCGCGGCTCAGCGTGCCGCCGCCGCGGCCTTCGACCGCGCACGATCCAACGGTGGGCACGGACAGGTGACCCCAGCGGATCTCCTCGGTGCCCTGGCCCGGACCCAGCCATCCATCCCGACCGAGATGATGCAGGGCTTCAACGTCGAGGCAGAACGTTTCGGTCGGGTCTGACACCTCGCCGGCCGCTGCGAGCGGGTCACCTCCGAGGACCTCGACGAGGCGGCTCGGGCGGCTCGCAGCCCGTTGCGGGCCCTGACCGGGCTGGTCTCCCGCTGGACCTGATCCCACCCGGCCGACACCTCGACTCCCGGCCGGCGCCCTACAGTGCGCCCGGGATCGGCCACGACGATGCGCTACCGGCGCCCCTGGCCGGCGAGGGCAGGCAGATGAGCGCGAAGCACCGCTCCCGACGGCGCGAACTGGTCGAGTCGATCGCCCAGGGCGCCGTGCTGCTCTCCGACGAGGGCAGGGTGCTCGCCATCAACGATGCCGCCCGCGAGCTGCTGGCGATCCCGGAGGGTGCACGCACCCGCACCGCCGCGGACGTGCTCACCCACCCGGCGCTGGCCGACGCGGCCGACGACGTGCGCGACACCGGTGAGCCCATGACGCTCGAGTTCGACCACGCCGAGGCCCGGCTGCGGGTCAACATCTCGATGCTCCGCGACGAGGTGCTGGTCCTGATCACCGACCGCACCGAGGAGCACCGGGTCGAGGAGCTCCGCCGCGACTTCGTCGTCAACGCCTCGCACGAGCTGAAGACCCCGGTGACCGGCATCCAGGCGCTGGCCGACGCCCTGTCGGTGGTCAGCGAGCAGCAGCCCGAGCGCGTGCCGGAGCTGGTGACCCGGCTGGGCGACGAGGCCACCCGGCTGGCCGCACTGGTCGACGACCTGCTCGACCTGCGCCGCCTGGAAGCGGGCGGCACGCTGGAGCGCACGAGGGTCGACGTGGCCGAGCTGGTGCGCCGGGTCGTCGCCGCCCAGGTCGACCGCGCCGAGGCACTCGAGGTGGAGCTGTCGGTGGATGCCCCGACCGGGGTCGAGGTCGCCAGCGCCGTCGGCGACCTCGAGGTGGTGGTGCGCAACCTCGTGCGCAACGCCATCAGCTACAACCGTCCGGGCGGGACCGTGCACATCATGCTGCGCCCCGTCGGGGACGGGGAGGCAGCGGGCGAGCTCGAACTCGTCGTGACCGACACCGGGGTCGGGATGGATCCGGTGGAGCTGCCGCGGATCTTCGAACGCTTCTACCGCGTCGATCCCGCCCGGTCGCGCCACACCGGCGGCACCGGGCTCGGCCTGTCGATCGTGCGGCACGCGGTCGAGCACCTCGGCGGCTCGATCGAGGTGGACAGCCACCCCGGCGATGGCACCAGCTTCACGGTGCGCCTGCCCGCGGAGCGATCCGACTGACCGCCCGTACGGCCCGTCGCCGAGGCCCGTTGCCCGCGGCCTACGACCTGCGGCCCGCGGCGTGCGGCCTGGGGCGGTGCCGAGCGGCTACTCGACGACCACCTCGGCGCTCTCGAGCAGGCGGGCATCGCAGCCCCGGCCGACGAAGCAGCCGACCTCCCAGGTCCCGGCACGGTCCTCGGGCAGGGTCAGTTCGTAGGTGACCGTGGTCTCCTCCGGCAGCACCAGGGTGACGTTGTCGAACTCCTCGGTGGGCGGCAGCCACGCGCGCTCCGGGTCGGCCTCGGCGCTCACGCCGGCCAGCAGGTCCTGGGAGAACTCGGCGCCCTCCTCCGTCTGCTGCAGGGAGCGACCGACGGCGAGGTGGTGGATGAAGTCGTTGCGGTTCTCGAACTCGAGCGTGATCGGCTCGCCGGCGGGCAGGACGAGGCGGGACGGGATGAACTCGGTGCC
>JAWLDJ010000112.1:0-7303 GCA_041686695.1 Nitriliruptoraceae bacterium
CGACCTGCATCGCTCACGGCGTGGACATGCGGGACTCGATGAAGCGGATGGACCTGGCCGTCAAGACCGGGTACTGGCCGCTGTTCCGCTACCACCCGGGTGAGGGTGAGCACGAGCACCCGTTCCACCTCGACTCCAAGGCACCCAAGCAGCCGGTCAGCGACTTCCTGTCGACCGAGGGTCGCTACGCGACGCTCGCGCGCTCCGAGCCCGACCGCGCCGATCAACTGGCACAGCTCGCCCAGAGCGACGTCGACGAGCGCTGGCGGTACTACGAGCAGCTGGCCGGGCTGGAGCGGACCCAGCCGGCGGTGGCCACCGATCCGCCGGACCCGGGCGGGCCCGACGGCTCCGCTGACGAGACGTCCGAGGAGGAGTCCCGATGACCACCGACTGGAACGAAGACGAGGCACCCCCCGGGCCGGGTCAGGTCGTGGTGAGCGGTCCCGAGCTCACCGGTGAGGTGGACCTGAGCACCGACTACCTCGGACTGGAGCTCCGCAGCCCGCTGATCGCCTCGGCCGGACCCTTCACCGGCGACCTGCCCTCGTTGCGGGCGCTGGATGCTGCCGGTGTCGGTGCGGTGGTCCTGCCGAGCCTCTTCGAGGAGCAGCTCGAGCACGAGTCCAACCAGATCGAGACGTTGTCGGAGTACCAGAGCAACGCGAACCCGGAAGCCACCAGCGGGTACGTGCCCAACCTCGACGACTACAACAACGGCGTCTCCCGCTACCTCGCGCTGGTCCGCGAGGCCAAGAAGCTGACGTCGGTCCCGGTCATCGCCAGCCTGAACGGCGTGACCACCGGGGGATGGACCCGCTACGCGCGGCTGCTCAGCGAGGCGGGTGCCGACGCGATCGAACTCAACGTCTACCGGGTGGCGGCCGACATGGACGTCTCCGGGCGGCAGATCGAGCTGGAGACCCTCGCGCTGGTCGAAGCGGTGGTCGGTGCGGCGTCGATCCCGGTGTCGGTGAAGCTCGGGCCCTACTACTCGGCGTTCGGGAACCTGGCACGCCAGCTGGCCGACGCCGGCGCGGCCGGCCTGGTGCTGTTCAACCGCTTCTACCAACCGGACATCAACCTGGAGAGCCTCTCGGTCGGTCCGCACCTGGTGCTGTCCACCTCCGAGGAGCTGCGGTTGCCCCTGCGGTGGTGCGCGATCCTGCACGGCCGGGTCGGCGCCTCCCTCGCCGCGACGACGGGCATCCACACCGGCGCGGATCTCGCCAAGGTGCTGCTGGCCGGTGCGAACGTCGGGATGTCCACCTCGGCGTTGCTGCGCCACGGCCCCGACCACGCGTCAGCGATGCTCGATGAGTTGGAGGCGTGGATGCGGGACACCGGCTACGCCTCGGTGGAGGAGATGACCGGTGCCGTCTCCCAGCGCACCGTGCGCGACCCGGCGCAGTTCGAGCGGGCCAACTACCTCGACACCCTGACACGCTACGCGAGCACGTTCCTGCAGTGACGACCTTGCCCGCCCTCGCGGCGGGCGGGAGCGGGGAGAGGACCGGCGGCCGGCCGGTGCGGGGCCGGCCGCCGGTCACTTCTGTGCCGCCGGTCCGTGCCGCGCCACGGGCGAGTCGCCGGCCCTCGGTCGGTTCCTGCGGCCGGTGCAGCGGCTCTGCCCAGTACGCTGGTGCGTCCCCATCCCGGAGCTGCCGTGAGCGACCTGACGCACGACGCCGAGCCGTCGGCGCCGGAGGCGCTGGTCGCTCGCGCGAGAGCGCTGCGGGCGGATGCCTACGCGCCCTACTCCGGCTTCCACGTCGGTGCGGTCGTGGTCACCGCCTCCGGTCGGCGCTTCGAGGGGGTCAACGTGGAGAACGTCTCCTACCGTCTGACCACCTGCGCCGAGCAGGCGGCGCTGGCCGCGATGTGCACGGCAGGCGGGCGGGAGGAGGTCGTGACGGTGGTCGTCGCCGGTGACGGTCCGGACCCGTGCACGCCCTGCGGCGCCTGCCGGCAGACGATCGCCGAGTTCGGAGCTGCAGCGGTGATCCACGCTGCCGGGGCCACCGGGGCGGTACTGACGGCCCCGATCGCGGAACTGCTACCCCGTGCGTTCACGCCCGAGCGGCTCGACGCGGGTGGGGAGGTCCCCGATGTCGGAGCGTGAGCTCGACGTCGAGCAGGTACTGGCCGGGCTGCACGAGCCGGTACCGCCGGGCCATCGCAGCGGCTTGATCGCCCTCGTCGGGCGACCGAACACGGGCAAGTCGACCCTGCTGAACCGGCTGGTCGGCACCAAGGTCGCGATCGTCACCCCGGTCCCCGGCACGACCCGCAACGCGATCCGCGGTGTGCTGACCACCGACACGGCACAGCTGGTGTTCCTCGACACTCCGGGGCTCGCGAAGCCGCGCACGCTGCTGTCGCGCCGGCTCAACGATCTGGTCCGCGATACCTGGGCCGGTGTCGACCTGCTGTGCTTCGTCACCGACGTGGCGGCCGGTATCGGCCAGGGTGATGCCTACCTCGCCCGGGAGCTGGCGGAAACGGCGACGCCGGTGGTCGCCGTCGCCAACAAGGTCGACCGGGTCACGCCCAAGGAACGCCTGCTGCCCGCACTGGTGCGACTCGAGGAGCTCGGCGCCCCCCTCGGTGGGTTCGCCGACATCGTGCCGGTGTCGGCCGAGACGGGTGACAACCTCCCGCGACTCGTCGAGGTCCTGCGTTCGCACCTGCCGGAAGGTCCACGACTGTTCGCTGGTGGCCAGGTGTCGGACCAGCCCGAGCGGCAGCTCGCGGCCGAGATCCTGCGCGAGAAGCTGATCGGTACCGCCAAGGACGAGCTGCCCCACTCGATCGCGGTCACGGTCGACGAGGTGGCACCCGACCCTGAACGCGCCGATCTGTTGCGCATCGACGCGGTGATCCACGTCGAACGCGAGTCGCAGAAGCCGATCGTGATCGGCCGCGGCGGGGAGCAGCTGAAGGTCGCGGCGACCGCGGCACGGGCCGAACTCGAGGTCATCTTCGGTGCCAAGGTCTTCCTGTCGACCCACGTCCGGGTCGCCAAGGAGTGGCAGCGCGACCCCAAGCAGCTCGGCCGCCTCGGCTACTGACCCGCCGTGGCGGTGGCATGGGGCGTCCGCGACGCCGGCGCACGCCCTGGGCATGTCCGGTCGGTCAGGGGTGTTCGGCCGCCGGCGTTCGAACGGGGTCGCTGCCGACCGAGGGAGGTGCCACCAACGACCCTGAGCTCTCGGTCGGGCGTGACCTGCGCCCCGCTCACCGGCGAGGAGGACCCCATGACGCTGCGCTCGCGCCTGCTGTCGATCACCACCGCCATCGCGCTCGTCGGCACGGCCTGCGCGGCCGACGAGACCCCGCCCGAAGCTCCCGGTGACGTCGTGGAGGACGACGCCGGGACCGGCGACGACGACACCGACGATGCGGCTGCGGAGGATGGTGACGATGCCGTCGCCGGCGAGGACGACGCGGGAGGCGATGACGCTGCCGACGGTGACGATGCTGCCGATGCGCCCGCGAGCGTTGCGACCGGCACCGTGATCACCGGCATCGAGGTGGCGACGTCCGACCTCGGCGATCACATCGTCACGGATGAGGGCATGACCATCTACGCGGCGGTGGACCAGCGTGACGGTGAGGTCACCTGCGTCGCGGACTGCGCGCAGGTGTGGCCGCCGGTGCTCACCGACGGGGAACTGTCCGTCGGCGATGGCATCGACCCCGACCTGGTGACCACGATCGCCCTCGACGACGGCCGTGAGCAGGTCGCGGTATCGGGTGCGCCGTTGCACACGTTCGTCGTCGATGCGGTCGCTGGCGACGTGCGTGGACAGGGCAGTGCGGATCGGTGGTTCGTGGTCTCGCCGGCGGGCGAACTGCGCGGCGCTCCCGGCGAGTGACCGGTGGGTCGACCCCCGCTGCGCAGCTGATGGTCGCGTCGCGGCTGACGGTGGAGCCGCGGCTGACGATCGCCGCTTGCCGGTACCGTGGGTGCATGCCGCCTGTGCCCCTGCTCCAGACCGGACCGGAGACCTTCGACCTGCTCCTCGGTGATGGCCGGGTCCGGCAGCTGCGCCTGGCGCAGCACACCCGCCGCGGGCTCGGTCTGACGGGGATCCCACCGCTGCAGGTCGCCACCGAGATCGTGGCGATCCTGTCGGAACGTGGTGAGGTGCTCGAGGGGGAGGAACCCCTGGATCTCGGCCCCGCGCTCGGGCGTGATCCGGCCGGCTTCGAGGAGCTCAGGGTCAGGCTCGCCTGAACCGATCACGCAGCGATGACGTGGGTGCCGGCCGCACACCGTGCCGCCGGTGCTCGGATCACACCAGCACGGGAGCACCGATGACCGACGACGAGGTGGTGGTCGACGACGTCGCGGCCCACGCGAGCGAGCAGGGACGTATCACGGTGAGCAGCGAGGCCACCGGGGTGCTGGAGGTGATCGTGCCGGCCGGTGTGGGCGTGCCAGGGGCAGAGGAGGCCGAGTTCGCTGCGGCGCTCGTGTCGGTGCTGCTGCGACACGGCGCTGCGCTGCCTGCGGTCCTGGACGTCAGCGCTGCCATCGCCACCGATCCGGGGCTGCTGCCCGCGGTCACCGAGCGCCTCGAGCAACGGTGGGAGCAGGAGGGGTAGTCGTTCGCTCGGCCCCGTCGTCGGTGCGGTGTCGTCGGTGTGGTGTCGCCTCGCCCGTACCCGGCGCTCCTGCTCGGCTGACCGGCGCTGCGGCGCCGCGGTGGTGATGGTTGGATGACCCCCGACGTGGATCGTGCCGACGAGACGACGCGAGGAACCGCTCCCGTGATTGCTGCTGGGACCCACGACCGGAACGACCTGCCGCACCGTGACGATGGCGCCACGGATCGACTGACCGAATGGTTCGAGGAGCAGGAAGCGGCCAGCGCCGACGCCTTCGACCTCGCTCGTGCCTTCGCCCCGCGACTGGGCGCGCACGCCTCGCCGGACGGCAGCGTCTCCTTCGCGTTCTGGTGTCCGCGGTTGACCAGGGAACAGGTCGCTGATGCCGACATCTTCCTCGAGGTGCTCGATCCGCTGGACGACCTGGACGTGACGGTGTCCCGTGCCACGGTGCGCTTGCGTCGCACGCTCGTGCCGGTGGCCCGCGACCGGGATCTCGTCTGGACGGTCGCCCGCGGGATCGCCGTGGGCAGCCGCGACCACCTCGGCAGCTTCTACTGCCTGACCTACCGGGACCGGGACGGCGCGTGGCAGCGGGTCTTCGACCCGATGGCCAGTTCCGTGCCCTACGGCGCGTTCGCCCCTGCCGAGGTGTACGACCTCGAACGGCTCCAGGCCGAGCGCGGTGATCGCGGGTACTGGCGCGTGGTGGCCGCCGACGCCGGCGAGGATCGGTGTGGGAACGGGATCGTCAAGCAGGGCCCCGCTGCCAACATCCTGCAGGTGCACGTGCCCACCGCGACCTCCGGTGGCACGCTCGCGAGCCTGGCCCGGTTCTACGAGCGCATGGCCCACCACGCCACCCAGGGCCGCGAGCTCACCCCCGAGGAACAGGTCTTCAGCTCCTACGACGCCGTCCAGCTCCTGCCGCTGGAGCCGACCACCGTGTACGAGAAGGGCCCGGGTTTCTTCGAGATCCAGGCCCAAAGCGGCGGTGACGAGGGCGACGAACCAGAGCCGGCGCCCGACGGGCGATACCAGGACGAGGTCACCGCCACCCTGCGTCGGCCCGACACCACCAACTGGGGGTACGACGTCGTGATCGCCGGCTCCGCGGCCATCAACCCGACCCTGCTCGAGACGGGTCGACCCGATGAACTCGTCGATCTGGCCGTCGCGCTGCACACCTTCCCGGGCCGGCCGATCCGGCTGATCGCCGACGTGGTCTACGGGCACGCCGACAACCAGGCGCTGGACCTCCTGGACGCCGAGTGGTTCGCCGGACCGAACATGTACGGCCAGAACCTCGACTACCGCAACCCCTGGGTCCGGGCGTTGCTGTTGGAGCTGCAGCGTCGCAAGATCGACCTCGGTTTCGACGGCGTGCGGGTCGACGGCGCGCAGGACTTCAAGTTCTACGATGCCGAGGCGCGCGAGCTCAGACACGACGACGGGTACCTGCAGCTGATGAGCGACCTCGTCCAGGAGGTGGCGGGCTGCCGGTACCGGCCGTGGATGATCTTCGAGGACGGCCGGCCCTGGCCCGAGCCCGACTGGGAGCTGTCCTCCACCTACCGGGCCGTCATCGATCGCCAACCCGACGCGGACGTCTTCCAGTGGGGGCCGCTGACCTTCGCCCACAACACCCCGTTCGTGTACGGGTTCTGGCTGCGCAGCTGGTGGCGTCTGCGACAGATCCTCGAGCACGGGTCCACCTGGATCTCGGGCTGCGCGAACCACGACACGCTGCGGCGCGGGACCCAGGTCAGCCCGGAGCTCACCATCAACACGCGGCTCGGCGAGACCGAGCTCCAGATCCTGGACAAGGCCTACGACAACCCGGCGATCAACCTGCTGACCTACTGCGCGTTGCCGGGGGTGCCGATGGACTTCCTCAACGCGTCCATGCGCGCCGCCTGGGGGTTCCTGCGGAACCAAGACGACCGGTACGGCGTGAAGGTCGTCGCCGAGGAGACCACGTCGCTGGTGTGGCAGGTGGATGAGGAGTTCTACCCGCTCGCGGCCAACTTCAAGCGGCTCAAGGGGCTCGGCTTCGAGACGCTCGAGGAGTTGCGGCGGTTCGCCGACCTGCTCCCGGCGCTGGTCGAGGTCACCGACTACGACCTCGACACCATCGCCAGGTTGATCAACGGCGTCGAGCCGCCGCTGGCCGGGCCGCTGCCCTTGGACCCGCCGACCCTGAAGCAGATCGCGCGGGCGTGGATGGATGACATGCACGACTACTGCAACGTCCACGGCTGGGCGAAGCGGCTCGACCCGAACCAGACGGGCTACAACGCCTCGGTGCGGGAGTTCCGTCGGGCGCGCCGCTGGCTCCGCGACGACCTGCGGGAGGGGGACGTGTTCGACTACCTGGAGCCCGTGGACGGCCACGCGGTGTTCGCGTCGCTGCGCACCTCGCCCGACGGCTCGGAGCAGGTCCTGCTCGTGGCCAACATGGAGGGCAGCGGCGCTGCCCTCGACCCCGTCCGCCTCGACCTGCCGGGCCTCGATCCCGAGGGCTGGTACCTACAGGTGCGCACGCCGAGCATCGGCTCGGACTACCTCGGTGGTCCGATCACGTTGCACGACTCCAGCGGCGTGGTCTTCACGCGCGGTCGGTGACACGGCAACGCGCTGGCCCGCCCCGCGCCGGGGCGCCGGCCCGCCTCGCGCCGGGGCGCCGGCC
>JAWLDJ010000113.1:0-7200 GCA_041686695.1 Nitriliruptoraceae bacterium
GGCGCTGCCCGATGACGTCATG
Source organism: Nitriliruptoraceae bacterium (assembly GCA_041686695.1). GTDB lineage: Bacteria > Actinomycetota > Nitriliruptoria > Nitriliruptorales > Nitriliruptoraceae > T1Sed10-7. The sequence goes on from JAWLDJ010000113.1 coordinate 23, forward strand.
GTCTCGACCGACATCGGGAACATCAACTCGGTGGCGAACTCGTATCTGCGCTTCAAGCAGCCGCGCAGTTTCTTCGCCGCGATGAGTTTCGGGAACTGCGGCTATGCGCTTCCAACGATCATCGGCGCCAAGGCGGGCGCACCGGAACGCCCTGCGGTGGCCTATGCCGGAGACGGTGCCTGGGCTATGAGCATGGGGGAGATACTCACTGCTGTTCGTGATGACATCCCGGTCACGGCGGTCGTGTTCCACAATCGCCAGTGGGGCGCGGAGAAGAAGAACCAGGTCGACTTCTACGACCGTCGCTTCGTGGCTGAGGAGCTTGAGAATCCGAGCTTCGCTGGCATCGCGGAAGCTATGGGTGCCGAGGGCGTGGTAGTGGATCAACTCGAGGACGTCGGTGTGGCGATGAAGGAAGCACTCGAGCGACAGATGAGCGAAGGCAAGACCACGGTCATCGAGATCATGTGCACCCGGGAACTGGGAGACCCGTTCCGAAAGGATGCGCTCTCGAAGCCCGTCCGGTTCCTCGAGAAGTACCAGGACTACACGTGATCTCCAGCTTGGTAGGTGCGCCTGGCAGCGATCCCCGATCCACTTGCTGTCAAGGCGCAACCTGTCAAGCAGCAGATCCCCTACGTGCGCTAGGTCGGTGGGCCGCATCGGGGCATGCGTCCTTCAACCAGTACTCGGATCCCAACCTCGGCTCCAGCGTAGAGCTGCCTCTCCAAGCTGCATGAGTGTTCCAGCCACTCGCCTGAGAGCCGAGGTGGACAACAGTTGATCGGCGTTGAGCGCGCCGGCAGCACTGCACGATCCGGCTCGCTGTGGTTGCCGGGCTGTGCCGGCGGATTTCTTCCCTGACGCGGCTGGTACAGGGAGATGAGGAGACCGATATGCAGAGTTCCGATGTCCGAGCCACCGCTCGTCAGCATCTCTTCCCGCACTTCACGCCTCGGCAGGCCTGGCACTCGCCACAGCTGCCGGTCATCGTCCGGGGCGAGGGCTGCCATGTGTTCGACGAGGAGGGGAGGCGCTTCCTCGACGGGCTCGCCGGGTTGTTCTGCGTCAATATCGGCTATGGGCGTTCGGACATCGCCGCAGCCGCGACCGAGCAGATGGAAACGCTCCATTTCTGGCCGAACTGGTCGGCTGCCCACCCTGCTGCCGTCGAAGCTGCGACGACGATCGCGGGACTCGCGCCCGGCGATCTCGATGTCGTCTTCTTCGTGAACTCCGGGTCAGAAGCCGTCGAGTCGGCGATCAAGTTCGCTCGCCAGTACCACCGCAGTAGAGGTGAGGAAAGTAGGACGAAACTGATCGCCAGAGACATGGCGTACCACGGCACGACCATGGGTGCCCTGTCGGTGACCGGGATCCCCAAGTACAAGGCGCCTTTCGGGCCGCTGTTGGAAGGTGTGCGGCACATCCCGAACACCCTGGGGGAGTCGGTGCCTGAGCAGGGTTCCGCCGCTGAGCTGCCGAGCCTCGAGAAGCTGGTCGCCACCATCGAAGAGGAGGGGCCCGAAACCGTCGCGGCTGTCTTCGCCGAACCGGTGCAGAACTCACGTGGGGCACTTGTGCCCCCGGAGGGCTACTGGGCCGAACTACGGGCCATCTGTGACCGTTATGGCATCCTGTTGGTCGCGGATGAGGTGATCAGCGGCTATGGCCGACTCGGTACCTGGTTCGGCAGTGAGAAGTTCGGCGTCGTCCCCGACCTCCTCACCTTCGCGAAGGGCTCGACCTCGGGTTACGCGCCTCTGGGCGGTGTCCTGATCCGGCAGGAGCTGGCGGAGGGCCTCATGGACTCCCCCACGGGAGGGGTGTTCACACACGGCGCGACCTGGGGCGCGCATCCGGTCGCGACCCGAGTCGCGACCGCGAATCTCAAGGCGCTGCACGACGAGGATGTGCTCGGCAACGTGGGTCGACTTGCGCCTCGCTTCCAGGCAGGACTGACGGCGCTGGCGGACGCTCATCCCACGATCGCTGAATGGCGTGGTACGGGGTTCTTCTACGCGATCGAGTTCACCGGCGATCGCGAGAGCGGTCGCGGGCTGACCGAGCAACAGTCGGTCGAGCTCGTCCGGGAAGTCATGCCGCGAGCCATGCGAGAGGCCGGGCTGATCACGCGCCCCGACGACCGGGGGGCGACGATGCTGATCCTTTCCCCGCCGCTGATCGCCGATGAAGCGGTCCTCGATGAACTGCTCACCGCGGTTGACCATGTGGCTGCCGCAGTGGACGGGCACGTGCGATAGAGCCCTGCTCATTCAGTCTTGCATCAGGAGAGATAGCGTGCGCGTAGGTATCCCCTCAGAGGTCAAAACTCACGAGTATCGGGTGGCGATCACGCCGGCCGGCGTGCATGAGCTCACGCAGCTCGGTAACGAGGTCTTCGTCGAACGGGGTGCCGGCGTAGGCTCCTCCATCAGCGATGAGGAGTATGAGGGTGCGGGCGCGAAGGTAGTGGAGTCCGCCGATCAGGTGTGGGAGAACGCGGAACTGCTCCTGAAGGTCAAGGAACCACTCGAAAGTGAGTATCACCGTCTGAGAGATGACCTCACGATATTCACGTTCCTCCATCTCGCCGCCACACGCTCGTGCACCGATGCCATCCTGGAGGCAGGAACCACGGCCATCGCTTATGAGACGGTGCAGTCCACGAACGGACGGTTGCCACTGCTGTATCCGATGAGTGAGGTCGCCGGGTGTCTCGCACCTCAGGCAGGCGCGCACGCATTGCTCAGCACGCAAGGCGGCAGGGGGCTGCTCCCCGGTGGCGTCACTGGCGTCAAGCCGGCGAATATCGTTGTGATCGGTGCCGGAGTATCCGGGTCGAACGCGATCGCCATGGCTACCGGGCTCTGGGCGAACGTGACGGCGATCGACAAGGACATCGACAAGTTACGTGAGATCGATAGACGTTACAGCGGTCGCGTGAAGACCGTTGCAGCCAACGCGTACGAGATCGAGGCTGCGGTCCTGGACGCCGACATGGTGATCGGGGCGGTGCTCGTGCCCGGTGCGCGCGCCCCGAAGGTGATCGAGAACAGCCTCGTCGCGAACATGAAACCGGGCTCCGTTCTCGTGGACATCGCCATCGACCAGGGTGGCTGCTTCGAGGACTCTCGCCCGACGACCCACGCTGACCCCGTGTTCCGGGTTCACGAGAGCCTGTTCTACTGTGTTGCGAACATGCCGGGGGCGGTGCCGAACACCTCCACGTTCGCACTCACGAATGCGACGCTTCCCTACGTCACGGCGATCGTTGAGAAGGGTTGGAAGGCCGCGCTCCGCGACGATCCGGCACTCGCACAGGGGTTGAACGCCTTCGACGGTCACGTCACCAACGAAGCCGTCGCTGAGGCCCACGAACTCACGGCTGTGCCCGTCGCGGACGTGCTGGCCTGAGCCGCGGTGAGCCAGTGCTCGATGCCCTGCGATGGCGGCGGTGTTCGAGTGGTCTTCCAACCCCAGGAGTAGGCGGTGTCACCGCCCCTGCGAGGTGATCGCTGCGGAGCTCGTCATGGATGGACCGGGTCGCCGTCACCCCCCGATGACGGGGTCAGGCGCGCGTCCGTCGGCGAGCCTCGCGAGCGGGCGACCCGGACCGTTCCTCAGCACTCCGCACCAAGGACCCCACCATCTCCGACCACCGTGTCCTGAGAATCCTGCCAGGCGTCGCGCTGGCGGGCGGTATCGCGGCGCTTGCGATCCTCGTCGGCGAACGCACGCCAGCACTGCTCAGTGTGGTGCTCGTCGCCCTGTTGGCGGGACTGGTGATCGCGAACGCACGCCCGCTTCCCGCGATCCTGACACCGGGCGTGGACTTCGCGGCGAAGAGGATCCTGCGCATCGGGATCGCGCTCCTCGGTGCGCGCTTGACGCTGGCCGATGTGGCCGGTGTCGGGGGCCCCGCCGTCCTGGTCGTCGTCCTGACCATGGCCACAGCGTTCGTGACGGTGGCGATGGTCGGCCGCATGGCTGGGGTGAGTCCGCAGCTCGGCATCCTGCTCGGGACCGGCACCGCGGTGTGCGGGAACTCGGCGATCGTCGCCGCATCGCCGATCATCGATGCGGACGAGCGCGAGGTCAGCTACGCCGTCGCCACGATCACGATCTTCGGGACGATCGCGCTCGTTCTGTTCCCGATCATCGGCCGCGCTATCGGTTTGTCCGACCAGGAGTTCGGTGTCTGGGCCGGGCTCGCGATCAACGACACCAGTCAGGTCGTTGCGGCTGGGGCGGCGTACTCCGAACAGGCATTGGAGCACGCCACGGTCGTCAAACTCGTCCGCAACGCGTTGATGGGGCCGATCCTCATCGGTCTGACCCTCTGGATGGGTCGACGTCGTCGGCCAGCCGGAGACGTCCCGGCCGGCCAGCCCTCCTACGCCGGTTCCGCCGGCAGCCCAGCTGCGGCCCCGACCGCGCCGGTCGGCACGGGCCTGTGGCGCACCGCGCGGTCGGCCGTCCCGGCCTTCGTCGTGGCGTTCATCGTGCTCGCTGCCCTGCGCAGCGCTGGTCTCATCCCTGAGGACGTCGCAGACGTGCTCGGCAGTGTGTCCGCAGTGGCGATCACGGTGGCGATCGCCGGCGTGGGGCTCAAGACGCGGGTCGTGGAGCTGGCCATCGTCGGGCTCCGTCCGGTGCTGGTCGGCCTGGCGGCGTCCACCGTCCTGGCGATCGTCGCGCTGCCGCTGGCTCGCCTCATCCTCGGCTGACGCTGTCCGACGCCGGGCACCGGGTCGGACGGCGAGATGACGTCCCCGGTGTCACAGGGACACGGGCGCAGCCGGGGCCCGTCCGGTTCCCAGGTCGGCGAGTGGCCTCCGACACCAACAGCCCTCAGGTGACAACCCGGCTCGCGGAGGGCGCCTCGACGACCTGGCACCCGGCGAGCGCTACCACCCGATCGCCCGGGAACGCCGGGATCCGGCATCGCCAACCCCATGCGCACCGCAGCTCAGGGTGCTCGGGTCAGCAGCAGATCGAGGACGGTGACGGCGCCGGCCTTGTCCAGCGGCTCGTTGCCGTTCCCGCACTTCGGGCTCTGCACGCAGGACGGACACCCGGTCACGCAGCGGCAGGTCGCGATCGTGGCCCGCGTCGCCCCCAGGTGTTCCGGCAGCCGGCGGTAGGACCGCTCCGCCAGCCCCGCCCCGCCGGGCACACCGTCGTAGATGAACACCGTCGGCTGCCCCGTGTCGGGGTGCAGGGCCGTGGAGAGCCCCCCGAGGTCCCAGCGATCGCACAGCGCCAGCAGCGGGAGCATCCCGATGGCCGCGTGCTCGGCAGCGTGCAGCGAGCCCGGTACCCGCACCGGCGTCAGACCTGCCTCGTCCAGCGCCGTCTCGGGCACCGACCACCACACCGCCACGGTGCGCAGCTGGGTTGGCGGTAGGTCGAGATCCACTCGCTCCAGGACCTCTCCGGAGCCGACCCGGAGCAGCTCGTAGCCGGTCACCTGCGAGGTCACCTCGACCCGACCGACCGCCACCTCGACGTCGTGCCAGTCCGTGTGGTCGACGCGTTGCAGCACGCGGACGTCGGTGTCGGTCCGTGGGCGGGTGGTGAACTCGGCCGACCCGGCGTCCTCGACGAGGGCGAGGTGGGCATCGAGGTCGAGGGCGGCGACGCGGAGCACGCGGCCCTGGTGGAGGTGGATCGCGCCGGTGTGGACCTGACGGTGGGCGCGCACCTCGTCCACGTCCCCGATGACCTGACCCGTGCCCGCGTCGACGATGCGCACGGGCGTGCCACCGGTGCTGCGCAACCCCACCTCGCGGGCCGCACGATGCCGGCCGGTCCAGAAGTGGCGGCCGTCACGTCGGCGCAGTCGACCGGCCGCGACCTCGGCGGCCAGCAGTCCCGGTGCCGATGGTCCGAACCACCTCGACGCCTCCTCGTCGTCGAGCGGGGCCTCCTGGCACGCGCAGCGCAGATGCGGCCCCAGCAGGTACGGGTTGGCGGGGTCCACGATCGCGTCCTCGGGGTCGCGGGTCAGCAGCGCACGCGGGTGCAGGACGAGGTAGTGGTCGAGCGGATCCTCCTGCGCGACGAGGACGGCCACCGCTGCCCCACCACGCCGTCCGGCCCGCCCGACGCGCTGCCAGAACGCGGCCGTGGTGCCCGGCCACCCGGCGAGCAGCACGGCGTCCAGCCCGGTGACGTCGATCCCCAGCTCCAGCGCCTCGGTGGCGGCGACGCCCCGGAGGCGCCCGTCACGCAGGCCGGCCTCCAGCGCCCGTCGGTCCTCGGCGAGGTAGCCGGCACGGTAGGCAGCGATCGTGTCGGCGAGCGGTCGGCCGGCCGGATCGGCGCGCCCGGTCAGTCGCTCCCGCGCGATCGCGGCGATCACCTCGGCACCCTTCCGGCTCCGGGTGAACGCCAGGGTCTGCACGTCCGCCGCCACGAACGCCGCCAGCAACTCGGCGGTCTCCCGCAGCGTCGAACGGCGTCGCTCGCCATCGTCCTCCAGCGCAGGGAGCCACAGCCCCAGCTGCGACGGACCCCGCGGCGCGCCGTCGGCGACGATCTCGGTGACCTCGAGACCGGTGAGCGTGCTGGCGTGTTCACCGGGGTTGCCCACCGTCGCGGATGCCAGGAGGAACACCGGGGCCGCGCCGTAGCGCTCGAGCAGGCGCCGCAACCGCCGTAGCACCAGGGCGACGTGGCTGCCGAAGACCCCACGGCTCACGTGCGACTCGTCGATGATGACCACCCGGCAGCGGTGGAGCAGGTCCGCCCAGCGCTGGTGGTCACCGAGCAGTGAGGCGTGCAGCAGGTCCGGGTTGGTCAGGATCCAGTTGGCCGTGCGGCGGATGGCGGCCCGTTCCTCGCGTGGTGTGTCACCGTCGAGGACGGCGGCACGCACCCAGGGCAGCCGCAGCTGACGCAGGACCCTCAGCTGGTCGTGGGCGAGCGCCTTGGTGGGGGACAGGTGCAGCACCACGGAGCGGTCGTCGAGGTGGAGCGTCTCGAGCGCGGGGAGCTGGTAGCCGAGGCTCTTGCCCGAGGCCGTGCCCGTGGCCAGCACCAGGTGACGACCGTCCCGGGCGAGCTCGAGGGCCTCCTGCTGGTGCGACCACAGGTGTTCGATGCCATCGCGGCGCAGGCGCTCGAGCAGCTCGTCCGGCAGGTCCGCGGGCAGCGGGGCCGTCGTCGCTCGT
>JAWLDJ010000114.1:0-7093 GCA_041686695.1 Nitriliruptoraceae bacterium
GGATGAGGCGTCGCCAGCCCGGCCCCGGTCAGCCGCCGAGCAGGCCCTTGAGCTTCCCGCCGAGGTTCTTCGGCAGCGCGTCGGAGGGGACCTTGCCCAGCAGACTCTCCATCGTCTCAGGGCTGCCGGACAGGACATCGTCGAGCTTGGCGGCGATCGGATCCGGAAGCTTCTCCTCGAGGAAGCCCCGGACGGTCTGGACGACCTCCGCGGCCTTCGCGTCGTCGAGGCCCATCCCCTTCAGTCGTTGCAGCAGCTCGTCCATGTGACTCCCTTCGGTCGTGTAGCCACGCGTTGATGGTGGCGTTGGTCGTAGCGTTGGCGGTGGCGTTGGTCGTTCGTCCACGGGCGGAACCCTACGGCCGGGTTGGGGGCACCGACCTCACCCACTGCGGGTGAAGCGCAACCGCCTCGTGCGGTCGGCTCCAGCGTGGCGGTGAGATCAGCGCAGCTCGCGCCGGCGGCGCAGCTCGTACAGCGCGACCGCTGCAGCGACGGAGGCGTTCAGCGAACCGACATGCCCACGCATCGGGAGCCGCACCAACGCGTCGCAGCGTTCCCGGGTCAGGCGCGAGAGCCCCGCACCCTCGGCGCCGACCACCAGCACGCAGGCCTCGCTGGCCAGGGGGTGGTCGGACACGGTCGCGTCGGCATCGCCGTCCAGCCCGAGCGACCAGATCCCCGCCTCTCCGAGCTGGCCGAGCGCTCGCACCAGGTTGCCGACCTCTGCGACCGGCAGGTGCGCCAGCGCCCCCGCGGCCGCCTTCTCGACCACCGGGGTGACCGAAGCCGTCCGCCGGCCCGGCAGCAACAGACCGTGAGCCCCGACGGCCTCGGCGGTCCTGGCGATGGAACCGAGGTTGTGGGGGTCGGTCACGCCATCCAGCGCCACCAGCAGCGGTGGTTCCCCAGCGCCGGCCGCTCGGTCGAGGACCTGCGCCACGGTGACGGTGCGGAACGGGTCGGCCACCGCTACCACGCCCTGGTGGACGAGCCCGTCGGTGGCCACGTCCAGCTGTTCGCGCTCCACGGTTCGGATCCGCACACCGGCGTCGCGTGCCAGCTGCAGCAGTTCGTCGGTCACCGGATCGGCCGTGCGGCCGTGGGCCACCAACACCTCGCGGACGTCCCGTCCCGCCCGGAGCAGCTCGCGGACCGGATGGATCCCACCGACCAGCCGGTACGCCACCGCATCGGCACGGTCCGGGCCTGCGGATCGGGCGCGACGATCCCGCGTGGAGCCAGCGTTCCTGCCGACCCCGCCCGCCTTGCCATCGGAGCCGCCAGCGCTCACCCGGCCGCGCTGACGACCGCCGCTCATGCGGTGGCCGAGTTGCCGCCACCGGCGTTGGCCACGTACCAGCGTGCGCCGTCGGGACGATCCTCGACCACGATGCCGGCTGCCGTCAGCTGATCGCGGATCGCATCGGCGGTGGCGAAGTCCTTCTCAGCCCGGGCCGCCGCGCGCCGTTCGAGCAGCGAGTCGACGAGCACCGACAGCTGCTCTTCCAGGCCAGCGGCGTTCGACAGGGCCTGCTCGAGGTGCAGACCGAGGACCGAGTCCCCGAGTTCGACCAGGGTGTCGGCGAGGCCGGCCACGGTGGCCTGGGCCGCAACATCACCGTGTTCGGCAGCCAGCAGGAGCTCGTTGCCTGCGCTGACGAGCTCGTGCAGGGCGGCCACCGCCGCCGGGGCGTTGAGGTCGGCATCCATCGCGCCCCGGAACGCCTCGACGTGGCGCGCTGCCATCGCCGGGTCGGGTGCGACCCCCTCGGTCGCCCGACGCGCCGAGCGCAGGAAGGTCGTGAAGCGCTGGTGCACGGTCGTGGCGTCACGGAGCCGTTCGGTGTCGAAGGTCAGCGGCGTGCGATGCTGCGCCGAGAGGTACCACAGCCGCAGTGCCCCGACCCCCCAGTCGGCGATCGCCTGCTCCAGCGGCACGACGTTGCCGATCGACTTGGACATCTTCTCCGCGCCCATCTGGACCATGCCGTTGTGGATCCAGTAACGCGCGAAGGTGTCCTCGTGCGCGGCTTCGTGCTGGGCGATCTCGTTCTCATGGTGCGGGAACACCAGGTCGAGGCCGCCGCCGTGGATGTCGAAGCCGTGGCCGAGGTGTTTGGCGGCCATCGCGGAGCACTCGATGTGCCAGCCCGGCCGGCCGGGACCCCACGGCGAGGCCCAGGCCGGCTCGCCGGGCTTGGCCGACTTCCACATCGCGAAGTCGAGGGGATCCTCCTTGCGATCGGCGTCGACGATGTCGTCGCCCTGCTGCATGTCGTCGATGCGGCGCCGCGACAGCTTCCCGTACCCCTCGAAGGCGCGGACCCGGAAGAAGACGTCCCCGTCGGCGGCGTAGGCCTTGCCCTGGTCCACCAGCCGCTGGATCAACTCCTGCATCTCGATCAGGTGCCCGGTGGCCAGGGGCTGGACATCCGGCGGCAGCACGCCGAGCGCATCCATCGTGCGGTTCCACGCCCGGGTGTACCGCGTCGCGATCACCGCCGGCTCGAGCCGTTCGCGACGGGCGCGGAGGATGATCTTGTCGTCGATGTCGGTGACGTTCTGGACCGCAGTGACCTCGTAGCCGCTCCACAGCAGGTAGCGGCGCAGCACGTCGAAGACGACGGCGGCACGGCCGTGCCCGATGTGGGCGTCACCCTGGACCGTCGGACCGCAGACGTACATCGCGACCTTGCCGGGCTCCCGCGGCTCGAACGGCCGCTCCTTGCGGCTGAGGGTGTCGTACAGGGACAGAGCCATGGCGGACCACCGGTTCGGTGAGGGAGTCGATGGGGACGTTCGTGACGAGCTGCGGTCCCGCGGCGGGCAAGCCTACCCCTGCACCGCCACGAGCAGGCAGGTGGCCAGTCCGAGCATGCCCTCACCACGACCGACGGCGCCGAGGTGGTCGGTGGAGGTGAACTTCACGGAGACGGCACCGACGTCGAGGTGGCAGCGCCTGGCGAGGTTGTCGCGCATGGCCTGCCGGTGCCCCGCCAGTCGGGGCCGTTGCGCCACGATCGTCACATCGACGTTGCCGGGACGCCATCCCGCCGCGGCGACGTCCTCGACCACGGCGGCCAGCAGATCCCCCGAGTCCGCGCCGGCGGTGTCGGGCCGGTCGACACCGAACCGGCTGCCCAGGTCGCCGAGTGCGGCAGCACCGAGCAAGGCATCGGCGACCGCGTGGTACCCGACGTCGGCATCGCTGTGGCCGGCCAGGCCCGGCCCACCAGGGATGGTGACACCGCACAGCACCAGGGGCCGGTCCTCACCCGGCTCGACGACGGGGTGGACGTCCACGCCCTGGCCGATACGCAGCCCACTCATCGCGACGCCCGATCCTCGGCGGCGGTGGCGCCCGCACCGGCCCGACCGGCGGTCGTGGCGCCCGACCCAGCCGGGCCGGCGGTCTGGCCCAGCGGCCCCTGCGCGGACACCACCGGAGCATCGTGCTCGGCGAGCAGCTCCAGCAGCGCCAGATCCGCCGGGTAGGTCACCTTCCGTGCCCAGATGGAGCCAGGGACGACGAGGATCCTGCCATCGAGCACGCCGCGGTCACGCAGTCGCTCGACCAGCCCGAGGTCGTCCGTGGCGGCTTCGAGCGGGGGGGCGTCCGCACCTGGACGCCTCGAGGGGACCCCACTGAGGACCCGGTCCAGCACGTGGCGGGGGAAGACCTGGGGGGTCTGGACCCCCACCAGGCCGCTCCGGTCGACCGTGCTGAGCACCTGACCGTCCTCGGTGCGCTTGAGGGTGTCGGCGACCGGGATCCCGGGCGCCGCAGCGAGCACGTCGACGCCATCGGTGACGGCAGCCACCGCGGCGCCGATCACCTCCGGCGGCGTGAGCGGTCGCGCGGCGTCGTGGATCACGACCACCTCGGCGGAGGGTGGCAGCGCTGCCACCCCCGCCGCCACGCTGGCCGTCCGGGTCGCTCCGCCCGGCACCAGGGCCGCGATCGGCAGGTCGCCGGCCGCCAGCGCGAAGGTCTCGGCCGCGCCGGGGGTGTGCACCACGACCGCCGGCGGGAGGCCGGCGCTGGCCAACCCCGCCAGGGCGTGGGCGAGCAACGAACGACCGGCCAGCGGCACCAGTGCCTTGGGGTTGCCGGAGCCCAGGCGTTCGCCACTGCCAGCGGCCACGACCACGACGCCGAGGTGTGCGCCCAGCCTGCCGTCCCGCTCACCGACCGGAGCGCCGCGGGCCTCGCTGCGCCTGGACCGTGTCATGAGGCGTCCGATGCGATCGAGCCGAACAGCAGCCTCCCGGTGCGGGTCTGCACGATCGAGGTGACGTCCACCGTGCTGCTGTCCCCGATCCGGTCGCTGCCCTCCTCGATCACGACCATGGTGCCGTCCTCGAGATAGGCGACCCCCTGCCCACGCTCACGCCCCTCCCGCACGATCGTCACCGTCAGCCGGTCGCCGGGCAGCACGGGCGCCCGCACGGCGTCAGCCAGAGCATGGGGGTTGAGCACGCGGATGCCACGGGACTCTGCGGTGCGGGCCAGGGCGGCATCGGTCGTGATCAGCGCGCCCTGCCGGTCCTTGCACAGCGCCGCCAGCTGGTCGTCCACCGCCGCGACCCCGGCCACCTCGATCTCGCTGATCTCCACGGCGACCAGACCCTCGTCCTGCAGCACCTGGACGGTCCTGAGCCCGCGCTCGCCGAGCGCGCTGCGGTACGCACGCTCGTCGGCAGCGATGCGTTCCACCTCGGTGACCACGAACCGGGGGATCACCAGGGTCCCTTCGAGGTAGCCGGTCCGAGCGACGTCGGCGATGCGGCCATCGATGAGCGCGGAGCTGTCGACGACCTTGACCCCGGCACCGCGGGAGGGGGTGCGCACCTCCAGGCGGCCTCGGATCCCGATGTAGCGGCCGAGCTCAGCCGCGCGGTTGGCTCCCAGCAGCACGCCCCCGTAGATCAGGACCACGAGCAGGAGCAGCAGGACGGGCACGGTGTAGCGCTGGCCCGGCAGCAGCAGGACAGGGACCGATATCGCCAGTCCGAGCAGGGCCCCGAAGGTCCCACCTATCGATCCGGCGACCAACTGGGCCGCCGGTACCGATCGCAGACGGGTGGTCGCGCCCTGGACACCACGCACCAGCTGTCGTCCGAACACCCCACCGAGCAGGTACCCGACCAGCGCGCCCAGCATCGAGGTGACCAGCCGGGTGGTCTGGGGGTCCTCGAAGCCGCCCAGTTCGTGGGCAGGCTCACCCAGGGCGTAGCCGGCTGCGGTCGCCGACAGGACCACACCCAGACGGACGAGCTCCGCCACGACGTGCTCACGCGGCACGTTGCGCTCCACCACCTGCGCCCTCCGAGCTTCAGCTCCCGAGGATGCTACGGGGTGGGCCGTCAGCCGTCGGTCAGCCGTGGGCGGCGAGGAGCGTCTCCTCGACCAGCGCCTCGGCCTGTTCCTCGTCCTTCTTGATCGCGACCGCGAGCTCGGACAGCAGGATCTGCTTGGCCTTGGTCAGCATGCGCTTCTCGCCCGCGGACAGCCCCTTGTCCTTCTCGCGTGTGGCGAGGTTCCGGACCACCTCGGCGACCTGGTAGATGTCACCGGAGCGCAGCTTCTCGTAGTTGGCCTTGAACCGGCGGGACCAGTTGCCCGCCGCCTTGCCTTCGGGCTCACGCAGGACGTCGAGGACCTGCTCGACCTCCTTCTTGCTCACCACGTTCCGGATCCCGACCTCCTCGCAGGAATCAGCCGGCACCATCAGCGTCAGGTCCCCGTAGGTCAGACGGAGCACCAGGTACTCCCTCGCCTCCCCCTTGAGTTCCCGCTCCTCCTTGCGTTCCACGACCGCCGCGCCGTGGTGGGGGTAGATGACGGTGTCGCCGACGCTGTAGGCCATAGAGGCTGACTCCTGACGTGGTCCAGGCATGGACCGGGGATCCGGGATGGCAGCGCCCGTCGACCGAACCGCCAGGTGGCCGGCGCCGAACCCTCGGCAAGACCCCCAGCAGGGATATCGCAGGACCGGCCCTCGCACCGCTCGTCGGCCGTCTCCGCGGCGCCTTTCGCTCGACTCGCTGAAGCTGGGTCCTGCAGAGCGTCCCGAGCGTGTCGCCACCTCGTGCGCGAAGGGGCACCGGGAGCTCACCGGACGGGGAGGTCGCACTGCGGACACTGCCGTCCGGACGTGCTGAGGATAGCACCTCCAGAGGGCCTGGTCGAGGGGCCAGGGGGCCCTCCACCGCTGTCCAGGCCGGTCCGAGCGAGCGTCCCCGGGCCCGACCGCAGCCCCGGCCGGCGTCAGTTGAACCGTTCGCGCGCGGCCGGCTCCGACAGCCGTCTGAGGCTGTCCTGGATCATCCGTGCGCGATGTCCACCGACGCCCTCGACCCGGTCCAGGTCGGAGATCGTCGCCTCCATGACCCGCGGCAGGGTGTGGAAGCGCTCCACGAGCCGCTCGACCACCGTGGCCGGCAAGCGGGGCACGCGCGACAGCATGCGGTAGCCCCGCGGCGTCACCTGCAGCTCCAGTTCCTCGTCACCGTAGGTCAGCAGCTGCGCGACCAGTTCGGGGTTGAGCAGCTCGTCGGTCCCGAGGCCCTCCAGCTCCTCGAGGACACGCTTGAGCTTGCGGCGGCGGTCCCTCAGGTAGTCGCGCACCAGCAGCTCTCGGACGTTGCCGACCGAGCCCACCAGTTCATCCAGCTGCAGCTGGATCAGGCGCCCCTCGCTCCCGAGCTCGATCACGTGCGATTCGACCTCGCCGGCGATGCGCCGCAGCATCTCGGCCCGCTGGAGCGTCAGCACGGCGTCACGGACCGTGACGGTGTCCTCGGCCTCGCGAGCCGACAGCTGCGCCATCACCTCGTCGAGCCGTGAGCGGTAACGCTCCAGGGTCGACAGCGCCTGGTTGGCGCGCACCAGCAGCGCCGACACCCCCTCCAGCACGTGCTTGGTCTCACCGAAGTACAGGTTGACCATGCCCATCGACTCCGACACCGCGACGACCGGCTGGCCGGTCTGGCGCGCTGTCCGCTCGGCCGAACGGTGCCGGGTCCCGGTCTCCGCGGTCGGGATCGACGGGTCGGGCACCAGGTGCACGTTCGCCCGCAGGACCCG
>JAWLDJ010000115.1:0-7078 GCA_041686695.1 Nitriliruptoraceae bacterium
GATCGCCCGGTCGGTCGTGACGTCGAGGTCCAACGGATCGTCGACGTCGTGCGGCAGCAGGGCGCGTGCTACCTGCAGGGAGCGGCCGGCATCGGGAAGTCGTTGGTCCTGGCCCAGGTCGCACGGCAGCTCGCGTCCGCCGGGGCGGACGTGATCTCGTGCAGTGGCAGCGAGGCGACCGCGGTCATCCCGCTGGCACCGTTGCTCAAGCTGTGTCCACCGGGCGTGGAGGACGCCGGGAGAGCGATCATGGCCGAGCTGTACCGACGGTCACGGGGCAACCGCACCGTCGTACTGGTCGACGACGCGCACCTGCTCGACGCCGCCACGGCCGCGGTCGTGCGCCAGATGGCGTCCGCTCCGGCCGTCGGTGCCGTCGTCGCGGTGCGTGGCGGCGAGGTGGTACCGGCATCGGTCGATGCCATCCGGCGCGACGGCCACGCGGCGGTGCTGGAGCTCTCCGAGCTCGACCGTGCGTCGAGCTACCGGCTGGTGGAGCTGTTGCTCGGCCCGACCGAGGACGACACGCTGGCGTGGATCCACACGCGGACGCGGGGCCATCCCCTGTACCTGCGGGAGCTGCTGGTGGCAGGGCAGCAGACGGGGGCGCTCCAGCGGCACGACGGGCGGTGGCGGCACGACTCCGACGCCCCGGTGTGGACGGCTCGCCTCCATGCGCTCGTGGCCACTCGCTTGCGTGGGCTGTCGCCCGATGAGCGGCAGGTGATGGAGCTGGTGGCGGTCGGAGGGACGGTGCCCTTCGGAGCTCTGCGCGGGATCGTCGACCTCGATGTGCTGGTCGAGCTCGCGAGGCGCCGACTGCTGGCCGTCGACGCGACGAAGGTCGAGATGGACCACCCCATCATCGCCGAGACCCTGCTCGCGACGATGCGTGCCGACCGGGTCGCGTCGGCCCGCCTGCGCCTCGCTGCGGCGCTCGAAGGCCACCCGGACGACCGCGACCCGGTCATGATCGCGCAGCTACGGCTCGATGCCGGCCATCCCGCCGACCCGGAGCTCCTCGTCGAGGCGCTCGATGCCGCGCTCGCCTCCCGGCTCCCACAGGTCGCCGAACGCTTCGCCCGGCTGGCCTGTCAGATCCTCCCGGGGCCGTCGACGCGCATGCGGCTGGTCGAGTCACTGGCCATGCAGGGCCGGTGGGAGGAGGCAGAAGAACAGTTCGAGCTCTTGACCGAAGAGGGGGACGGGGAGGCGATCGTCGGACATCTCGAGCGGTGGGTGGCGGTCAACTTCTGGTATCGCGACGACCTCTCCACGACCCAGCAGGTCGCGGTCGAGGCGCAGGCACGGATCGGCGACCTCGGCACGGACGCCTGGCATGCCGTCCTCCTGCGGATCGGGATCTTCTCGGACAACCTCGACGCATCGATCGCGGACCACGACCGGTGGCTGACGGACCGTCGAATCAGTCCCCGGCTACGCGACATCGCGCTGGTCGATGTCGCCGCCTGTGCCTCACACTCAGGGGCCTTCCACCGCATCCGCGAGATCGCCACCGAGTTCGACGATGGTGCCGACGGGGCCGATCCGGTGAACCAGCCGTGGCTCCGCGGCGTTGAACTGGTCGTGGCTGGATGGACCGAGGGGCTGTCGGCAGTCTCCGGGGAGCTCGACGCGTTCGTCAGCGAGGTGGCGGCGGCCGCCGACCCCGACATGGAGGTCATAGGCCACGTCCACGCCGGCATGGCCCTCAACGACCTGACCTGCCATGCCCAGGCGGTCCGGCATCTCATGGAGGTGGTGGAGCTGAGTCGGTACGCCCGCTATCGACGCCACATCCCCCTGACCCTCGCCGAGCTGGCCCGCGCGCTGGTGTTCACCCGGCGAGACCTCGGCGAGGCCCGGGGCTGGCTCGACCGCGCCGCAGCGCTCCCTGCCGATGGGCGGTGGGTGTCGGAGCCGGTGGTCCGGCTGGTCGAGGGCATCTTCGAGCACGCCGCCGGACGCGACCCGTGGGCCACGTTCGACCGCGGCCTGGACCATGCCCGGCGGCGGTCGGCACGGATCCACGAGGTGATGCTCCTGCGCCAGATGGCGCACTACGGGCGAGCCGCACAGGTGGCGGAGCGGCTGGAGGAACTCGCCGACATGATGGGTGGTGGCCTGGTCGACCTCATGGCGCGGGAAGCGGGAGCCCTGGCCGCCGGTGACGCCGATGTGCTCGACGAGGTCGCCGCAGACGCCGAGGCGTTCGGGGCGATCGGGATCGCGGCGGACGCGGCCACGCAGGCCGCCCGACGCCATGCCGAGACCGGCCGGGTCGGGTCGGCGTTCGCATCCGTGTACCGCAGCGACGCGGCACTACGGCGCGCACCCGGCCAGCGGTCGCTGGTACGCGACGAGGTGGAGCCGATCCTCTCGTCACGGGAACGGCAGGTCGTCGACGCCGTTCTCGACGGCGCCTCCAACCGGGAGGTCGCCGACCGGCTGTACATCTCCCACCGCACGGTGGAGAGCCACCTGCGGCGCATCTACCGCCGTCTCGGCGTGTCGGGGCGGGACGAGCTCACGATGCTGCTGGGCGCGGCTGGGTCAGGGGCCGCCGGCACGACCTGAGCGTGCCGGTCAGTGCCAGGACCGCAGCCGTTTGAACTCCCCGACACTGTGTGCCGCCAGTGTGACGGACGTCTTGGCACGAGCGGTCGCCCATCGTGGCTGGCCGAGGATCGGCCCGAGCTCACCGAAGTGCTGGCCCGGTGCCAGCGTCGTGACCTGGAGCTCGACGCCCGCGCGGGTCGGCGCGATCAGCTCGACCTCGCCCTGCTCGATCACGTAGACGTGCTCACCCCAGTCACCGCGGGAGAAGATCGTCTCACCCTGCTCGTAGCGCACCTGCTGCGCGGTCACCGCGTGCTCCGGACCGGTGCCATGCATCCGGACGACCTCGTCGGCGATCGGGAGCAGGCGGGGATCGTGACTGGAGACCACGACCACGCGGCCGTCGGTCCGCAGCGTGGCCAGCAGATCGATGATCCGGTCGGTCTGCACCTGGTCGAGGTTGGCCGTCGGTTCGTCGGCCAGCAGGAGCGCGGGGTCGTGAGCGAGCCCCCGCGCGATCGCCACGCGTTGCTGCTCTCCGCCGGACAGGGCCGCAGGACGTCGGCCGGCGTGCCCGTCGAGGCCCACACGAGCGGCCAGCTCACCGGCGCGCCCCATCGCCTCGCCGCGTCGCCAGCCGGCCAGCAACAGCGGCGCGGCGATGTTCTCGCGGGCGGTCAACGACGGCAGCAGGTTGAAGCTCTGGAAGACGAACCCGACCGTGTGCTGTCGGTACCGGTCGAGCGCCCGACGGTCCAGCGCGGTCACCTCGGTCGTTGCGAGCATGATCGTGCCTGCGGTGGGCGTGAGCAGGCCGCCGAGCACGGACAGGAGCGTGGTCTTGCCCGACCCTGACGGCCCGAGGAGCAGCACGATCTCGCCGCTGTCGACCTCGAAGCTCAGACCGTCGAGCGGCCGGACCGTCCGCTCGCCACTGTGGTACTCCACGACGAGGTCGGTGACGGTCAGACCAGGCGCAGGCGCGCTCGGCGCGGGCGCACTCGGCCCGGTCACGCCGGACGAGGTCGTCTCGGACGAGGTCATGTCGGACCTCCGAAGGCGAGCACGGGGTCTGTCGAGCGGACGCGGGCGCTGCCAGCGCGCGTCGCGACGAGCGCCACCCCCATCGCGACCAGCGGGACCTGCCAGTACGCGCTCGGCGGCACGCGGACGGTCAGCGGGAACCACGGGGCGATCAGCGACTGCAGCAGCGTGGCGACGGCGACCGCGGCCGTCGTGATCGTGAGGGCCTGCAGGGCGAGGCTGCTGAGCAGCTGTCGGTTGGTGCCTCCCAACGCCTTGAGGACGGCGAAGTCCCGCTGGCGCTCGAGCACCGTGAGGTACAGGACGCCGCCGACGATGGTGGCGGCCATGAACCACAGCAGGCCACGGATGAGATCGATCGAGGCCACGGCGCTCTCGAGCGGTCCGAGCGCGTCGGCTGCGACCTCGTCCGCACTGGCCACGGCCAACCCGTCGGGCACCTGCAGCCGGGGGTCGACCGAGACGAGTGCGCTCACGACCTGCGCCCCACCGAACAACGCCCCGCGAGCATCAGCGATGGGCATGAAGACGACCGGGAGCCCGGCCAGGAGCGTCGTGTCCGCCGACGATCCGGCGACGGTGAACGGTCGATCGCCGACCCGGACCTGGTCGCCCACCGCCACGCCGCTGCTGCGGTCGACGACAAGCTCCCCGGCACCGCGAACCGATCCGCCTGCCACCACCGGTGGGGTCCCGAGCCCACCGACGGGATGGCCGACGACGAGTGCCTCCTGGGACCGTCCGTCGTCGCTGAGCGTGGCCCGCGCCACGACCAGTGGCGTCAGCGCCGGGCCGGAGGACACGGCCTCGACCTGTTCGTCGGACAACGTCGCGGACGAAGTGAAGGGGCCCGAGCTGCCGGCGGGGAGCACCCAGGTCTCGGCCCCGATCGCGGCGACGGTGAGGTAGGGCTCCTGGTTGAACTGTTCCACCAGCCCGTCCATCAGGTACAGCAGGGTGAACACGATCGACATCGCCACGCCGACCACCAGATAGCGCCTCGCGCGGTAGACCATGTCACGCAGCGTCATGAGCGCCATGAGCGTCCTCCCCTCCACCGTGTCCCGTGCTCCGGGACGCGAGCCAGCGCTCGAGGACCGGCATGGCCTGGTCGTAGCCCCGCCGCGCGACCGTGCTGACCGCACCGAAATCGAGCATCGACACGCCACGCAGGTCCAGCTGAAGATGGCAATCGGCCGCTGACCTCGCGGCCCCGTCGCGTCGCTGATCGGACGCGACGGTCAGCGCACGCATGATGGTCGTCGCCAGCTCCGGGTGCGTGCGTCCTTGTCGCACCCGGCGACGCAGCGCCCGGAGCCCGTCGACCCAGAGTCCGTAGTCCTCGCGGGCCCGCGGGCCCGACGACGGGACCACGTCGACGGCGATGACCTCGCCGGCCGGGGACAGCTCCCGGAGCACGTCGACCGGCAGGTTGTTGGTCACCCCACCGTCAACGAGGAGGTGGCCCTCGTGGGGCACCGGCGGCATGATCCCGGGGATCGCACACGAGGCCCGGATGGCGTGCGTGATCGGGCCGCGGTGGTGCACGTGCGGCCGAGCCGTCGTGAGATCGGTCGACACGCACGCGAAGCCACGGCGCAGGTCCTCGATGTGCCGCTCACCGAAGACCTGCACCGTCGCGGCAGCGATGCGTCGCCCCGACGTCAACGCCACCACCGGCACGGTGTAGTCGAGGACCCTCGCGAACAGGCGCTGGATCAGCGGCTCGAGCTGATCCGGGGCGATCCCGTCGGCCATCCCCGCCGCCAGCGGGCTGCCGACCGAGGACCCGACGTACACGTCCACCTCGATCCCGAGCTCGTCCAGGGCGCGGTGGACACCCAGGTGCGCGAACCCACGCGCCCCTCCCCCGCTCAACACCAGTCCCCGTGCCCGCCCGGACAGCACCCGAGCGATCCTGACGACATCGCGGAACGCCTCGTGCTCCGCATGGTGGGCGTACTGACAGCCGGTCGCATCCAGCCGCACCGTCGTCTCGGCCGGTACGTCACCACCTCGCCAGAGCAGGACCAGATGGCGAGGG
Source organism: Nitriliruptoraceae bacterium (assembly GCA_041686695.1). GTDB lineage: Bacteria > Actinomycetota > Nitriliruptoria > Nitriliruptorales > Nitriliruptoraceae > T1Sed10-7. The sequence goes on from JAWLDJ010000115.1 coordinate 5,648, forward strand.
ATGCTCAGCGGGGCGAAGTCGACGACGCGTCGCACCACCCGATCAGACCCGACATCCCCATCCGCCGGCGCGACGACCACCACGCGATCCGCCGCTGCAAGTGCCCGCCTGGCCCAGGCATCCGGCGTTCCGCCCACCTCCAGCACCACCGACGCCACCGACCGCTCGATGTCACCGAGGAGCCGTGCTACCTCGAGGTCTCCGACTTCGCCCCGCTCGCTCTGCGAGATCCCCGGGCTCGACAACAGCGCGTCGACCCGCGCCGGCCACAGCGCCTGGACGGCGCCGAGGGTCTCGAGACCCGTCGCCAACCGACTCACCACGTAGCGGAGGTCCAGCTCGGGCGCGACCACCACCGCGAGCACGGTGGCCCGCTGGTCGGGCCTGCCGGCCGACCCGCGGATCGTCGGCGGTCCGGCAACGAGCAGTTCCGGCACCGAGACCGCCAGCCGATGGAGCTGCGTGACCGGCAACCCGGCGAGCAGGGTGTCGCGTGTCGCGACCACCGTGCTCGCCGGGTCGTCGCCGACCAGTCCCCCTGCCAGCACGTCGTCGACCGCCGACGGTTGCCGGGGTGAGCCTGCCCGCCGGACACGCAGCCCTCCGAGCACCACCAGCCAGATCCGCGGCGATACCCGATCGGCGGCCGGCAGCACGTCGCCGCTCGCGAGGCGCTGCCACACCACCGACCCGAGGAGGGCCTGCACGGCGGCGGGGTCGTGGATGTCGTACCGGTCCGCCAATAGCCCGGTCAGCTGTTGGCGGCACACCCGCTCGAACTCCGCGTGCCAGCCGCGGTCGCCAACACCATCCTCGACATCCGTAGCGATGACCGTGTCCCTCCCCGTGCATCACGGCCGAACCTAGGGACCAACCCCGGGGCCATCGCTTCCGACACCCTGATTTGCGTGCCCACACGTACGCGTTGCGTGGCGCGACGCGACCCTTGCGTGGATGGGATGCGATCGTCGGTCCCGGTGGCGCACCACCGTCCTCGCCGACAGGCCGGACGGTCGAGCGTCGTCAGTGTGCTGACGTACCGATGAGCGTGCCGTCTCCGATGGTGGTCCCGACGGTGTCTTGCAAGCGGCAGCCGGTGTTGATGAGGACACTGTTGCCGAGGATGCGCTCGAGCACGTCATCGATCGTCATCAGCGCGCCGTCATGGCCCCTGCGCCGATCGTGATCGGCAGAAAGGGGCTCGGTGCCAGCGTGACATTGCCCCGGCGTGACGGTCGGCGACGGCGCGATAGACGGTGCCGGTGCGGTCCCAACAGGGGCAGACCCAACGACCACCGCGATCGTCGCTGGCATCCCAGCCAAGGCGCGGAAAGCGCGTGACGGCAACGCGCAGGCGTTATCCACGATCAGCCTGCGAGGCTGGTCCTTCGAGGGCGGCCCTCGCCGCGAGGATGCGAGGATCCGCATGAC
>JAWLDJ010000116.1:0-7032 GCA_041686695.1 Nitriliruptoraceae bacterium
CTCGAGTTCCATCAACTGCCGGACGGCCTGTTCACTGCAGTCCTCGCGCAGGCCGAGTCCTGCCTGGTAGCCATAGTCCTGCGGGTTTCCCAGCGAATGGTCAAAGCAGCCGTATCGTGCTCGGGCACGACGGCCGGCCTCGGGGTCGACCTCGTCGAGATAGTGGATGACCGCGTCCGCCGAGCGGTAGAGGCTGTACAGATCCAGGCCATAGAAACCCGCGCGGTCGGCCGCGCCGCGCGGTTTGTTGAAGGCCGCCAGCCACTCCACGAAGTCCACGACGACGGTGTTCCGCCACATCCACTGGGGGAAGCGCTGGAAGCTGGCCAGGGCCTCGATCGCGGAATCGTCTTCTCCCTGGCCGCGCACGTACCGATTGACACGATAGGCGTCCGGCCAGTCGGCCTCGACGGCGACGGCGTCAAACCCCTTCTCTTCAATCAGCCGCCGGGTGATGTGCGCGCGGATATCATAAAACTCATGCGAGCCGTGCGATGCCTCTCCCAGAAGCACCAGCGACGCATCGCCGATCGTCTCGAAGACCGCGTCCAGCGACGAAGGCCCGTGACTCAGTTGTGTGGCGTGTTCGCGGAGGCCCTGGGCATCCGCGCGATGAACGCGAGTCATGGTGACTCCTTTTCTCCGTGAAGGGTATTGCAACCCTGCAGACTGCTGCGCCAGATGCGCCGGCGCCGTGTTGGGCAAGTTTGAAATAGGGGTGGCTATCCCTGCAGTTGCCCGCCTTGATCTGACGGATCGGGCTGTGTTCCTTAGTTACCGAACTTCCCGCATGGCCCACTAGCCTCGTTCGCGCGCACGGAAACGAACCGGCTGCTTCCTCAAACCCTAGGAAGCCCTGGCGCCTGAAGAAAGGGGTAGTAATACCAACGCGGGTCAGTACGCCCCCGCCCACGCAAGCGGGGGCAGGGGGTCATCCTCGGGTGGCCTGCTCCAGGCCGGCCAACGGGCGTCACACGCTCAGGTGTTCGTTGACCAGTTCGTCGGTGAGGGCGTCGATGGGGCCGTGGGCGACGACGGAGCCCCTTTCCATGATGTGGAAGTCGTCGGCGACGCGGCGGGCGAAGGGGAGTTTCTGTTCCACCAGTAGCACTGACAGCCCCATCTCGGTATTCAGCTGACGGATCACGTCGCCGATCTGGCGCACGATGTTGGGCTGGATACCCTCGCCGGGCTCGTCGAGGATCAGCACCCGGGGGTCCAGGACCAGCGCGCGGGCGACCGCGAGCTGCTGCTGCTGGCCGCCGGACAGGTCGCCACCGCGGCGCCGGCGCATCTCCTTCAGCACCGGGAACAGCTGGTAGACCGAGCCCGGGATCTGTCGCGCACGGTCCGCGCGCGAGGAGAGCGGTACCCGCAGGTTCTCCTCGACGGTGAGCTCCGGAAAGATCTCGCGGCCCTGTGGCACGTAACCGATGCCGCCTCGGGCGCGGGCGTCCGGCGACAGGCGGGTGATGTCGCGATCCCCGAGCAGGATTCGGCCGCTGCGCACCGGCAGCAGGCCCATGATGCACTTCAGCAGCGTGGTCTTGCCGACGCCGTTGCGGCCCATTACGCAGGTGCAGCGGCCGGGCTCGGCCCGCAGCTCCAGGTCCCTCAGGATGTGGCTCTGGCGATAGTACTGGTTCAGTCCGCTGACCTGGATCATTCCTCCTCTCCGAGGTAGACCTCGACCACGCCCGGGTCGGCCTGTATCTGGTTCATGCTGCCTTCGGCGAGGACGCTGCCCTGGTGCAGCACCGTGACGCGCCGGGCGATCGACCGCACGAAGGCCATGTCGTGTTCCACCACGATCACCGTGTGGTCCCCGGCCAGCGAGGTCAAAAGCTCGGCGGTGCGCTCGGTCTCGTTCCCGGTCATTCCGGCGACGGGCTCGTCCACCAGCAGCACGCGCGGGTTTTGCATCAGCAGCATGCCGATCTCGAGCCACTGCTTCTGTCCGTGGGAGAGGGCGCCGGCGGCCGTGCGGCGCTGATCCTGCATGCCGATGGTGACCAGCACTTCGTCGATGCGGCGGGCCTGGGCCGGGTCCACCTTTGCAAAGAGGGTCTTCCACGTGCCCTTGCTGGAGGCGAGGGACAGCTCGATGTTCTCCAGGACGGTCAGGGCCTCGAAGACGGTCGGTTTCTGAAACTTGCGGCCGATCCCGCCGCGGGCGATCTGGTACTCGTCGAGGTCCAGCAGATCGATGTCGCGGCCGAAGTAGACCCGTCCCGAGTCCGGCCGGGTCTTGCCGGTGATCACGTCCATCATCGTGGTCTTTCCCGCACCGTTGGGGCCGATGATGCAGCGCAGCTCGCCTTCGTCGACTGCAAGGCTCAGGTGGTCGAGGGCCTTGAATCCGTCGAAGCTGACGCTGACGTCGTCGATGTAGAGGATCACGCCATGGCTGGTGCCGCTGAAGTCCGGTTCGGACTGCAGCAGCCGGAACACACGGTCCCGCCGGATCGGCTGGCGATAGGGCGCGAGACTCACGATTCACCCTCCCGGCGACGGCGGAACAGTCCTACGAGACCGCGGGGCAGGAACAGCGTCACCAGCACGAACAGCGCCCCGAGCGCGAACAGCCAGAACATCGGGTAGGCGACGGTGAACCAGGTCTTCGCGCCGTTCACCGCGAAGGCGCCGACGATCGCCCCGAACAGGCTGCCACGCCCACCCACCGCAACCCAGAGCACGGCCTCGATGGAACGGATCGGCGAGAACTCGCCCGGATTGATGATGCCCACCTGGGGCACGTACAGCGCGCCCGCGATGCCGGCCAGCACCGCGGAGAATACGAAGACCCACAGCTTGTAGTGGTCCACTCTGTAGCCCGAAAACCGGGTGCGGTCCTCGGCGTCGCGGACCGCGATCAGCACGCGGCCGAAGCGCGAGGTGACGATGTAGCGGCAGGCGAGGTACCCGAGGATCACCGCGATGCCCGAGGCCAGGAACAGTGCGACGCGGGTCTCGCGCGCCTGGACCGAGAAGCCGAGGATCTCCTTGAAGTCGGTCAGGCCATTATTGCCGCCAAAGCCCATCTCGTTGCGGAAGAAGGCGAGCATCAACGCGAAGACCAGGGCCTGGGTGATGATCGCGAAGTACACGCCGCTCACGCGGGAGCGGAAGGCCAGCCAGCCGAAGACCAGCGCCAGCAGCCCCGGCACCAGCATCGCCATCAGCAGCGCGAACCAGAACATGTCGAAGCCGAGCCAGAACCAGGGCAGCTCCTCGTAGCTCAGGAAGACCATGAAGTCCGGCAGCACCGGATGGCCGTACACGCCCTGCTCGCCGATCTGGCGGGTGAGGTACATGCCCATCGCGTAGCCACCCAGACCGAAGAAGGCCCCGTGCCCGAGGGAGAGGATCCCGGCGTAGCCCCAGATCAGGTCGATCGCCAGTGCCAGCAGTGCGAAGGTCAGGAACTTCCCGAGCAGGGCTACCCAGTAGCTCGACAGGTAGTAGGGCGAATCCGGTGGCACCATCAGGTTGGCGATGGGCACGGCGATCAGCATCGCCACGAGCAGACCGAGCACGAAGGTGCCGCCCCAGTCGCTGGTCAGCAGGCGTCGCGTCAGCATGGCGTCAGTTCTCCGCGGCCCGGCCCTTCTTCGGGAAGAGTCCGCGGGGCCGTTTCTGGATGAACAGGATGATGAAGATCAGCACGATGATCTTGGCCAGCACCGCCCCGACGTGAGGCTCGATGAACTTGGTCATGACCCCGAGGCCCATCGCTCCGACGAAGGTGCCCCAGAGGTTCCCGACGCCGCCGAAGACGACCACCATGAAGGAGTCGATGATATAGGCCTGTCCCATGTTCGGACCGACGTTGGTCAGCTGCGAGAGCGCCACGCCGGCAACGCCCGCCAGTCCCGCCCCAAGCCCGAAGGTCAGGGCATCCACCCAGCCGGTGCGTACGCCGAGGGCCCGGGCCATCGGCCGGTTCTGTGCGACGGCGCGTACCTTCAGCCCCAGGCTGGTCTTCTTCATCACCAGGATCAGCGCGACGAAGACCATGATCGCGAAGACGAAGATGTAGATGCGGCTCCAGGTCAGGGACAGCACCGGGTTGATGTTCAGCGACCCGCTCAGCCATTCGGGAGAGGCGACCGGCCGGTTCAGCGGCGAGAACAGGGTGCGCACCGCCTGCTGCAGGATCAGGCTGATGCCGAAGGTGGCCAGCAGCGTCTCCAGCGGCCGTCCGTACAGGAACTGGATCACGCCACGCTCCATCGCGATGCCAACCAGTCCGGCCACGACAAAGGCCGCCGGTATCGCCAGCAGAATGCCGGTGCTGAGCGTACCGGGTATCAGCGTCTGGATGAACCAGGTGGTGTAGGCCCCGATCATGATCAGCTCGCCGTGGGCCATGTTGATCACGCCCATCACGCCGAAGGTGATCGCCAGGCCGATCGCCGCAAGCAGCAATACCGACCCGGCGCTCAGACCGAAGAAGAGGTTCTCGCTGAAGCGGAAGAAGCGGATCCGGGACTCCGCGTGCTCGACTGCCTCCATCGCGGCCTCGCGAACGCGTTCGTCCGGGTCTTCCGCGGCAGTGGCCGCCAGTGCACGCCGGGCCTCGGGCAGCAGCGAGCCGCGCAGCGTGGCCACTGCCTCGATTCGCGCCGCCTCATCACCGGTGTCGAGGTGGGCGAGGGCCAGCAGGGTCTTCAGCAGATCGGAGGCCCGTTGATCGTCCTCGGTATCGAGCCGTTCCTCGAGAAAGGGCACGAGGTCGGGATTGCCCCCGTCGCGGATGAGCCGCGACAGGGACCGGATGCGGCGCTCCGGACGCGCGTCGGCCACGCCGGCTACGGCCACGAGACTGCGTAGGGCGTTGCGCAGCGGGTTGTGCACGGGGATACGTCGGGCCTCGGCCAAGACGTCCGCGGCGACGGCCTCGCCGCTGATGGCGTCGGTTCCGGCCTCGCGATCGTCGGCGTCGCGGATCAGGATCCGGGGCGGGCCGTCCCCGGTGGCGAGCAGCCGGCCGTCGGCCAGCGCAGCCAGGATGTCCGCGACCCTGGGATCCCCGGCCGCGGCCAGGGCCGCGGCAACGCGGCGTCGGTCGTTGAAGTTGCCGGCCGGCAGCTCCCTGATCAGGGTGTCCACGGAGGGGCCGTCGGTGGTATCCGCGTACGGTGCGCCAGGTGCCTGGTCTGGTGATTCGCCCGGTGCATCCGCGGCGACTGTCGGCAGGGCGAGCAGGAGGAGGACGCCAGTCAGCAGGCTCAGGGTTCGCCGGAGCCATTGGCGCAGGGGTGACGTGTCGCTGCGAATCACCGCGATCTCCGGGGTGGTGGAGGGTGCGATTGTCGGAAACGGGGCGGCGGCGTGCCCGCCGCCCCCAGGGTGGCTCAGTAGTTCTGGCCCCCGCACTCCTCGGTCACGGTGTTGTAGTTGCCGCAGGAGATCGGCGGGGTCCAGTCCGCGATGATGTCGCGGCTCCCCTCGAGGTGCGACGACCAGGCATCACCGGGGACTAGGTCGTCCGTTTGCCAGACCACGAGGAACTGGCCGTCCTCCTGGATCTCGCCGATCAGCACGGGCTTGGTGATGTGGTGGTTCACGAGCATCTCGGCGGTGCCGCCGGTGAGGTTCGGGACCTGCACGCCCTTCAGGGCATCGATCACCGTGTCCACATCCGTGGTGCCGGCATTCTCGACCGCCTGTGTCCACATGTGGAAGCCGATGTAGTGGGCCTCCATCGGATCATTGGTGACCCGGCTGTCGTCGCCGATGAACTCGTGCCAGTCCGCGATGAAGGCCTCGTTCTCCGGTGTGTCCACGCTCATGAAGTAGTTCCAGGCCGCGAGGTGGCCCACCAGCGGCCGGGTGTCCATGCCGGAGAGTTCCTCCTCGCCCACCGAGAAGGCGATCACCGGGATGTCCGTGGCCGACACGTCCTGGTTGGCGAGCTCGCGATAGAAGGGGACGTTGGCGTCGCCATTGATGGTCGAGACCACGGCCGTCGGCTTGCCCTGCTCTCCGAAGCGCTTGATCTCGGCCACGATGCTCTGCCAGTCGGAGTGCCCGAACGGCGTGTAGTTGATCATGATGTCTTCATCGGCCACGCCATTGGCCTTCAGATAGGCCTCGACGATGCGGTTGGCCGTGCGCGGATAGACGTAGTCGGTGCCGGCCAGTACCCAGCGCTCGATGCCGTAGTCGTTCATCAGGTAGTCGACCGCGGGAATGGCCTGCTGGTTGGGTGCCGCGCCGGTGTAGAAGATGTTGCGCGAGGACTCCTCGCCCTCGTACTGCACCGGATAGAACAGGATGCCGTTCAGCTCCTCCATCACGGGCAGGACCGACTTCCGTGCCACCGAGGTCCAGACGCCGAAGATCACGTCCACCTCATCCTGTTCCAGCAACTGCCGGGTGCGCTCGGCGAACAGCGGCCAGTCAGAGGCCGGGTCGACCACCACTGGCTCGAGGGGACGCCCGAGCAGTCCGCCGTTGCGGTTCTGCTCCTCGACCAGCATCAGCATCGTGTCCTTCAGGGTGGTCTCCGAGATCGCCATGGTGCCCGACAGCGAATGGAGGATGCCGACCTTGATCGGATCTTCCGCCTGTGCCGCGCCCGCGGACAGGGTCAGGGCGAGGGTGATTCCCGAAAGGCGGAGGGCCCTGAGCCAGGGGGACTGAATCATGCAGCGTTCTCCTGAGGTTGGCGGGTGGTTCGGTGGTGCGCCCGGTGGTTCCGTCCCGGCCGCGCCCACAGGGCACGCAGAACGGCCGCGTGCTGACTGGACGGTGCCCGCCGGACGACGGCAGGTTGTGCTCGAAGGAGGTGGCAGCAGGAAGCGTGCCAGCCGTGGCCCAGCCGTGACGGCACGCGGTGGCGGGGCCGGGTGTGGAGACGGTAATCAGGGAAAGGGGGCGCCGCCGGACCGTGTCCGATCAGGGGGGCTGCCCCGTGACGGTGCACCCGGCGGGATCAGCGCACCGGCCTGGTGCGTCGGACCGGTCAGCGGCCCCGGCCGAGCAGGTGCTCGCGCACGATGAACAGGCCGGCGATGGAGCGCGCCT
>JAWLDJ010000117.1:0-7018 GCA_041686695.1 Nitriliruptoraceae bacterium
GAGCTGCGGTCAGCACCGCGAGCGGCGAGGTTGCGTCCAACGGGCGAAGGTGCACCGGATCGCGAGCCGTGCGCCGGTACCGTGCGAGCCATGGATCTCCTACAGCTCGACCTACCGCTGGACCTCGTCGATGCCGACCCGGTCCTGGTCGTCGCGTTCGACGGCTGGACCGATGCCGGCGAGGGTGGCACGGCAGCGGCCGACGCGCTGCGCGATGCCTTCGCTCCGACCCGCCTGGGCGCGTTCCCCTCCGATGCTCTCTACGACTATCGGGACCGCCGACCCACCCTGGCGATCGACCAGGGCGTACTCAACCAGGCTGACTGGCCCGAGGTGGTGGTCGAGTTGCTGACGCCGCCCTCGGGGCCGCCCCTGTTGCTGGTCGGCGGGCCGGAGCCCGACTTCGCCTGGCGCACGTTGGCACGTGACCTGACGGCCTTGGCCCGCGAGGTGGGCGCGACCCGCTACGTGGGCCTCGGCAGCGTTCCCGGACCCATCCCCCACACCCGACCGGTGCAGTTGATCGCCACCTCCAACGACGCCGAGCTGCTGGAACGCATCGGTCGTCCGCATGAGCAGGTCATCGTGCCAGCCTCCTGTCAGGTCGCCCTGGAAGCCGAGTTCGCCGACGCCGGCCTGCAGACGCTCGGGCTGTGGGTCCGCATCCCGCACTACGTGGCGGGCGAGTACCCGGAGGCGGCGCGGGCGCTGCTGGAGCAGTTGACGATCTACCTCGGAACCCCGGTCGATCTCGGTGAGTTGGACACCGACATCGAGGAGAACCGCGCACGCCTCGACGTCGCAGCCCACGGTTCCGACGAGGTGCGTGAACACGTCGCCCAGCTCGAACGGCTCTACGACGCGGAAGCCGAGGCCGAACGGCTGGCCACCGGCAGTGAGGGCGTCCCGGACGGGCTCGGCGCGTTGTCCGAAGAGCAGGTGCCCTCGGCGGACGCGTTGGCAGCCGAGATCGAGCGGTTCCTCCAGGGCCGCAAGGAGTGACCGGCGAGGTGGAGATCGAGCTGACCTCGGAGGCGGTCGACCTGGTGCGCCGCAAGGGCGGCACCGTCGCGCTCGACCACGTCCGGGGGGTCGGGTGCGGGAAGTCCTCCGAGGTGGTGGCTGACGTCTACCTCAAGGGCAAGGACCTCTCGACCTACTCCCGCTCCGAGGTCGCCGGTGTCGCAGTCCTGGTCTCCCCCGCGATGAGCCGGGCGGCGGCGCGCGTCCAGGTCGGCACCACCGGTGCGGCCTTGTGGCGGCGATTGGACGTGCGCACGGACAACGAGCATGAGCACGGGCCGAGCTGCGGCCGCTGACCACAGGCACTGCCCGCAGCACACGCTGCGGCCGGTGACCACGCCGTTGTCTGCGACCCGCGCTGCGGCCGTTGCCGGGTACCGAGGTTGGGTGGCTGCGGATCGGGCGACGGGTGGCTGGCTGCGGATCGGGCGACGGGTGGGTGGCTGCGGATCGGGCGACGGGTGGGTGGCTGCGGATCGGGTGCGCCTGGCACCGGTATCCGGGGTGTTCTGCACCCGATCGGGGCGTTGGAGCGCGGTACCGGACCGGGTGCCGGGGCGCGGTACCGGACCGGGCGATGGGCCGCCGTCTGCTCAGAGCCGGAACCCGAGGTCGGTCTCGGGCTCGTCGATGTCCATCTGCGCCTTCTGCAGCCGCCCGGAGAGGTCCCAGTTCATCGACTGCCACGTAGTGACCTGGTCGAGCACCCAGACGCCCGACTGCCGCGCGCCGGTCCCCGATCGTCCGTTGCCGCCGAAGGGCAGGTGCGCCTCGGCACCGGAGGTCGAGTTGTTCACGCTCACCATCCCCGCGGTGACACCCTCCCGGAACCCGAACGCCTGCTCCGGGCGGGTCGTGTAGATCGCCGCCGACAGCCCGTAGCCGTGGCCATTGGCCAACGCCAGGGCCTCCTCGAAGGTCTCGAAGGTCGCGACCGGCGCGATCGGCCCGAACGTCTCCTCCTGGTAGAGCAGGTCATCCGGGGTGACGCCGTCCACGATGACGGGGTGCTGGAAGATCCCGGCATCGGGGTCGCCCACGAACCCCTCGCGCGGCGATGACGAGGAGATGCGACCGACCGCGGAGGACCCCGACACACGGTGGTGCGGCTGGAGGTGCTCGAGCCACGACGCGAAGTTCGCGTCGAACCGCTCGCTGATCATCGGGCCGTAGAGGACGTCCTCGAAGGGATCGCCGATCCGCGCCCCTTCCACGGCGGCGGTGAACCGCGCGAGGAACTCCTCGTGGATCGAGGCGTGGACCACCGTGATCCCCAGCGAGGTGCACCGCTGGCCGGCCGTCCCGAAGCCGGAGAACAGCGCACCCTCCACCGCCAGGTCCAGCTGCGCGTCGGGCATCACGACCAGGGGGTTCTTGCCACCGAGTTCGAGGATCGGTGACACCAGGTGCTCGCCGCACAGCGCCCCGATCCGACGACCCACGGTCGAGGAGCCGGTGAAGCCGACCTTGTCGACGGTGCCGGCGGCCAGCGAGCGCTCCAGTCCGGTGAAGGTCGCGGGTCCGTCGGCCAGCACGAGCTGGAGCGCCCCGAGCGGGATCCCGGCGGCCTGGAGACAGCGCACGAAGGCGGTCGCGGTGTACGGGGCGTACTCGGCGGGTTTCCACACCACGGCGTTACCCGCGAGCAGGGCGGGCACGAGGTACCAGGACGGCACGGCCACGGGGAAGTTCCCGGCGGTGATCACGGCCATCGTGCCGACGGGCTTGCGGTAGGTGAACAGCTGCTTGTCGGGCATCTCGCTGGGCACGGTCATCCCGTACAGGCGCCGGCCCTCGGAGGCGAAGAAGATGCAGGTGTCGATCGCCTCCTGCACCTCCCCCAGCGCCTCGGCGTACGGCTTGCCGATCTCCCGCGTGATGATCGCTGCCAGGGCTTGCTTGTTGGCCGTGAGCACGTTGGCGAGCCCGTGGATCGCGACACCGCGGATCGGTGCCGGCGTGGCCGCCCACGCGAGCTGTGCCGCGCTCGCCCGCTCGCAGGCCGCGGCGAAGGTCTCGGCGTCACCGAGCCGCACCCGGGCCACCTCGACGTCGAGGTGGGCGGGGTCCACCAGCGTGACGGGCTCCTCGCCAGCGTCCACCGGCTGGCCGTCGAGCAGTGAGGAGAGGGTCGGGACGGTGACGTCACTGGGCATCGGCAGCTCCTGCGGATCGGATCGGTGGTGGCTCGGGGGTCGGATGGCGGCCCCTCACGCGGTGATGTGGTCGATCACGCGTTCGAGCCGCTCCAGGCCATCGTGCAGCTCCTCGACCGTGATCGTCAGCGGTGGCCGGAAGCGGATGCTGCGCACCCCGCACCCCAGGACGAACGCGTGCTCCTCGCTGAACAGCCGGCGGGTGACCTCGTCACGGGTGGTGGCATCGGGCAGGTCGATGGCGCAGAACAGGCCCCGTCCCCGGGCCTCGGAGAGAGCCGGGTGCCGTTCGGCGAGGGCTTCCAGGCCACGCACCAGCACCTCGCCGAGGCTGCCGGCGCGGCTGATCAGGTGCTCGGACTCCATGACCTCGAGCATCATCGTCGCGCGCACCATGTCGACCAGTCCCCCGCCGAAGGTCGAGTTGAGCCGGGACGAGGTGGCGAACACGTGGCCTTCGACCTCATCGAGGCGACCGCCGGCCATGATCCCGCACACGTGCGTCTTCTTCCCGAAGGCCACCACGTCGGGTCGCAGGCCGAGTTGCTGGTACGCCCAGGCGGTCCCGGTCATCCCGACGCCGGTCTGGACCTCGTCGAGGACGAACAGCGCATCGTTGGCGTGGGTGAGTTCCTGCAGGGCCTGGAGGAAGCGGGCGGACAGGTGGCGGTCACCGCCTTCGCCCTGGATCGGCTCGAGGATCGTGCAGGCGACGTCGTGCGGGTTGGCCGCGAAGGCGGCGGCCGCCTGCTCGAGGGCGCGGTCCTCGGCGGCGCGGTTGCTCTCGGCGTACTGCTCCAGCGGATGGCGAAGCACCGGTGTCTCGATGCGCGGCCAGTCGAAGCGCGGGAACCTCGCGGTCTTGTTGGGGTCGGTGTTGGTCAGGCTCATCGTGTAGCCGGTGCGGCCGTGGAAGGCCCCGGTCAGGTGCAGGGCCTGCCTGCCGAGCTCCGGGCTGCGGCCCTCGGCCTCGTTGTGCCGGCTCTTCCAGTCGAAGGCGGTCTTGAGCGCGTTCTCGACCGCCAGCGCCCCACCCTCGATCAGGAACAGGTACGGCAGCTCGGGATCGCCGAGCACGCGTTGGAACATGCCCACGAAACGGCCCAGCTCGCGGGTGTAGACGTCGGAGTTGGAGGGCTTGTGGGTCGCGGCACGCGCCAGCTGGGTCTGGGCCTCGCGCGTGGTGAGCGCGGGATGGTTCATCCCGAGCGCGTTGGAGGCGAAGAAGGTGAACAGGTCGAGGTAGCCCTGGCCGGAGCGCGCGTCGACCAGCGTGGCCCCGTGACTGGCATCGAGGTCCAGGACGAAGTCGTAGCCGTCCACCAGCAGGTGGTTGCTCAGCTGTGCGAGCAGGTCGTCACCGACCGCATCCACCAGGCTCATCCGCGTCCTCCTCCGCCCGTCCCGCCCTCGTGCCCCTCCATGCGGTCGAGGAACGGCTTCGTCACGCCCCGGCCACGCCTGAGCGGGGTCGCGCCACCTCGCCCGACTCGCGCCGTGACCGCCTCACCCGTTCGAGGCAACGTAGAGCCCCACGTCCTCGGCGCGCAGGGGGCGGAGGACCCTCGACCGATGGGCCCACAGCCCTGCCGCCGTTCACCGACCGGTTACCCTCTGCGCCGCCCACATGCCATCACGCTCGCTGCCAGGCGAGTGGACCATCGGAGTCTCCGTGCGGATCGCCGTCACCGGGTCCATCGCCACCGACTACCTGATGACGTTCCCCGGTCGGTTCTCGGAGCAGCTCGTGGCCGATCAGCTGGACCGGGTCAGCCTGTCCTTCCTCGTCGACGAACTGGAGGTCCGGCGCGGCGGCGTCGCCGCGAACATCTCCTACGGCTTGGCGCAGCTGGGCCTGGCCCCGGTGCTCGTCGGAGCCGTGGGACAGGACTTCGACAGCGACTACCGCGCGTGGCTGGCCCGACACGGGGTCGACACCTCCGGTGTCCACGTCTCGGAGCTCAAGCACACCGCCCGGTTCCTGTGCACGACGGATCAGGACCAGAACCAGATGGCCTCGTTCTACACCGGCGCCATGGAGGAGGCGAGGTTCATCGAGCTGGCACCGCTGGCCGAGCGCCACGGTGTGCTCGATCTCGTCGTCATCTCCCCCAACGATCCCGAAGCGATGCTGCGGCACACCGCCGAGTGCCGACAGCTGGGGATGCGCTTCATGGCCGACCCTGGACAGCAGCTGGCGCGGATGGAGGGCACGCAGGTCCGCCGGCTGGTCGACGGCGCGGACTACCTGATCACCAACGACTACGAGCGCGCGTTGCTCGAGACGAAGACGGGCTGGTCGAGCGAGGAGGTCCTGGCTCGCGTCGACGCTCGCATCACCACGCTCGGCGCCAAGGGATCGTTGATCGAGACCCGCGATGGCAGCACCATCGAGGTGCCCGCCGCCCCGGAACAACGCCGTGAGGACCCGACCGGTGTCGGCGACGCGTTCCGTGCCGGGTTGCTGGCTGGGCTGTCCTGGCAGGTCTCGCTGGAGCGTGCGGCCCAGATCGGCTCCATGGTGGCCACCTACGTGCTGGAGCACATCGGGACCCAGGAGTACGACCTGGACGCCGAGGGGTTCCTGACCCGTCTCGGTGCCGTCTACGGCTCGTCGGCGGCCGACGAGCTCGCACCGCACCTGCTGGTCGGCCGGCGGCCGGCGTCAGTCCGGCAGGAGGGACACGATGTGGTCGACGCAGGCGGTGTAGGCCTCGAGGTCGGCGCGGTCGACGGCCGGGAACATCCCGACACGTAGCTGGTTGCGGCCGAGCTTGCGGTAGGGCTCGGTGTCCAGGATGCCGTTGGCTCGCAGCACCGCGGTCACCTGTTCGGCGGGGACGTCCGGGTCGAGGTCGATCGTGGCGACCACGAGCGAGCGAGCTGCCGGATCCGCCACGAAGGGCTGGGCCCAGGCGCGGCTGTCCGCCCAGCCGTAGAGCACGTTCGCCTTGGCCTGTTGCGCGGCGACGACCCCCTCGAGATCGCCGAAGGTGGACAGCAACCAGTCGGTCTGCTCGGCCGCGAGGAACACCGTGGAGATCGAGGGGGTGTTGTAGGTCTGGCGTTTGCGGCTGTTGTCCAGCGCCGTCGCCAGGTCCAGGAACGTCGGGATGTAACGACCCGAGGTCGCGATCCGTTCGATCCGTTCGATGGCAGCCGGCGAGACCAGCGCCACGGTCAGCCCGCCCTCGGACGCGAAGCCCTTCTGCAGGCTGAAGTAGTACACGTCCGCGTCGGCGAGCTCGACCGGCAGGCCCCCTGCGCCGGAGGTGGCGTCGACGAGTACCAACGCCTCGTCGACCCGGGAGATCTCCTGCATCACGCCGGTGGAGGTCTCGTTGTGTGTCAGAGCCTGCACGTCGCAGCCTGGCGCCGGGGTCGTCGCGGGCCGCGTGCCGGGTTCCGAGGTGACCGTGTCGGGGTCCTCGAGCCAGGGGGCCGCCGCGGTCGCAGCCGCGAACTTGCCGCTGAACTCCCCGAAGGCGTAGTGGCGCGCCCGCTGCTCGACCAGGCCGAAGGCAGCCGACTCCCAGAAGGCGGTCGCCCCGCCCACGGTCAGCAGCACCTCGTAGCCGTCGGGGAGGCCGAACAGCTGCCCGATGCCCTCCTGGAGGCGCTGGACCTCGGCCCTGACCCGGGGCTGGCGGTGAGAGGTGCCGAGCAACTCCTCAGCCACGGCCGCCAGGCGCTGCACCGCCTCCGGTCGGACCTTGCTGGGGCCGCAGCCGAACCGCCCGTCGCGGGGTAGCAGCTCGGCGGGCAGTCGCAGATCGGAGACGGACATGGGAGCCTCGCAGCGGATCGGTGAGCGGGTCGGTGGGCTGGCGTGGTGAGAG
>JAWLDJ010000118.1:0-6952 GCA_041686695.1 Nitriliruptoraceae bacterium
GGCGACGGCCAGAGCGATGGCGACGGCCACACCGCCCACGATCTCGACGACACCACGCTGACACAGGACCTGCTGCCGGCGGCGGACGAGGTCCGTGACCTGGTCGTCGACCAGCTGGCCGGAACGGCGCTGTTCACGACCCTGTTCCGTGAGGCCGCCGGCCGGGCCCTGCTCCTGCCCAAGCGGATGCCCGGCCAACGCACCGCGCTGTGGCAGCAGCGGCAGCGGGCCGCGGACCTGCTCCAGGTCGCCAGCCGCTACCCGAGCTTCCCGCTCCTGCTCGAGACCACCCGCGAGGCGCTGCAGGACGTGTTCGACCTCCCCGCGCTCGAACAGCTGCTGCGGGATCTGCAGGCCCGACGGGTGCGGCTGGTGCCGGTGGAGACCACCTCGGCATCGCCCTTCGCGCAGTCGCTGCTGTTCGGCTGGGTCGGGCAGTACATGTACGAGTACGACGCGCCCCTGGCCGAGCGGCGGGCCCAGGCGCTGGCCCTGGACCGGGACCTGCTCCGCGAGCTCCTCGGGGGCGACGAGCTGCGCGACCTCCTCGACGCCGGGGTCCTCGCGGTGCTCGAGCGCGAGCTCCAGCGGCTGGCGCCCGCACCGGAGCTGGAGGGCGAGGGCGCCGATCGCCGGGCCCGCGACGTCGACGAGCTGCACGACGTGCTGCGGGAGCTCGGGCCACTCACGCTCGACGGGCTCGCCGAGCGGTCCCGCCAGGACCCCGGCGGCTGGGTCGAACAGCTGCTGACCGAGCGGCGGGCGATCGCGGTGCGCCTGGCGGGCGAGGACCGCATCGCCGCCGCCGAGGACGCCTCCCGGTTGCGGGACGCGATCGGGGTGGCACTGCCCCCGGGCCTGCCCGCCGCGTTCACCGATCCCGTCGACGACCCCCTCGCCGACGTGGTCGCCCGGTACGCCCGCACCCACGGCCCCTTCGACGAGCACGCGGTGGCACGACAGCTGGCACTGCCCGTCCCCCGGGTCCTGGCGACGCTGAGGTGGCTGGCACGGCAGGACCGCGTGGTCGAGGGAGCGTTCCGCCCGGACGGGTCGGGACGGGAGTGGGTGGACAACGAGGTGCTGCGCCGGCTCAAGCGTCGCTCCCTGGCGGCATTGCGGGCCGAGGTGGAGCCGGTGGACACCGCCGCCCTCGGCCGGTTCCTCCCGGCTTGGCAGCACGTGCTGGCGGCGACAGGAACGCGGCGTCGCGGGCTCGAGGCGCTGCTCGAGACCGTCTCCCAGCTCCAGGGCACCCCGATCCCCGCCAGCGTGCTGGAGGCCGACGTCCTGCCGGCTCGTCTGGTGGGCTACCGCGGCGCCGACCTGGACCAGCTGATCGCGGCCGGCGAGGTGGTGTGGCTCGGGGTGGAGCCGCTCGGCCGCGCCGACGGGCGCATCGCGCTGTGCTTCCGTGACCAGCTGGAGCGGCTGGCACCGTTGCCCGTCGGCGACCCGCCCGACGACCAGGTGCACGCCGCACTGCGCGACCACCTCGCCGTCCGGGGTGCCTCGTTCTGGCCGGAGCTGTTCAGCGCAGCGGGCGTCGCCGACCAGGAGCTGGTGCTGGACGCGCTGTGGGATCTGGTCTGGGCGGGCGAGGTGACCAACGACACCTACGCGCCGGTGCGCGGCCTGCGTGCCCGGCGGGTGCGCAGCACGACCGGCACGGGTGGCCGTGGCGGCCGGCCGCGGCCGGGACGCCTGAGCCGGCTCGGGCCACCGGC
This sequence comes from Nitriliruptoraceae bacterium, assembly GCA_041686695.1. Lineage (GTDB taxonomy): Bacteria > Actinomycetota > Nitriliruptoria > Nitriliruptorales > Nitriliruptoraceae > T1Sed10-7. The sequence continues at coordinate 1,728 of JAWLDJ010000118.1, forward strand.
GGCACAGGGGCGGTGGTCCCTGCTACCGGCCGTCCGGTCCTCCGACACCGCGGCACGGACCGCTGTGGCCCAGCAGCTGCTGGAGCGCCACGGGATCCTCACCCGCGAGTCGATGCGCGCCGAGGCGGTGCCGGGCGCCTTCAGCGCGATCTACCCGGTGCTCAAGGCGGCCGAGGAGGCCGGCGCCGTCCGCCGGGGCTACCTGGTCGCCGGGCTCGGTGCCGCGCAGTTCGCACTCCCGGGGGCGGTGGACCGCTTGCGCGACCATCGCCGGGAGCCCCAACCGGCCGGTCTCGTGGTGCGGCTCGCGGCCACCGATCCGGCCCAGCCCTACGGCGCCGCGTTGGCGTGGCCCGACAGCGCCGGACGTCCGGCGCGGGCGGCCGGAGCCCAGGTCGTGCTCGTCGACGGCGCACCCGCCGCACTGCTGGAGCGCGGGGGCCGCAGCCTGGTGACCTTCGACCACCCGTCGGACCCCTCGGTGTGGCTCGAGGCGTTGCAGGAGCTGGTCGACGGTGGAGGATGGCGCAAGCTGGAGATCGTGCGCATCGACGGGACACCCGCCCACGAGGCCGCGGCCTGGCCACCGGTGTTGGAGGCGGCGGGCTTCAGCGCCGGCTACCGGGGCTTCACCTACCGTGGACGGCGTGGGTAGGGCGCGCAGCGCCGTCAGTCGCAGGCCGTCACGAGGTCGACACCGACGACCCGTGGCCGATCCGAGCCCATCACGCTGCCCTGCTGCTCGAAGCGGAACTCCCGTCCGAGCACCAGTTCGCTCGGATCAGCAGCCGTGCCGTCCTCGCAGGCCACCGCGTCCGCCGCGAAGGACAGCTCGATCACCGAGGTGCCGGAGATCTCGGTGGCCAGCAGCTCGGCGATCAGCGACCACCGTCCGGCCTCGAAGCTCTCGGCCGACTCGACGACCACCGCCCGGTGCGCACCGCCACCGAGCTCCAGCACCCCGCACGAGGTGGACAGCACCAGCAGCGCGAGGCCGAGCGCGCACAAGGAGGCGGTCCTGGCTCGACGCATCGCGGGCCTCAACGGGGTCGACGAGAGGGAGGGAGCTGCTCTCGGACCCGGGACCCTAACAAGCACCGACCGTGCGCGGGGCGGCACACGTGTGCGCTGACGGCCCGGAAATGGCCCCTAGTGTTCGCAATGGACGCGAGAAGCGCCATAGAGTGCGCGCCGACGTAGCCGCCGGGCTCCGATACTCCGGTTCCCGTGACGCTGGACGGTGACACCGTCGCGTTGGCTCGACGTCCGCCGTCCGCGAGGGACCACCTCGCGTAACCGAACACAGGAGTGGCACAGCATGGCCGAGTCGTTGGTTGTCCAGAGCAAGGTGAAGGAAGCGGTCAAGGGCCTCGAGCTCCGTATGGACTCGAACCTGCCGGAGGCGCTGAACGAGAAGATCGCCGCGGTCCTCGCCGACGCGGCCGAGCGCGCCAAGGAGAACGGCCGCGGAACCCTGCGCCCCTACGACCTCTGAGCCGGAGCGCACCGCTGACAGGGGCCGCCGGTGGGCGGCCCTTCGTCGTGTCACAGCGCCAGGCCACCGGGCGGTGACCGCCCCCCAGTAGGCTCGGGCCATGCCCGAGGGAGACACGATCCACCGCGTCGCGATGACGTTGCGCCCCGCGTTGGCCGGTCGGGCGCTGACGCGGGTCGAGCTGCCCAGGGTCCCCCGGCCACACCCGGGCGTCGGCGCCACGGTCACCGGGGTCGAAGCCCGCGGCAAGCACCTGCTGGTGCACAGCGACGATGGCCTGACGATCCACACCCACCTGAGGATGACGGGCTCCTGGCACCGCTACGGGCCCGGCGAGCGGTGGCGGAAGCCGGCCCGGGCCGCCCGCGTCGTGCTCGCCGTGCGTGGCGCCGTCGCGGTGTGCTTCTCCGCCCCGATCGTCGAGGTCCTCGACGAGCGGGGCCTCAGACGGCATCCGAGCCTCAGGGCGCTCGGCCCCGATCTGTGCGACCCGCAGGCCGACCTCGACGAGGCCGCCCGACGTCTCCACCGGCTGAGGGTGACCGACACCACGATCGGGGAGGCGCTGCTCGACCAGCGCGTCGCCTGCGGCATCGGCAACGTCTACCGCTGCGATGTGCTGTTCCTCCACGGCCTCGATCCGGCGACCCCGCTGCATCGCGTCGAGGAGGCCACCGCACGCGCACTGCTCGCGGACGCGGGTCGCCTCCTGCGCGACAACCTCGGCGGCGGCGCCCGTACCACGGTGCCGAACGCGGCCGCCGGGGCGCTGTGGGTGCACGGCCGCGGCGGGGCACCGTGCCGGCGCTGCAGCACGCCCATCGAGGTGCTGCGTCTTGGCGAGCAGGCCCGCTACGTCTATCGCTGCCCGCGCTGCCAGCCACCCCACCGGCTGGCGCCGACCTGACCGTTGCAGAGGCAACCGCTGCCCTCGCAACGACCTCCCTGCGCAGCTAGACTGACGAGATGGCCCCCTCACCCGCGATCAGCTCACGGTCCTCGGACCTGCCCGTGCTCGCTGCGGTGCCACCGGCCCAGCTCGCGGCCTGGCGCGCGTTCCTCGAGGCCCACGCTCTCACGGTCGACAACCTGGCCCGGGAGCTGCGTGAGCTCGAGGACCTGCCGTTGGCCTGGTACGACGTGCTGGTGCAGCTCCAGGAGGCCCCCGATGCCCGTCTGCGCATGCAGGAGCTGGCCGACGCGGTGCTGCTGTCCAAGAGCGGGGTCACGCGACTGGTCGACCGCATGGAGCACGCCGGCCTCGTCGAGCGCTCGCGCTGCACCGACGACCGACGGGGCACCTTCGCCCGCCTGACCTCCGCCGGGCGCCAGCGATTGCGGGAGACGGCGCCCACGCACCTGCGAGGGGTCGCGGAGCACTTCGCCTCCCTGCTCGACGACGAGGAGGCAGCCGCCCTCGAACGGCTGCTCCTCAAGATCGTCGCGGCGAACCGGCGGGAGCGCTGAGCGGCTCAGGCCCGTGCGAGCTGGATCTCCAGTTCGATCCTGACCGTCCGACCGACGAGCACGCCGCCGGTCTCCAGGGCCTGGTTCCAGGTGACACCGAAGGCCTCACGGTCGAGGTCGGTGGACGCGCTGAAGGCGGCCTTCTCGTTGCCCCACGGGTCGGTGAAGACCCCGAGGTAGTCGACGGTGAGCTCGACCGCGCGGGTGACGTCGCGGATCGTCAGCTCACCAGGGATCGTCCAGGTCTCGCCGCTGCGGTGGTGAGCGCCGGTGGACCGGAAGGTGAGCTGCGGGTAGGTCTCGACGTCCAGGAAGTCGGGGCTCTTGACGTGCCCGTCACGGTCCGCATCACCGGTGGAGATCGACGCCGACTCGATGGACACCTCGACGGTGGAGGCCTCGATCGGTTCGGCGACCTCGATCACGCCCGAGAAGGCACCGAAGTGGCCGCGGACCTTGGAGACGACCAGATGCTTGGCGACGAACCCGACCTCGGAGTGTGACGGGTCGATCGTCCAGGTACCGGTCGTCGGGAGCGTGGTGGCGCTGCTGGTGGTCATGCGTTCCTCCATCGTGGTGCTGGTCCGTGGTCGTCGGGCGCGATCAGTTGCGAGCGCAACGAGTATCCGTTTATTGCTACTGCAACCAAATGCCGTCCGCGCAGCGCACACGGCAGCTCGCGCCGGCTCCTTCGCGCTGCCGGTGACGTTGACACGACCGGGCTGGTCGGCTGCGTGCGCACCGCACGGCGCGACCCCGCTAGCGTGTCCGGATGGCATGAGCGAACAGGAGAGCGGCTCCCGATGACCGAGAACCAGGACACCCTCACCATCACCGACAACCGCACCGGTCGGACCTACGAGGTGCCGGTCACCGACGGGGCCATCCGGGCCATGGACCTGCGGCAGATCAAGACGCACGACGACGACTTCGGCCTGCTGAGCTACGACCCGGCCTTCAAGAACACCGCCAACGTCCGCAGCCGTATCACCTACATCGATGGTGACGTCGGGATCCTGCGCTACCGGGGCTACCCGATCGAGCAGCTCGCGGAGTCCTCGAGCTTCCTCGAGGTGGCCTACCTGCTGATCAACGGAGAGCTGCCCGACGCCGGCCAGCTGGACCAGTGGGTCTACGACATCACCCACCACACCTTCATCCACGAGAACCTCAAGCAGTTCATGGACGGGTTCCATCACGATGCCCACCCCATGGGGATGCTGGTCTCGACCGTGGGCGCACTGTCGACCTTCTACCCGGAGGCCAAGGACCTCGACGAGGCCGAGGCCCGCTACATGCAGATCGTGCGGCTCATCGCCAAGATGCCCACGCTCGCCGCCTTCGCCTACCGACACTCCATCGGCATGCGCTACGCCTACCCCGACAACGACCTGTCCTTCGCCGGCAACTTCCTCAACATGATGTGGAAGACCACGGAGCTGAAGTACGAGCCCGACCCGGTCCTCGAGCGGGCGATGGACGTGCTGCTCATCCTGCACGCCGACCATGAGCAGAACTGCTCGACCACGACCATGCGGGCGATCAGCTCCTCCGATGCCGACCCGTACTCCGCCGCCGCCGGCGCTACCGCCGCGCTCTACGGCCCCAAGCACGGCGGCGCCAACGAGGCGGTGCTGCGCATGCTGGATCGCATCGGCTCGGTCGACAAGGTCCCGGAGGCGATCCAGGCCGCCAAGGACGGCGAGTTCCGCCTCATGGGCTTCGGCCACCGCGTCTACAAGAACTACGACCCGCGGGCCAAGATCGTCCAGAAGCTCGCGCACGAGGTCTTCGAGGTCACGGGCAAGAACCCGCTGATCGACATCGCGGTGGAACTGGAGCGCATCGCGCTCGAGGACGACTACTTCATCGAGCGCAAGCTCTACCCCAACGTCGACTTCTACTCCGGGATCATCTACCAGGCGATGGGCTTCCCCACCTCGATGTTCCCGGTGCTGTTCGCCATGGGCCGCATCCCGGGGTGGACGGCGCACTGGCAGGAGAACCTGCTCGACGAGGAGCAGGCCATCGTGCGGCCCCGGCAGCTCTACATCGGGCATGGCGAGCGGGCCTACGTCCCGTCCGCCGATCGCTGAGCGGGACCCGATCCTCGAGGACCGCCGGGAGGGTGGCAGTCGTCCGTCCCGGCGGGGTCCTGCCAGGGGGCACCGCGAGGTAGCCGCTGCGGCCGCCGCCACGGCGCCGGGCGACGGCCGGTGGCCACGATACGTCGTGGCCCGACTCAGCGTCGCGCGGCGTCCTC
>JAWLDJ010000119.1:0-6946 GCA_041686695.1 Nitriliruptoraceae bacterium
GTGCGGGGAGCGGTGGCAGCACCTTCGACGGCTGCCACCTCGTCGTCCGAGCCTCGCCGGAGTCCACCGTGTCCGAGTCGCACCGATCGACCGACGTCACTGACGCCACGGTCCTCGCCGAGCACGAGCACGAGCGGGGCTGGGAGGATCCGGCAGCGGTGTTCGAGGGGTTCGTGGTCGCCATCGACGGACCCGCTGGTTCGGGCAAGTCCTCGGTGGCCCGGCTGGTCGCCGCGGGCCTCGGCCTGCCCCACGTCGACACCGGTGCGCTGTACCGCGCCGCCGCCCTGGCGTGCCTGCGCGCCGAGGTGCCGCTCGACGATGCCACGGCATGCGCGGCCGCGGTGGCGCAGGCGCGGATCGAACGGCGTGGTGACCGGACCTACCTCGAAGGTGTGGACGTCGAGGAGGAGATCCGAGGTGACGCGGTGACGGCCGCGGTCTCCTCGGTCTCGGCCCATCCCGAGGTACGCGACCAGCTGCTGCTGACCCAGCGGGCACAGCTCAGGGCCGGGGGTGGGGTGATGGAGGGACGTGACATCGGGACCGTCGTGTACCCCGACGCTGACCTGAAGGTCTACCTGACCGCTAGCGTTGAGGAGCGGGCGCGCCGCCGCGCCGGCCAGCTCGGCCGTGAGGACGTCGACGTGCTGGCGGCGCAGATCACCGAGCGTGACGCGCGGGACGGATCCCGGGCGGTGGCTCCGATGCGGGCGGCGGCGGACGCCTGGGTGCTGGACACCACCAGCGCGGAGCTCGACGAGGTCGTGGCGGCGGTGATCGCCCGGATCCACGAGGTCGTCGCCGGCGTCGACCACGGTGCCGAGGACGTCCCGGCCGATCCGCTGGCCGCCCGTCGGTCGCTGCCGCGGGTCGCGATCGTGGGACGGCCCAACGTCGGTAAGTCCACGCTCGTCAACCGCATCATCGGGGCTCGGGTCGCCATCGTGGAGGAGCGTCCCGGGGTCACCCGCGACCGGACCGAGCACCTCGCCGAGTGGTTGACCCGGCCCTTCGTCGTGGTCGACACGGGGGGATGGGAGCACCGGGCCGAAGGGATGGCGGCCCGGATCGTGGCGCAGGCCGAGGAGGCGGTCTCCCACGCCGAACTGGTGCTGTTCGTGGTGGACGGGACCGTCGGCGCGCTCGAGGACGACGAGCGCTACGCCAAGCTGCTCAGGCGCTCGGGCGTGCCGACGCTGCTGGTCGCCAACAAGATCGACGGGGAGCGGCAGGAGCCGCTCGTCCACGAGCTGTACACACTCGGGCTGGGCACGCCCCACCCGGTCTCGGCGCGCCACGGTCGTGGGATCGGTGACCTGCTCGATGAGGTGGTCGCCTCGTTGCCCGAGGCGCCGGCCGAGCTCCCGGACGAGTCGACGGTCCCCCGGGTGGCGGTCGTGGGCAAACCGAACGTGGGCAAGTCCTCGCTGTTCAACCGCCTGCTCGGCGAGGAGCGGTCGATCGTGGACGCCGTGCCGCACACCACACGGGACGCGGTCGACACGATGGTCGAGCTCGACGGGAGACCGTGGGCGTTCGTGGACACCGCCGGGATGCGGCGGCACTACCGCCGTGGTGAGGACACGGAGCTGTACTCCGTGGACCGGACCCGCTCCGCGATCGAGCAGGCCGACCTGGTGCTGTTCGTGATCGACGCCTCAGAACCCCTCGGGGAGCAGGATCAGCGCCTGGCTGCGCTGCTGCGCGAGGCGGGGCGCGGTGTCCTGCTGGTGTGCAACAAGTGGGACCTGGTCGACGACCAGCGTCGTGGCGACCTCGAACGGGAGCTCGACCGGCTGCTGTCCTTCGCCTCGTGGGCGCCGCGCCTCAACGTCTCCGCGGAGACGGGACGGGGCGTGCGACGGTTGCTGCCGCAGCTGGCGACCGTGTGGCACAACTACCGCCGTCGCGTGCCCACCCGGGAGCTCAACGCGCTGCTCGACGACGTCGTCGCCCGGCACGCACCACCTCGACGGGGCAACAAGCAGTTGAAGCTGCGCTACGCCACGCAGGCCGAGACGGCGCCGCCGCGGTTCGTGCTGTTCACCAACGGCCGCCTCCCCGACGGCTACCTGCGCTACCTCGAGCGTTCGTTGCGCGAGCGCTACGAGTTCACGGGGGTACCGATCAAGCTCGACGATCGGCCACCGACACCGCACGCCCGGCACCGACGTGCCCAGGCGCAGCGCGGCGGGCGCCGGCGGTGAGCCATCGACGAGCGCCGCGCGATCCGGGAGCGCGCCGATGGTTGGCCGCACCCGCGCCGAGGCGGTAGCGTGCGGTGCTCGCGGGAGCCGCTCCTCGGTTCCCGCTCCCCGCATCACCACGGGCTGTGGCGCAGTCAGGTAGCGCACTCGTCTGGGGGGCGAGGGGTCGCCGGTTCAAGTCCGGCCAGCCCGACCACCGATGCCCCGGGTGCGTCTACGCACCCGGGGCATCGTCGCATCGGCGTGCGCATCGCTACCGTGCGTTGGTCACACCGGTGGTCTCAGGCGGTCAGGACGAACATGCGGGTCTACGACGTCGGTGCCAAGGACGAGCCGCAGGAGGTCAGCGACCGCCTCCTGACGATCCCCAACGCGCTGTCCCTGGCTCGCCTGCTGGTCCTGCCGCTGATCTACTTCGACCTGGTCGACGGCCGTCTGGTGCGGGCCTTCGTCCTGTTGGCGGTCTTCGCGCTGACGGACTGGCTCGACGGCTACCTCGCCCGACGGCTCGACCAGGTCAGCCGCTTCGGCACCCTGCTCGACCCGATCTCGGACCGAGCGATGTTCCTGGTGGTCGGTATCGGCTTCGTCATGGCCGATCTGCTCCCGTTGTGGGCGTTGGTGGTCCTGCTGCTGCGTGACCTCGCCGTGCTCGTGGTGGGCGCCGTGCTGCTGCTGCGCGGCGTCCAGCCGCCGGCGGTGACGCGGATCGGCAAGACCGCCACCTTCGGGCTGATGTGGGCGTTCCCCACCTTCCTGCTCGCTGCGATCGTGGGTGACGGGGCGAGCGACCCCCAGGTGGTCCTGCAGACGCTCGGCTGGCTGTTCTTCGCGGTGAGCGCGGCGCTCTACTACCTGGCTGCCGGGCAGTACGCCATCGTGGTCGCTCGCGGCGCCCGCTAAGGTCGTGCCTGGGCGGCGTGGCGAGGCCGGGTCGCCCGAACGTGCCGAACGAGCGGAGAGACAGGGCCGTGGCCGACGACATCCCCAGCACGCTTCGCTACACCGAGCAGCACGAGTGGGTGCGCGACGACGGCGAGGTGGTCGTGGTCGGCATCACCGCCTTCGCCCAGGACCAGCTCGGCGACGTCGTCTACGTCGACCTGCCGTCACCCGGCGCCGCCGTCGAACAGGGCCAGGCCTTCGGCGAGGTGGAGTCCACCAAGTCGGTGTCGGACCTGTACGCACCGGTCGCCGGCGAGATCGTCGAGCGCAACGAGGAGCTCGACGACCGGCCGGAGCTCGTCAACGAGGAGCCCTACGGCGCGGGCTGGCTGGTCAGCATGGCGCCCGGCGATCGTGCCGCGCTGCAGGACCTGATGGACGCTGACGGCTACGCGCGCTTCCTCGAGGGCTAGCTCGAGGTCGTCTCTGCCGCGCGCGAGCTGCGACGGGTCGTCTACGCTCACACCTCGGCGTGTGCACGTGCGCGCCGGCAACCCCCTCGACGTCCACCATACCTTCACGCCTCGACGCGCCGGCGCGGTGTGTGGCGGGCGACGACGGGTGGTTGGGTTCGGATCAGCGAGCCCACCGTGGCCCTCGGCGAGGGACCGACGTCACCAGGCACAGCGCGGGAGCGCCAGCAGGTCAGGAGGCCGGATGTTCTGCAGCCAGTGCGGCCAGCAGGTCCCCGACGAGGCGAACTTCTGTCCCGCCTGTGGGGCGCCGATCGTCCAGTCGGCCAGCGCCGACAGCGAGGAGGACACCACCTCGGCGCTCGAGGTCGGAGAGTTCGATCCCGAGCACGAGGTCGACGCTCTCCCGGAGCTCGAGCCGGGCACCGGTCTGCTGGTGGTCGTCCGTGGTCCGAACGCCGGCTCACGGTTCCTGCTCGATCGGGAGCGGACGAGTATCGGCCGGCACCCGGAGTCCGACATCTTCCTCGACGACGTCACCGTCTCACGCCGACACGCCATCATCAGCCAGAAGGACGGCCGGGTGGTCGTGGAGGACAACGGCAGCCTCAACGGCACCTACGTCAACGGCGATCGCGTCGATGAGCGCGACCTCGCCACCGGGGACGAGCTCCAGATCGGTCGGTTCAAGGTGCTGTTCGTGGGTGATCCCGGGCAGGGGCTCGGAGGGTTGTCGTGAGCACGCACACGATCGGTGAGGTCCTCAACCAGTTGCGCGACGAGTTCGACGACATCACGATCTCGAAGATCCGCTTCCTGGAGTCCGAGGGGCTGATCAGCCCCGACCGGACCGAGTCCGGGTACCGCAAGTTCACCCGGGCCGACATCGATCGCCTGCGCTACGTGCTGCGCGCCCAGCGCGACCGTTACCTGCCCTTGAAGGTGATCCGTGAGGAGCTCGACCGGCTCGACGCCGGGTTGAGCGTGCAGCCACCCGCGCAGGGCGAGCTCCTCGACGACGGGGGACCGGTCGCGCCGGGCGTGGTGCCGGGAGCCGACGCGTCCACGCCGGCCACCGGCGGGCTCGAACCCTCGGCAGCTGATGAGCCCAGCCTGCCGTCACACCCCGTCGCGGGCAACGACCAGCTCGACACCGACCAGTTGGCGGCAGCGGCCGGCATCGGCGTGGCGGAGGTCGCCGCGCTCGTCGAGCACGGGCTGCTCGGTGCGCCGCCCTACGACGCCGAGGCGGTCACGATCGCCTCGCTGTCCGGCAAGCTGCTCGGCGGTGGCCTCGAGGCTCGGCACCTGCGCATGTACCGGCAGTTCGTCGAGCGGGAGTTGTCGTTGGCCGAGCAGCTCGTCACGCCCCTGCTGCGCCAGCGCAACCCCGACAGCCGCGCGGTCGCCGGGGAGCAGGCCGACCTGCTCGCCAGCGCCGGGGCGGCGCTGCACCGTGCGCTGCTGGTCCAACGATTGCGCCGTCTGCTGCACCCGTGACCGCTGCTGGCGAGAACCCGCCGGCACGCGCAGCGGTGGTGCTGGCCGCGCTGCTGCTGGCGCTGTCGGGGCTGGTGCCCACCGCCACCCCGGCCGCCGCGCTCGAGCCCGTGCCGACACCCGTCGTCGACGGTCCGCAGCCGGGCTGGCCCCGCGCGATCGGGGTCGAAGCAGCCGCCTACCTGCTGCTCGACACCGCCACCGGTCAGATCCTGACCGCCAGTGCTCCCGATGAACGCCGCCCGGTGGCCTCCACGGTCAAGGTGCTGACGGCGCTGACCGCGCTGGAACGTGTCGAGCTCGACGAGGAGGTCACCGTCGGCGAGGAGGTCACCGGCGTCCCGGGCTCCGGGGTCGGCCTCGAGCCCGGCGACACCTGGACGGTCGAGGACCTGATCGATGCCCTGATCGCCCGGTCGGGCAACGAGGCCGCGGAGGCGCTCGCCGTCCACGTCGCGGGCTCACGGCAGGACTTCCTGCGCCTGATGGAGCAGGATGCCGCGGCGATCGGGGTCACCGGCCTCGAGCTCGTCAGCGTCTCCGGCCTGGACGACGCGAACCTGCTGTCGGCCGAGGACCTGGCGCTGTTGTCGGCGGCGGCCCTGGACCACCCGCAACTGGGGCCGCGCCTCGGTCAGGAGATCGTGACCCTTCCGGGACAGGGGGCGGTCGCCTCCCGCAACCTGCTGCTCGGTCGCTACGCCGGGGCCACCGGCGTCAAGACCGGCTTCACCGAAGCTGCGGGTTACTCCTTCGTGGGCAGCGCCGAGCGCGAGGGTCGGGAACTGGTGGCGGTGGTCCTCGGAGCCGGCGAGGACCCGGCCCGGTTCGACCTGGCCGCACGGCTGCTGGACCTCGGCTACGAGCGCTACGAGCCGCGTGCGATCGGCACCGAGCTGCGGTTCGCCGTCGCCGGTGGCACCGTCGCACTCGTCGTCGATGAGCAGGAACTGGTGGTGCCGGTGGGGGAGTCGGCGGTGTTGTCGCTGCCGATCGGTGCCCGGCCTCCCGCAGGCGATGCCCAGGTGCCGGTGCTGGTGGCCGACCAGGAGGTGGGCCGGGTGCCAGGTGTGCTCGACACCTCCGAGGCGCCCGGACCGGCGTCATCGGCCGAGGCGGCGATCGGCCGGGCGGCCGTCGACGGCATCTACGCGGCCCTGCGCGCGCGCGCCGCCGCCCGCCAGCTCGGGTAGCTAGCCTCGGGGACGCCCACGTCACCGGTCCCGCGACGTGGCCTCGCACCCCAGGAGCATCCCCGTGATCGAGATGGAGCTGGTCGGCGTCCGTGTCGAGCTTCCGGCCAACCAACCGATCGTCCTGCTCAAGGAGCGCGACGGGTCGCGTTACCTCCCGATCTGGATCGGGGCGGTCGAGGCCACCGCGATCGCGTTCGCGTTGCAGGGGGTGGAGACACCTCGGCCGTTGACCCACGATCTCTTCGTCGACGTGCTCAAGGAACTGGACGTGGAGCTGGTGGCCGTCCACGTCACCAGCCTGCGTGACGGCACCTTCTACGCAGAGCTGAAACTGCTGCGCGGCGGTGAGCCCCACACGGTCTCGGCGCGTCCCTCGGATGCGATCGCGTTGGCGTCGCGGCTGGACGAGGTCCCGATCCTCTCGGCAGAGGCGGTCCTCGACGAGGCCGGCCTGGAGATCGAGGACGACGACGAGGGTGGCGGCACGTCCTCGAGCGGCGAGGACGAGGAGGAGGTCCGCCAGTTCCGGGCCTTCCTCGACGAGGTCACCCCCGAGGACTTCAAGGAGCAGTAGCGCCACGGGTGCGTCCGGCTCGCGACGCGGCCGGCCTGCCCCTGCGTGCCTGCGTGCTCGCCTCTCCGCGGCGCGGCGATCATGTCCAGGTGGCGTTGACCCTGTCCG
>JAWLDJ010000120.1:0-1256 GCA_041686695.1 Nitriliruptoraceae bacterium
GGTGAGGCCGGTGCGGTAGGTGAGGCCGGTGCGGTAGGTGCGGTAGATGCGGTAGGCGCGGCTGGCGGCAGGTGCGGTCGGCGAGGTCGGCGCAGAAGGAGCGGTCGCCTTCGCTGGGTCGGTCGGCATTGCGGGTGAGCAGGTACGGGGGCGCGGCGTGTCCTGGAGGTGCGCGCGGCGCGGCGTTCGGGTCCGATGGAACGGGGAGCAGCCAACATGGAAGACGAGCGGAGTGCCGCGGCTGTCCGTCGGTCGTCGACCGCGGTCAGCCCGCTGCCGAGCCAGCCGGGACGCACGCCGGCTGCAGATCCGGTGGCGCGACGCGACGTGGCGTTGGAACGGTTGTCCCGGGTGGCGCGACGCCAGTTCGGGGTCGTGACCACCCAGCAGGCGCAGGTGGCCGGTGTCAGCCGCGACTCCCTCGCCACGCTCGTTCGCAGCCGGGTCCTGGTGCGCCGGTTCCGGGGCGTGTACGCCTTCCGCGGGACGCCCGACAGCCGGGAAGCCAGGTGGTTGGCGGCGCAGTTCGCGATCGGGCGCCGCGCGGTCCTCTCACACCGGACGGCCGCAGCGATCCACGGCCTCGACCACGGTGCGGTCGAGGGTGCGGTGCATGTGATCGTGCCACGGCGTTCGCGGGAGTCGCCAGCCGGCATCGTCGTCCACGAGTCGCCGAACCTGCAGGTGGCAACGGCGAAGCGGCACGGCGTGCTACGGGTCACCTCGGTGCCTCGGACGCTCTGCGACCTAGCGGGCGAGATCAGGGATCCGGATCGGATGCGCCGCCTCGTTGCCGCTGCCGTCCGATCGGGTGACGCCCGGATCGACCAACTCCGCGAGGAGCTCGAGCGTCGGCGCACCTTCGCAGGCCGCGCGTTGTTGCGACACGTGGTCGCCGAGCTGTCCCCGCTGGAACCGATGGCACGGGAGGAACTCGAGTCCCTCTTCCTGCGCATCACCACTGCGGCCGGTGTACCCCCCACGGCCATGAACCATCGTGTGACCGACGCTGACGGTCGGACGCGTTACCTCGATGCCCTGTGGTTACCCGAGCGGGTCTTTGCGGAGCTCGACTCCCGGCGGTTCCACGGGACGCTCGTCGATTGGCACGATGACCAGCGCAGAGAGAACGCGGTGTTGCTTGCCGGCTACGGGCCGTGCCTGCGGTTCTCCTGGTGGGATCTCCACCACCATGCAACGGTGGTTGTGGACACCCTCCGTAGGGCGTTGGCTGCTGCCGCTGCCGCTGCCGCTGC
>JAWLDJ010000120.1:1356-6945 GCA_041686695.1 Nitriliruptoraceae bacterium
CGTGGCTGCGGGTGTGCGACCGCCGGTGCGGTACGGCCGTGGGAGCGGCGGTTCGCGTCGAGGCGACGCGCCCGCGATACTCCCGCCCATGCCCCTGTTCGCCCGCAAACCCGAGCTCCCCGCCGACCTCCACGAGGCCTGGCGGGCCTTCCTCGACTGCGCCGAGGTGATCGAGGGCGGCCGGCGCGTGCTCCTCGGCGTGCTGCCGACCGGCCGGGTCGAGCCGGCACCGATCGGGGTCGGAACGGACGCGGTCCGTCGATCCATCGCCGATGCCCGCGCCTGGATGCCGAGGTGGCGCATCGACGAGGTGGCGGCGGAGTGGCAGGACTGTCTGGATGCGCTGGACGAGGCGGAGCGCGGGTGTGAGGAGATCGACGAGGTGGCGGCGTCCACGGACGAGCTCGAGGAACTGCTCACGGCGGTGCAGGACGTCATCGAGCCGTTGGACGTCTACGCCGATGCCGAGCGCGCGTGGCGACGCCACTGGAAGCTGCCACGCGAGGTCGGTTGAGCGATCGGGAGGCCGTTGACCGTAGGGTCCGCTGCAGCTGCCACGCGAGGTCGGTTGAGCGAGGCAGCGGCCGACCGCCGGGTCGGCCGCACCCAGCCACAGGAGATCGGGACGACGTGGACATCGAGCGGGCAGCGCCGGATCCGGCCGGAGAACGCAGCGACCGTCACCCCGTGACCTACGCCGACGCCGGGGTGGATCTGGACGCCGCCGACCGCAGCGTCGCCATGCTCGGGGACATCGTGGCGCGCGCCACCCGTCCCGAGGTGCTCGGCGGCATCGGCGGGTTCGGGGGGCTGTTCGCACTGGACACTGCTCGCTACCGCCAGCCCGTGCTGGTCAGCTCCACCGACGGGGTGGGCACGAAGGTCGACCTGGCCCGCCAGCTCGGTGTGCTGGACACCGTCGGCCGTGACCTGGTCGCCATGGTCGTCGACGACCTGGTCGTCACCGGCGCGGAGCCGCTGTTCTTCAACGACTACCTCTCGGTCGGCTCTCTCGACCCGGACCGGGTCGCCGACCTGGTCCGCGGCATCGCGGACGGTTGCGCCGAGGCCGGCTGTGCGCTCGTCGGCGGTGAGACCGCGGAGCACCCCGGGCTGCTCGGCGCCGACGAGTTCGACCTGGCCGGCTTCGGGGTCGGCGTCGTCGAACGGGATGCGATCCTGGGGCCGGATCGCGTCGTCGCCGGCGACGCGCTCATCGCGCTGCCCTCGTCCGGTCTGCACAGCAACGGCTACAGCCTGGTGCGCCGCCTGGTCGCCGGTCTGGACCTCCGGGCCGACCACGGCCTGGGTGCCCCGCTCGGCGAGGTGCTGCTCACGCCGACGCGCATCCACACCCCGGACTGCCTCGCGCTGGTCAACAGCACCGAGGTGGAGGTCCACGCCTTCAGCCACATCACCGGAGGGGGGCTGCCAGGCAACCTGCCTCGGGTGCTTCCCGACCACCTCGGCGCCCGGGTGGACACCTCGAGCTGGCAGTGGCCGGCGGTCGTGAGCTGGCTGGCCGCACAGGGTCCGGTCGACGACGACGAGGTGTGGCGCACGTTCAACTGCGGCGTCGGCATGGTCGCGGTCGTCCCCGACGGCGAGGTGGCAGCGGCGTTGGCCGTCCTGGCCGACCGCGGGGTCGACGCCTGGGTGCTCGGTGAGGTCGTCACCCGCGCGGCCGACGACGAGCACGTGGTCCTCGTCGAGGACTGAGCGCGCTGTCGGCGGCGCACCCTGTCGGCCGCCGGGGTGCTGCCGGGCGCGCTCGCAGGTGACGCGGGGCCCTGCCGAGGTTGCGCGCCGCTGAGGTTGCACGCCGCTGCTCAGACACCTGCGATCGGCCGTGGCCGGCCGTGGCGGCGGGCAGCGATCGCGTCGGGTCAGAGGTCCTCGTCGTCGGCGTGGCCGCCATCGGCGTAGAGGTGCTCGAGTTCGCCGGGAGCGATGCGGGCACCCTCGACGAAGGACTCGACCTCGTGCTCCTTCAGCCGGATCACACGGCCGAACTTGTAGGCCGGGAGCTGTCCGCTGTCGATCAACCGGTACAGGGTTCGTGTCGTGATCCCGAGCTGGCCCGCGGCTTCCCGCGTGCTCAGCCAGGTGATCTCGTCCCGCGCCATCTCGTTCCCTCCAGTTGGTCTCGAACCTACCTGGTTGTTCCCCGCAGGTCCACGACCTCTTCCACAGTGAGACACCAGGGGCTCAGACCGCACGTCCCGCCCACCGAAGCGGAGCGCGTGACTACTGTCCGCGGTCGTTCCGGTGTGACCTCACCGGCACGTCGCGATGACGACGGGGGAACGACGACGGGGGAACACGGTGGCCGACGTCGCCTCCATGACCGAGCAGGGGACCGGTCCTGCGCCCGGGGTTCCCGACCCCGGACCCGGCGCTCGCCGGATCCGCCCACCGCGGAGCCTGCCCGGTGGCCGCGCCGTGGTCGGTGCGCTGCTGGTGGCCGCCGCTGCCGTCGCCACCTTCGCCGCCTACCTCGATGCGACCGCGGCGCCGACGGGTCGCTACGTCGTCGCGACCGCCACGATCGAACCGGGGACGCGCCTGCACTCGCTCGGCGAGGTCGGCGAGCGCTTCGGCACCGTCGCCCTGGAACTCTCGAGCGAGGTGGCGGCCCGCGCGGTCACGGCATCCGACGTGGACGCCCTGGTGGGCCAGGTGGTCCTCACGCCGCTGCAACCGGGCGATCTGCTCACGAGGACGCAACTGGTCGAGGACGGTGGCGTGGAGGGGGCCCAGACCCTGTCCTTCGCGCTGCCGCGCACCGCGGCCGTCGCGGGTGAGCTGCGGCCCGGCGAGCGCATCGACGTGCTGGCGACCTACGGCTCCGGTGACCGCGCCTACACCGCCTACATCGTGCGCGGGGTCCCGTTGCTGGGGGTCGCTGCCACCGATGGCGGACCGCTCGGTGACAGCCCCGACCTGACCCTGACCGTGGCGGTCTCCGCGTTGCGGGAGGTGCAGGCGCTCGGGCATGCGGTCAACACCGCCGAGGTGTTCGTGACGCGGTCGACGGCGAGCCCCGAGCTCGATGATCCGGCACCAGGTGCCTTCCGTGCGGACCCTGAGGAGCTCGGCCCACGTCCCGATCCGATCCCGCCTCTGCCGGGCACCACGCCGGACGGAGGTGGCTGATGAGGGAACGCTACGTCGTGCTCGGACTCGCGCAGCCCCGGGTCGAGTGGTACCGCATGGTCGGACAGTGGTCGGCGGCGGCGATGCTGCCGCTCGAGTTCGTGCGCTGCGTCTCCGTCGGCGAGCTCCGGGCCCGCCTGCGCTCGGGCCGGGCGTTCTCGGCGGTCCTGATCGACGGGAGGTTCCCCGGTCTCGACCGGGACCTGATCGCCGAGGCGGGCGAAGCGGGTGTTGCCGTGCTCGTGGTGGACGCGCACGGCACCCGGGCATGGCGTGAGCTGGGCGCGGCGGCGATCCTGGCGGAGGTCTTCTCCCGTGACGAGCTGGTCGAGGTGCTCCAGGCCACGGCCACCCCGATCGGTGCCGTGGATCTCGACCCGCTCGCGACGTCCGCGGCGCCGCCGGTGGCGCGTGGTGGGCTGATCGCCGTGGGCGGTCCCGGTGGCACCGGTGCCTCCACGCTGGCCATCGCGCTCGCCCAGGGCCTGGCCGGTGGCCACGGTCATCTGCCGAGGGCGCGCCGACGCAGGGCGGGTCGGCCGGACGAGACCCGTTCGGACCAGGCCCGTCCGGACCAGGCCCGTCCGGACGAGACCCGTTCGGACCAGGCCCGTCCGGACCAGACCCGTCCGGACCCGACGATCCTCCTGGCCGACCTGTGCCGTGTGGCGGATCAGGCGCTGCTCCACGACTCGCGCGTGCTGGTGCCCAGTCTCCAGGAGGTGGTCGAGGCGCACCGCACGTCCCGTCCGCCGCTGGAGGTCGTCGTCGATCAGACCTTCGAGGTCCCCGCTCGGGGCTACCGGCTCCTGCTCGGCCTCAGGCGCCCACGCCATTGGGTGGCCCTGCGGCCGCGAGCGCTCGAGAGCACCCTGGACGCCCTCCAGGCCCTCGCCGACGTGGTCGTCGCCGATGTCGAGGTCGACGTGGAGGGCGAGGCCGAGTCGGGCTCGACCGACGTCGAGGATCGCAACCTGCTCGCCCGAGCGTCGCTGGCGCGCGCTGACCTGGTCCTGGTCGTGGCCGAGCCCTCGATGAAGGGGCTGTACGCCCTGGTGCGCTCGATCGGGGACCTCCAGGGGTTCGGGGTCCCACTCGAGCGGCTTCTGCCCGTGATCAACCGGGGGCCCCGGTCGGCGCGGGGACGAGCGGCCCTGACCAGCGCCCTCGCGCGCGTGGCGCAGGCCAGCCTCGGCGCGGGAGCTACCGCCCTGGCCAACCCGCTCCACGTGCCTGAACGCGCGGTGGACGAGGCCTTGCGTGACGGCGTGGCGCTGCCGTCGGCCATGGCTCGGTCACTGGCACGCGCGGCCTCGGCGCTGCTGGATCGCACGGGTGAGCGCGTCACCGACGATGCACCGGCCTGGGAACCGGTCGCCGTCGCGCCCGGCAGCCTCGGTGGATTCACCGCACAGGAGGGGTCGGGGTCGTGAACGCCTTCCTCTCGCCCCTGGTCGAGATCGAGCAGCGGGTGCTCCAGCGGGCCAAGGACGAGTCGCTGGACCTCGACGGCCAGGGCACCCGGGACCGTCTGTCCGAGCTGTTGGTCGACGAGGTGGCCCGCTGGAGCCTGGACTTCAAGCACGGTCTGCGCGACTACGACCTGCCCGACCCCGAGATGGTCGTCGAGAAGGCCCAGCGCAACCTCACCGGCTACGGGCCGCTGGAGCCCCTGCTCGCCGACGAGGACGTCTGGGAGATCATGATCAACGCCCCCGATCAGATCTTCGTCAAGCGGCACGCCGGTGTCTCCGGCTACCACGACGAGGCGTTCCACGACGACGACCACGTGCTCAGGACACTCACGAAGATCCTCGACGACTCCTCGACCTCTCACCGCAAGCTCGACCCGTCCGAGGGCCTGCAGGACGCGCAACTCGACAGCGGTGCCCGGCTGCACATCGTGCACCGGGACATCGGGCGCGGGTCCCACCTGATCGTCAACATCCGCAGGTTCACCGGGATCGCGTTCCGTTCGCTGGACCAGTTGATCGACCGGGGGATGATGACCACCCAGGTCGGCGAACTCCTCAGAGCCGTCGCTCGGGCCGGCCTGTCGACGGTCTTCGCCGGTCCGCCCGGCTCCGGGAAGACCACGCTGCTGTCGTGCTGCGCGGCGGAGTTGGACCCGGGGTTGCGGGTGGTCACCGCGGAGGAGGTCTTCGAGGTCGACGTGCCGCTGCCCAACGTGGCATCGATGCAGACCCGCGCTGCCCGGCCGGACCGCTCCGAGGTCGACCTGCGGCGTCTCGTCTCCGGGTTCCTCCGTATGGCGCCGGATGTCGCCATCGTGGGCGAGGTTCGCGACCGCGAAGCTCTCCCCCTGCTCCTGACGCTGTCCTCCGGGGTGCAGGGGTTCACGACGATCCACGCCGGCTCGGCCCGCCAGGCGCTCTCCCGCCTGCGGTTCATCTGTCAGTTGGCGGACACCCG
>JAWLDJ010000121.1:0-3085 GCA_041686695.1 Nitriliruptoraceae bacterium
CTGCGGTAGGGAGCCTGCCGCGGGACCGACGTGGCCTCGCCGTTGACGGGACCTCTACACTTCACCTCCAAGGCCACTGGAGGACCTGATCGGGGCGTGGCCGTCGGGGAGGGGGCCAGCGTGCGATCACGCCTACGGGTCCTGCACGTCGATGATGATCCGGAGACGCTGACCCTGGTCCAGATGATCCTGGACGGGGAGCCGGACGTCGAGGTGGTGTCCTGCAGTGGCGCGACCGAGGCGCTGCACGTGGCGACCACCACCTCGATCGATCTGCTGTTGCTCGATGTCATGATGCCGGGTATCGACGGTCCGGCCCTCTTGGCCGAGCTGCGGACCCGACCGGGCCTCGGCCATCTGCCCGCTCTCTTCGTCACGGCCAAGGCGCATCCGCGGGACCTGGAGGCGCTGGCGCAGACCTCGGCGAGCGGGATCATCAGGAAGCCTTTCGAGGCCAGCGTCCTCATCGCGGCCGTGCGACGCTCGATGGCGCCGACGGCGCTCTGAGACGACGGGCCACGATGGCCGTTCGGGGTCGTCGCTACGCTCGCGACGCGCGAACCGCCGCGCCGCTCCAGGCGGGTGCGTGTCGCGCCCCGCCATCGCCCACGGTCGGCCGTCCGCTCGCCGGATCGCCCGCCGCAGACAGAGCGAGCACCCGATGCCCCGTGTCGCCGTCGATGTCCTGCTCAAACGCGAGATCCTGGATCCGCAGGGTCGAGCGGTCGAGGAAGCGCTGCCCGGCCTCGGGTACGAGCAGGTCAGCGAGGTCCGTGTCGGCAAGCACCTCGAGTTCGTGATCGATGCGCCGGAGGACGAGATGGCCTCCCGCGTCGAGGCGATGTGCGAGGGGTTCCTGACCAACCCCGTGATCGAGTCCTACCGCTGGCGCGTCATCGATGACGCCGAGCGTGCCGACGCCTGAGACGCCTCCGTGACCTCCGACACCCCTGACGCTGCGGGTGGCCAACCCTCTGGCCTGCCGCCGCTTCGCGATGACGGGTTGCCAACCCTGGCGACCGGTGAGCCCGTCCTGCAGCGCTGGTTCGTCATCGCTCTGCTGCTCCTGGTCCCGCTGGCGCTGGCGGTCACGGTGTGGGCTTTCCTCGCCATCGACCGGGAGCCGCTGTCCGCCGCTGAGCGACGGCCGGCGGGTGGTCCCGAGGTCACCATCGCACGTGGCGAGGCCATGTTGTCGGAGACGCGCGACGCCGAGCCTGGTCCCGGCTGCTCGCAGGCGATCCGCATCGTCGGTGACCCCGGCTCGCAGGCGACGGCGCGGGCTGCCCTGGAAGTGGTCTGTGGGCTGATCGACAGCGGCGAGTTCCCACTGTTGCGGGAAGGCTTGGTGACCTGGATCGCGGGTGATGGTCAGCTGCGGATCGCCACCTTCGAGCTGTCCGGGGTCGAGTCCTCCGCGCGGGTCGAGGACGAGCGGCTGATCGTGGAACTGAACGCGAAGTTCCAGTTCCAGGACGCCCGTCGCGCCGCACCGGCCCTGGCGCATCAACTGGCCCTGCTCACCGATGCCGGCTGGCCGGGCGCACCGGTCGGGGTCACCACCGAGCTCCGCGCGGCGGAGCTGCAACGACGAGCCTGCGCGGTGCTCGAGTTCGGTGACGACCTGCCGCGTGGCTGCCGTGACGCTGCCGAACTGCTCGCCGCCGAGGACCCCGTCGCCGACCTGCTGGCCGTCGGGTTCCGCGATGACCGCTGAGCTGCCACCGCCCGGGCGCACGGGCCCCGGTGGCGCCTCGGCCGCGGAGCGTGCGGCCCTGCTCGAACGCCTCCAGCGCCGCACGGTGCGGGTCCTGGTGGTCAGCCAGGTGCTCGGCGGTGTCGGTGTGGGCTCGGGTGTGGCAGTGGTCGGGCTGCTGGCCTACGAGCTGTCGGGGACGGCGTCGCTGTCAGGTGTGTCGGCGACCGCCTCGACCCTTGGGGCTGCGGTCGCCGCGATCGTCATCGCCCGGCTGTCGGTGTCACGTGGACGGCGACCCGGGCTCGTGACCGGCTACCTCGTCGGCGCGGTAGGTGCGATGGTCGCCATCGTCGCGGCCGTGCTCGGGGTCTTCTGGCTGCATGTGGTCGCCTCCGCCGCCTTCGGTTGGGCGAGCGCCTCGAACCTGCAGGCCCGGTACGCCGCGACTGACCTGGCGCACTCGGCCAACCGCGCGCGATCGTTGTCGAACATCGTCTGGGCGACGACGGTGGGTGCTGTCCTGGGGCCGAACCTGACCGGCCCGGGGGAGACGTTCGCCACCACGCTGCTGCTGCCGCCGCTGGCGGGTGCGTACCTGTTCTCGCTGGCGTCGTTCCTCGCTGCGGGAGTGGTGCAGGTCGTCCTCCTGCGCCCTGATCCGCTCCACGTCGTCAGGGAGCACGCGGCGGTGCCGGCGGTCGCCACGACCGGCTGGGACACCATCCGCGCGGCGGTCGTGACGATCCGTTCGATCCCCGAGGCCACGGTCGCGGTGCTGGCCATCACGGCCGCACACGCGGTCATGGTCGGCATCATGGTGATGACCCCCGTGCACATGGAGCACTACGGCGCAGCGCTCGACCTGGTCGGGCTGACCATCAGCCTGCACATCGCCGGCATGTACGCCCTCAGCCCGGTGATGGGCACCTTGGCCGATCGGTTCGGTCCCCGGAAGGTGGTGTTGCTGGGGTTGGTCCAACTGGCGATCGCCGCGCTCCTGGCAGCCACCGGCGATCCCACCGGGTCCGTGTGGTTCCAGGGTGGGCTGGTCCTGCTCGGCACGGGCTGGTCCTCGTGCCTGATCGCCGGTTCGGCCTGGCTCACCGACGCGGTGCCCGTGGAGGAGCGACCGGGGGTGCAGGGCACCAGCGATCTCGCCATGAACCTCGCGGGCGGGGTCGGTGGGACGCTGGCTGGCATCGTGCTCGCGGTGGCCGGCTACCCCGCCCTGGCCTTCGGTGCCCTGGTCCTGCTCGTGCCGGCAGCGCTCGGTGCGTGGCGGTTGGGGCGGACGTGACCCTTCGTGCCGGGGGGGCGTGATCGGGTGCGCCCGGGTGGACATCGCAACGAAGTGACCGTCGCGGTGGCGGTTCGTTGCGATCCGCC
>JAWLDJ010000121.1:3185-4645 GCA_041686695.1 Nitriliruptoraceae bacterium
GGCGTGATCGGGTGCGCCCGGGTGGACATCGCAACGAAGTGACCGTCGCGGTGGCGGTTCGTTGCGATCCGCCGTGATCCGCCGCGATCCGCCGTGCCGCGATCCGCCGCGATCCGCCGTGCCGCGATCCGTTGCGATCCGTTGCGATCCGCTGCGATCCGCCGTGCTGTGACCCACCGCGATATGTCCTCAGGCCCGAAGGCCCGTCATATCGCCCGGCCGGGGAGCGACAGGGCCGAAGGTCCCGGCTCCTGATCAACGAGGTACCATCGGGGCGCCGCTCACCTCCCGTCCGTCAGGACCACCGTGGACGCCCTCAACACCCTGCGTGCCGTGCTCGTCGCCTTCGCTGCAGTGGCAGCCGTCCTGCTGACCTTCCAGGGCCAATGGTTCCCAGCTGGGATCCTCGGCGCAGGGATCCTGGCCCACCTCGCTTTGTTCGCCTGGCTCCGCATGGACAAGCGGCGTCGCGCGGAACACGACCCGTTCCAGCAGCTGCTGCAGGGCAACTGATCCATCACGGTTGCGGTCACCGGGCAACCGTCGCTCCCGGGAGTTGCCGCCGGGCGGACCGAGCCATCGTCACACGCGAAGGCTGCCGAGGATGCTCTCGAAGAACCCTCGGCCATCGGATCCGCCGATCAGTCCGGGGTCGACGGCGTGCTCCGGATGGGGCATGAGACCGACGACGTTGCGCCCGGGGTTGGTGACACCGGCGATGTCGCGTTCGGAGCCGTTGGGGTTCGAGCCGTAGGCGTAGCGCACGACCACCCGGCCCTCCTCCTCGAGTTGGTCCAGGATGGCCGACTCTGCCACGTAGCGACCCTCGCCGTGCTTCGCCGGGATCACGATCGTCTGCCCACTCGTGTACTGCCGCGTCCAGGCCGTGTCCGCAGCTTCGACGGTGAGCGGGACGTCCTTGCACACGAACCGCAGGTTGGCGTTGCGGGTCAGCGCCCCGGGCAGCAGGCCAGCCTCGCACAACACCTGGAACCCGTTGCAGATCCCGAGCACCGGGCCGCCGTCGCGCGCGAACGCCGCAACGGCGTCCATCACCGGCGCCCGGTGGGCGATCGCGCCACAACGCAGGTAGTCCCCGTGTGAGAACCCGCCGGGCAGGACGACAGCGTCCACGTCGGCGACGGTCGCGTCCGCGTGCCACAGCGCCACCGTGTCGCCGCCGCACTGCTCCACGGCGCGGCGCGCATCCTGGTCGTCGAGCGAACCTGGGAAGGTGACCACACCGATCCGCACGACGTTCCTCCGGCCTTCATGCATCTGACCACCCGACCGACGAACAGCACACGCCCGCCGGTCGCTCAGCGCCTCGGATCCTAGCGGTCGGGATCGGCCCGGAATCCCGGCGCCGCTCCTGCCACCATGGCGGAGCGCGGCGGATCGCAACGGACCGCCACCGGGAGGGTCACTTCGTTGCGATGTCCAACCCGGGCGGCCGATCA
>JAWLDJ010000121.1:4745-6909 GCA_041686695.1 Nitriliruptoraceae bacterium
GCGGCCGATCACGCAGCCGGGCGCGGCCGATCACGCAGCCGGG
The DNA here is from genome assembly GCA_041686695.1 of Nitriliruptoraceae bacterium. Lineage (GTDB taxonomy): Bacteria > Actinomycetota > Nitriliruptoria > Nitriliruptorales > Nitriliruptoraceae > T1Sed10-7. The sequence continues at coordinate 4,789 of JAWLDJ010000121.1, forward strand.
CGCGGCCGATCACGCAGCCGGGCGCGGCCGATCACGCCCCCGGGCGCACCCGACCACCCCCCGGCGACCTCGCCTGGCCGGCATGGGTGACGTGCCTGCGCAGACAGCGCTCACCGGTGGGCATCGTCACCCAGTCACGTAGGCTTCCGCCGGCCGGTCCGCCGGCCCGACCCGACCGCCGACGACCAGGCGTGCTGACGTGTCCGAACCCTCCACCTCGCCGTTCCCGCCTGCTGAGACCGTGACGCCCGAGCGTGCGCGGGAGCTCGGTTACGAGTTGGGGCTCCGCGGTGACGAGTACGACCGCCTGGTCGAGATCCTCGGCCGGGTGCCGACGGTCGCTGAGCTCGGCATGTACTCGGTGATGTGGTCCGAGCACTGCTCCTACAAGTCGTCGAAACTCCACCTCCGCGGCCTCGCCCACGACGAGCCCTGGGTGATCGCCGGCCCCGGGGAGAACGCGGGGGTCGTCGACGTCGGCGATGGCATCGCCGTGGCGTTCAAGATCGAGTCCCACAACCATCCCTCCTACGTGGAGCCCTTCCAGGGGGCCGCCACCGGCGTGGGCGGGATCCTGCGGGACATCTTCACCATGGGCGCTCGGCCGATCGCGGTCATGGATCCCCTGCGTTTCGGTGATCCGGGTGGCTGGATCGACGGCGCGGGCGTCGAGCACCCGGTGGATCCGCTGCAGCGCCACCTGGTCGACGGGGTCGTGCGCGGCGTCGGCCACTACGGCAACTGTGTCGGGGTGCCAAACATCGGTGGCGAGGTGGTGTTCGACGGCACCTACGCCGGCAACCCGCTGGTCAACGTGCTCGCGGTCGGTGTGATGGATCGCGAGCGGCTGCAGCTCGCCAAGGCCGAGGCCCCGGGCCACCTCGCCGTCCTGTTGGGCTCCGCCACCGGACGCGACGGCATCGGCGGTGCCAGCGTGCTGGCGAGCCAGGAATTCGACGAGGGGCTCGATGCGAAACGGCCCAACGTGCAGGTCGGCGACCCGTTCGCGGAGAAGCTGCTGATCGAGTGCTGCCTGGAGCTGTACGAGCGGGATCTGGTCTCCGGTATCCAGGACATGGGCGCCGCCGGCATCGCCTGCTCGACCTCGGAGCTGGCCTCGGCGGCCGCGCTCGGGATGGACGTCGACCTCGACCGGGTGCTGTTGCGCGAGCCGTCGATGGCCTCGTGGGAGATCCTCTGCTCGGAGTCCCAGGAGCGCATGCTGGCACTGGTCGCTCCCGAGCAGCTCGAGGAGGTCCAGCAGGTCGCGCAGCGCTGGGGGGTCCCGGTCGCCGTGATCGGCGAGGTGGTCGAGGGCGACGCGCTGCGACTGACCCGGGGCGGGGAGCTGATCGCCGACCTGCCGGCGCGGTCCCTGGCCGACGAAGGGCCCGTCTACGACCGGCCCCGTCAGCGCCCCGCCTGGCTGGACGACTACGCCGAGGTGGCGGCGGAGACCCTGGACGCCACGCTGGTCGGCGGCACGCTCGAGGCGGCGGACGGTCGCCCCGGCCGGACGCTGGACGAGGCGGCGCTCGCGTTCCTGTCCTCGCCCAACGTGGCCGCCAAGCGCTGGATGTTCGAGCAGTACGACCAGCACGTCCTGTCGGGCACGGTGCTCGGACCCGGCATGGGCGACGCCGGGGTGGTCCGGCTGCCCGACAGCCGACGCGCGGTCGCCTGTTCGACGGACGGCAACGGCCGGTGGTGCGAGCTGGACCCGGTCCAGGGCACGATCCGGGTCGTGGCCGAGGCGTTCCGCAACGTCGCCTGCACCGGCGCCCGGCCGCTGGCGACCACGAACAACCTCAACTTCGGCAACCCCGAGCGGCCGGAGATCATGTGGCAGCTGGCGTCCTCGATCGAGGCGCTCGGTGCGGCCTGCCGCCAGCTGGGAGTGCCCGTGACCGGCGGCAACGTCTCCCTCTACAACGAGACGCAGGGACAGGCGATCCATCCGACCCCGGTCATCGGGATCCTCGGTGTGCTGGCGGACGCCGAGGACGCACTCGGGCTCGCTTTCGAGGACGAGGGCGACCTGGTGTTCCTGGTCGGTGCGCCGACCGAGCCCGGCCTGGCCGGCTCCGAGCTGCAGCGGTGGCTCGGCGCGCCGCTGGGCGG
>JAWLDJ010000122.1:0-6832 GCA_041686695.1 Nitriliruptoraceae bacterium
CGTCCAGCGCAACCGACTCCAGACCGATCCCAGGGGGTACGGACCCGTGAGCGATACACCGCAACCGCCACCGCCCAGCGGCCCACCCCCCGGCGGCCCTCCGCCGGGCGGCCCTCCGCCGGGCGGTCCACCGCCGGGCGGTCCACCGCCGGGCGGTCCTGGCGGTCCACCGCCCGGGGGCCCACCACCCGGTGGCCCCGGCGGTCCACCGCCGGGGGGGCGACCACCGAGCGGCCCGCCGCCCGGTGGCGCCGGGGGGTTCCCGCCCGCCGGTGGTCGGCCGCCCGCGGGGCAGGAGCCGTACTCGATCGGCGCGGCGTTCACCTACGGGTGGGCGAAGTTCCAGCAGAACCTCGGTCCGATCCTGCTCGGCCTCATCGCCTACGTCGTCATCGTGGGCATCATCACCTCGATCTGGTCGCTGCTCACCAGCGCGATCTTCCTGCCCTCCAGTGAGCAGCAGGTGGAGGCCATCCTCACCGGCCAGGGCGGTGGCTTCACCGCCTTCGCGTCGTTGCTCTACTTCGGCTTCACGGCCGTGGTCGGGTTCCTGGGGTTCGTGATCATCCAGGCGGCGGTCGTCCGGGCAGCGCTGGCGCTGACCCGGGGCGAGACGATCGAACTGCAGACGCTGTTCCGGTTCGACAACCTCCCCCAGCTCCTGATCGGTGCGGTGATCGTCGGTGTGCTCTCCGGCATCGGGAGCATCCTGTGCTACCTGCCCGGGCTGATCGTCACGTTCTTCACCCAGTTCTACGTGCACTTCCTGATCGATCAGAACCTCTCCGGTGTGGATGCGATCAAGGCGAGCTTCAGCTTCGTCAACGCCAACCTCGGCACCTTGCTCGGCTTCTTCCTCGCCTCACTGTTGGCCTACATCATCGGCGCGCTGCTGTGCGGGATCGGGCTGCTCGCCGCCCTGCCGGTGGTGTTCATCGCCCAGGCCTACACCTACCAGCGTCTGCGCGGTGTGCAGGTGGCCGCCTGACCCGGTGACCAGCAGGTAGCACCTTCCGGGGACCGCCGATGGCGGTCCCCGGACCACGTCACGGGGCTCAGGGCTTCAGGGAAGCGAAGGGCTCGATGGGCACGTTGCGCAGGACCCCGTAGGCCAGCCACAGCACCCCGAACACCGTCCACAGCCATCGCGGGACGGCCGGCAGCCAGTCGCGCTGCACCACCCGACCGACCCACGCCAGCCAGGACCAGGCGGTCAGCACCACCAGCACCGGCACGAAGGCGTTGAAGCGGAACGCGTCCGAGAGCCGGCCGGTCGCCAGTGCGCTCGCGCTGCTGGTGCCCCCACACAGCGGACACCACACCCCGAACACGGTCCGCGAGGGACAGCTCGGGAACAACTCCGGGTACCGCGGGTACACCGCACCGACGAGCACCACGGACGCCGCAGCTGCTCCGGCGGCGACCATCGGCTCGGTCAGCGACCGCCGCACGGGTGGCTCGGACGCGGGCTCGCCGGCCGCCACCTCGGCGTCGCTTCCGACCCGGGCGTCGTCTCGCGCGCCGTGCACCATGTGAGCGTGCCTTCCGGGCAGCGGGCTCCCGCAGCGAACTCACTGCGGCTCGTCGCAGGCCTGAGCCTACGGCCGCTAGCGTCACCTGTCATGGATCGCGCCGCCCGACGCCGCCTACGGACCGCCCTGCTGACGGCGGCACCGTGGCTCGAGGCCACCGACGTCGGGCCGCGAGCGGTGGAGGCCGGACGTTGCGAGGTGTGCGACGTGCACCCGCGGCTGCTGCCGACCTGTGGGCCGGGGATGTCCGGCGCGGTGTGCCGCGACTGCGCGCTGCGGCTCGGGGACCACGGGTGGTGCGAGGGACACCACGCCACCGGCGAGGCGGCCAGAGCCTGGGCCTCGGCCCTGCCCGAGCGATGGGCCGACCTCGTCATCGCCTGGTGGGTGGCTACCGGTGAGGTCCGTGTCGAGGGCTGGTCCGAGCTGGACACCTCAGCGTTGCCGCCCGAGGTCCGGCGGGCGCTGTCCAGCCCCGAGGTGCACTGACCTCAGCTGCTGTCGGGACCCACGCGTGGGGCGATCGGCACCCCGCGGTCGGCGAGCCAGCGACGTACCCCGGCCGCGGCATCGAGGCCCTCGCCGACGAGGTGGTGGGCCGGCAGGCCGACCTCGCGAGCGGCGAGCACGTTGACCTCCCGGTCGTCGACGAAGGCCACCTCGGCCGCCGAGCAGCCGAGGCGCTCCAGCAGGCGCTCGTAGAAGAGGTGGTCGGGCTTGCGGGCACCGAGGTGGTGCGAGGCGAGCACCTCGTCCAGCTGGCCCGCCAGCGGCCCGGCGATCAACTCCTCGATCCACACCGGGTAGTTGGAGGCGCCGACGCGGCGCACCCGTCCCTCGAGGTCCGCGAGCAGGGCGGCCATGCCGGGCAGCCACCGGGTCCCGGCGCGCCGGGTGGTGTGGAAGGCGGCCGGGTCCACCTCGACACCGAGCGCCGCGTGGTGCGCCCAGTAGGCCTCCTCGGTCAGCTCTCCGCGCTCGAACGCGGGGTAGACGGCCGGGTCACGCCGGTCCATCAGCTCCGTCAGCGTGAGCCCGGTCGCGGCCTCGAGCGCCGCGCGGAAGGGGTCGGTCAGCAGCGTGTCCATCACGTCGAAGGCGACGACCGCGATCACATCGGCTCCTGCTCGTGCTGCGCTGCCGCGCGAGGACGCGGCGACGGACGGGCTCCTACCTGCCGCCGGCGCAGGGTAGGCGGGCGCGGGCACCGGGTGGGCCGGCACCCGAAGCGGCGTGGACGGCCCTCGGCGTAGGGTGGGCGGCAGCCGGCCCGAGCCCGCCGCCGGCATCCCCACCTCGGAACCGGAGCCCGCCGTGGATCACCTCGCCGCCGCCCACCAGGAGATCGATCGCGCCAGCGAGGCGCTCATCGCGCTCTCCCACGCGATCCACGCTGACGCCGAGGTGGGCTTCGAGGAGCACACCTCGTCGCGCCGCGTGGCCGAGGCGCTCGCCGCGGGAGGGTTCGACGTCCAGCACGGGGCCGCTGGGCTCGACACCGCGATCGTCGCGGAGTCGGGCTCCGGGCCGCTGACGGTGTCGATCTGCGCCGAGTACGACGCCCTGCCTGGGATCGGCCACGCGTGCGGGCACAACATCATCGCTGCGGCCGCCGTCGGTGCCGGGCTGGCCCTGGCGCCACTGGCCGACGAGCTCGGTCTGACCGTCCGGGTCCTCGGGACGCCTGCCGAGGAGGGGGGTGGCGGCAAGATCCTGATGCTGCGGGCCGGGAGCTTCGACGGCACGAACCTGGCGATGATGGTCCACCCGTCGCCGTACGAGTCGTCCCGGATGCCGTGCCTGGCCGTCCAGCACTTCGACGTGCGCTTCACCGGGGTGTCGGCGCATGCTTCCGCCTACCCGCAGCTCGGCATCAACGCCGCCGACGCGCTCACCGTCGCCCAGGTCGCCATCGGGCTGCTCCGCCAGCACATCCGGCCGACCGACCGGATCCACGGGATCGTCACCGACGGCGGGGACGCGCCCAACATCGTGCCGGAGCGCACCGGCGGACAGTGGTACGCCCGGGCGGCGACCCTCGACCAGCTCGCCGAGCTGTACCCACGCGTGCAGGCCTGTTTCGAGGCGGGAGCGCTCGCCACGGGCGCGACCGTCCACTTCGACGAGCCGGGTCCCGCCTACTCGGAGTTCGACCACGACGAGGAGCTGATCGCGCTCTGGGAGCGGGAGGCGAGCGCCATCGGCCGGGTGTTCCCGACCGAGCCCCAGGATCCGAACCTCGCCGGCTCGACCGACATGGCCAACGTCTCGCTCGGGATGCCGACGATCCACCCGATGCTCGCGCTCGAGACCCACGGCGCGGTCAACCACCAGCCGGAGTTCACCGCGGCCTGCATCACCGCCGATGCCGATCGGGCCGTGCTCGACGGGGCGCTCGGGATGGCACGCACCACGATCGCCGCGGCGCTGGAGGAGCGCACCCGGGAGCGCCTGCTGGCCCGCTCCTACCTCGCCGCGGACGACGAACGGTTGGGCTCCGTCTGAGGTCGGACCGGGGCAGTGCGGCCCCAGGTCACATCGCCCCAGGTCACATCGCCCCAGGTCGCACCGCACCAGGTCGCACCGCCCCAGGTCGCACCCCCAAGGCCGTGCCGCGCTCCCACGACGGCAGGTCGAGCTGCTCGACGACACCGAGGTGGGCGCCCAGGAACCGCTCGCCGAGCCGGGCGAAGGTCGCCGCGTCACCGGTGGTGAGGAAGCGACGCCGGCCGGCCGGCCCGTCCTCCGGTCGCAGCCACCCCAGTCGGCTCAACAGGTCCCGGACCTCGAAGGCCGTCTCGTCGGCGCTCGAGACCAGTGTCACGTCCCGCCCGACCACCTCGGAGATCGGGCGGGCGAGGAGAGGGAAGTGCGTGCAGCCGAGGACCAGCGTGTCGACGCGCGCGCTCAACAGCGGTGCCAGCCGGTCGCGCACGATCGCCGTGGCCTGGGGACCGCTGGTCCGCCCTTCCTCCACCAGTTCGACCAGCCCCGGACACGCGACGGTCCGCACCGTGAGCTCGGGATCGAGCCGATCCGCGACCTGCTCGTAGACCCCGCTGCTGACCGTGGCACGGGTCGCGATGACGACCGCCCGATGGGTGCGGGACGCGGACACCGCGGCGCGGACCCCCGGTTCGACCACACCCACGACCGGGATGTCGAGCGCGGCGCGCAGCGCAGGCAGGGCCGCGGCGGTGGCGCTGTTGCAGGCCACGACCAGGAGCTTGATCCCCCGGGCCACCAGGGCGTCGGCGACCTCCAGGCTGATGCGCTCGAGGTCCTCGAGGTCGCGGTCGCCGTAGGGGTAGCGGGCCGTATCCCCGAGGTAGAGGAGGTCCTCGGCGGGTAGCAGGTCAGCCATGGCATGCAGGACCGTCAGCCCGCCTAGCCCGCTGTCGAACACCCCGATCGGCCGCTCTCGCACGCTGCGCTCCTGTGTCGCTGCGAGAGGATACGGCGGGTTCGGCGGCGCACGGTCCCTCCTCCGTCCCACTACCGTGCCGACCAACTGCTCGCGGGCAACGGAGGACGTGGTGGGTGAGGTGCGGTGCGCGCTGCTGCCGGCCGGACAGCGGGAGGAGCTGGCCACGGCGGTGACCGAGGGCGGCGGCCGACTCGCCCCGGTCCACGAGGCGAACGTGCTGATCTGGACCTCGACGGGGAACGCCGACGACCTCCGCTCGGTGCTGGACGCGAACCCAGCGATCGAATGGGTGCAGCTGCCCTTCGCCGGGATCGAGCCCTTCGTCGACGTCCTCGACCACGAACACCTGTGGACCTGCGGCAAGGGGGTCTACTCCGAGCCCGTGGCCGAGCACGCCCTGGCTCTGGCGCTCGGGGGACTGCGTGGGATCGGACGCTACGCGCGCCGCGATACCTGGTCGCCGCCCTACGGCAAGAACCTCCTCGGCGCGCAGGTGTGTCTGGTCGGTGGTGGAGGTATCACCAGGTCGCTGGTCCGGCTGCTACTGCCCTTCGGGGCCTACCTGACCGTGGTGCGCAACCGGCCGGAGCCGATCCCCGGCGTGGCCGAGGTTCTGGCGCTGGACGAACTCCACCGCGCGCTCGGGGAGGCCGACGTCGTGGTCCTGGCCCTGGCCCTGACCCCGGAGACCGAGCACATCATCGACGCGGCGGCGCTGCGCGCGATGCGCGACGACGCGTGGCTGGTCAACGTGGCCCGGGGCCGACACGTCGACACCGCGGCACTGGTCACAGCGCTCACCGAGGGATGGATCGGCGGCGCGGCGCTGGATGTCACCGATCCGGAGCCACTGCCCGACGGCCATCCCCTGTGGTCGCTCGACAACGCGATCCTGACGCCCCACGTCGGCAACACCCCCGAGATGGGCATCAAGCTGCTGTGGGCACGGGTCCGGGAGAACGTCGAGCGCCGTGTCCGTGGTGACGAACCGCTCGGTCTCGTCCACGTCGACCTCGGCTACTGAGGGTTCCCATGCTCGCGTCGTCAGATCCCACCGAAGCGGCCGTGCTGGCCGCCGTGGCCGCCACCGGGCAGCCCTACGACATCATCGAGATCGACCCGGAGTTCGCCGACACCGCGGCGTTCTGCGCGCGGTACGGCTACCCGCTGGAGGCGTCGGGCAACTGCATCGTGGTCGCCTCGAAGGACGATCCCCCGGTGCTGGCCGCGTGCGTGGCGCTGGCGACCACCAAGCTCGATGTCAACAAGCGGGTCCGACGGCTGCTCGGGGTGCGCAAGCTCTCCTTCGCGCCGGCGGAGCTCACCCGGCAGGCCACCGGTATGGCCATCGGCGGGGTGACCCCCTTCGGCCTGCCGGCCTCGCTGCCTCTCTACCTCGATGCCCGGATCGCCGAGCTGGAGCGGGTGATCGTCGGGGGTGGCAGCCGACGGCTCAAACTCTCCGTCGCCCCTGCGGCGCTGACGGCCATCGGCGGCGAGTTCGTCGAGGACCTGGCCACACCCGTCTGACCAGCGGGACTCGGGGCACGAGGCACTCCCCGCCGGCGCCGCCACCGCCACCGCCACCACGGCCACCGACGACGAGGACGCCGACGCCGCCGCCGCTGGGATCGGGTGCACAACACCCCGGAAACCGGGGCGAACCGCACCCAACCCGGGGCGGGCCGGCCGTCCGCAGGGTGATTGGGTGCACAACACCCCGGAAACCGGGGCAAACCGCACCCAACCCGGGGCACGACGCGAGGGCGCGGACACCGGCTGAGGACGCGGTCCGGGGTCAGGGGGTGGGGACCACGGGCTTCCACACCGGCCGGGTGTCCTCGAAGGCCGTGATGTCGGCCTCGTGCTCGAG
>JAWLDJ010000123.1:0-6689 GCA_041686695.1 Nitriliruptoraceae bacterium
CCACCTCGTAGCGCTCGAAGCGGCCGGGGGACGCGGCATCGGCCTGACGCCAGACCTCGAGTAGCAGTCGCATCACTTGTAGCTCCTGGTCGCCAACGGCACCGCGTCGAAGGTCAACGGTTCGCTGTGACGGATCGGGGCGCTCTCGGGCGGCGCCGCCTCCCACGCCGAGGTGGAGGCCCAGTGCTCGTCGTCGCGGACCGCCTCGCCGTCCTCGGTCTGGTGCTCGCTACGGAAGTGGGCACCGGCCGACTCGTCACGGTCCAGGGCGTCCAACGCCATCAACTCGGCGAGCTCGAGGTAGTCGGCCAGCCGACCCGCCCGCTCGAGCTCCTGGTTGAGCTGCTGCCCGCTGCCGACCACCCGGACGTGCTGCCAGAAGTCGTCCCGGAGCTCCCTGATGGCGTCCGCCCCCTTCGCCAGGCCCTCGGCGTGCCGCTCGACCCCGACGTGGTCGGTCAGCAGCTGCCCGAGCTCCTTGTGGTAGACGTCGGGCCCGGTGGTGCCGTTGATCGCCAGCAGCTGCTCGACGCGGGCGCGCGCATCGGCGACCGCGCCGGTCACCGCCGGGTGGTCGTGGTCGACCGGCTCCGTGCCCAGCAGGGGGGCGAGGTAGTCGGCGACCGTCCACGGCAGCACGAACCACCCGTCCACCGAGGCGCTGAGCAGCGAGTTCGCCCCGAGCCGGTTCGCGCCGTGGTAGTTGAAGCTGGCCTCACCACCGACGAACAGCCCCGGGATGTTGCTCATCTGGTTGTAGTCGGTCCACAGCCCGCCCATGGCGAAGTGCGGTCCCGGGGCGATGCGCATCGGCGTGGTGTAGGGGTCCTCACCGGTGGCGTCGATGTAGAGCTCGAAGAGGTTGCCGTACCGCTCCTCCATCGTCCGACGCCCGAGCCGCGCGATCGCATCGCGGAAGTCGAGGTACACCCCGTTGCGCAGTGGCCCCACACCCTTCCCGGCGTCGAGCTGGATCTTGGCGGCGCGCGAGGAGATGTCGCGTGGCGCGAGGTTGCCGAAGGAGGGATACATCCGCTCGAGGTAGTAGTCCCGGTCCTCCTCGGGGATGTCCTCCGGGGCACGGTCGTCACCGGGCTCAGCGGGGACCCAGACGCGACCGTCATTGCGCAGCGACTCGCTCATCAGCGTGAGCTTGGACTGCCACTCGCTGGTCAGGGGCAACGAGGTCGGGTGGAACTGGATCATGCACGGGTTGGCGAACAGCGCCCCACGCTGGTGGGCACGCCAGGTGGCGGTGGCGTTCGAGGACTTCGCCAGGGTCGACTTGAAGTAGACGTTGCCGTACCCACCGGTGGCGAGCACCACCGCGTGGGCCGTGTGCGGGACGATGTCCCCCGTGATCATGTCGCGGGTCACGATGCCAGCCGCCCGCCCGTCGGCCACGATCAGGTCGAGCATCTCCTGGCGGGTGTGCAGCTGCAACCGACCCTGGCCGACCTCCTTGAGCAGCTGCTGCGAGCCGGCGATCTGGAGCTGCTGGCCGGTCTGTCCCCGGGCGTAGAAGGTGCGCGAGACCTGCACGCCACCGAAGGAGCGCGTCGCGATCTGGCCGCCGTACTCGCGGGCGAAGGGCACACCGATCGCGGTCATGTGGTCGATCACGCGCACCGACATCTCGGACAGCCGGTGGACGTCGGCCTCACGGGCCCGGAAGTCCCCACCCTTGACCGTGTCACGGAACAGCCGGTCCACCGAATCCCCATCGGCCTTGTAGGCCTTGGCGGCGTTGATCCCACCCTGGGCAGCCACGCTGTGCGCGCGCCGGGGCGCATCGTGCAGCGTGAACGCCTGCACCTGGTAGCCGAGCTCCGACAGGGTCGCTGCGACACCGGCACCTGCCAGCCCGGTACCGACGACGATCACCTTGAACCGGCGACGGTTGGCCGGGTTGACCAGGCGCAGGTTCAGTAGGTGTTGGTCCCACAGGGTCGAGAGGTCACCGCTCGGAGCGGCGTCGTGGAGCTCCGGGCCGATCGCACGCCGACGGTCGAGTTCTGCGTCCATCATTGGCTCCTCGAGGCTGCGCGGTCCGGAGCGGTTGTCGCCACCGGTGATCGGGACCCCGCGCCGGAGCAGGCTGGACCGGGACACGAGGGAGCTGGACCGCTGTCCGGTCGCTCGTCGGTGGGCATCGCGGCGGTCTCCAGGCTCGATCGCGACAGCGGAGCAACCGCCGTGCGAGCCATCGGTCGACGACGCCGCTGCGCCACGGCCCAACGTAAGGGAAGCGTCGGCGCGCCGGAAGTGCGACCGACGCGACCTGATGGGACCTTCGCCCCTACACCCGAGCCGGTGGCGTCCGCGGCGAGGAGGTGCCCCCGGTGCCTGTCTCAGTCGACGGCGCGACGGTACGCACGGATCGCCAGGAGGCTGAACAGCAGCGTTATGCCGCCGATCCAGGCCAGCGAGATGAGCAGCTGCGTGGCGAGGTCCTGCCCCTCGAGCAGGGCGCCCTCACCGAGCATCAGCGCCCGCAGCGCGTTCGTCACGGTGGTGATCGGCTGGTTGTCGGCGAACGTGCGCAGCCAGTCCGGCATGGTCTCCGTGGGGACGAACACCGACGAGGCGAACACAAGCGGGAAGACCGGAAGGAACACCGCTGACTGGGTCGCCTCGGGGTTCTTGACGTAGAGGCCGATCACCGCCATCACCCATGACAGCGAGTAGGAGAACGCGAGAGCGAGCAGGACACCGGCGACGAAGGCAAGGAAGCTCGTCTGGTAGCGGAACCCGATCGCGAACCCGACGGCCAGCATCAGCGTCAGGACCGCCGCGTTCCGTGCCAGGTCGGCGAAGGTCCGCCCCGCCAGCACCGCGCTCCGGGCCATCGGCAGGGAACGGAAGCGGTCGATGACCCCCTTGGCCAGATCATCGGTCAGCCCGATGGCGGTCTGGCCCGCGCCGAAGACCGAGATCTGGACCAGCAGACCCGGCATCAGCCAGTTGATGTACTCCCCTCCTGCCGCCGGTGGCAGGCTCTGGCCGATGGCACCGCCGAACACGTAGGTGAACAGCAGCAGGAACATGATCGGCTGCACCGTCGAGAACAGCAGCAGCTGTGGGAGCCGGACGTTGCGGTACAGGTTCCGCTTGGTGATGACCCAGGAGTCCACCACGGTGGAGGAGAAGGTGGCCTTCTCCCGGAGCGGGGCAGCGGTTGCGGGGGTGGGCGTGCTCGTGGCGGTCATCAGCGGCTCCTGCGTGCACGACGTCGGCCGGTCCTCGACGACGCGGGGGAGGGCGGGTCGGGTTCGGTGTCCTCGTCTCGGCCGCCCGCATCGGTGGGCGCGGTCGGCTGTCCGGTCAACGCCAGGAAGACATCGTCGAGGGAGGGCTTGTGGAGCCCGATGTCATCGACCTCGATGCCGGCGCTGTCGAGCGCACGGACGACCTCGGTCAAGGTCCGGGATCCTCCCCGTGCCGCCACCCGCAACCGCCGTCCATCGTCCAGGTCGGCCACGTCCTCCCCGGTCACCTCGCCGATCACCTGCCGGGCCTGTGGGCGCACCTCCGCCGCCACGGCGAGTTCCAGCACGGCACCGCCCACAGCGTCCTTCAACTCGTCGGCGGTGCCCTCCTCGACGATGATCCCGCGGTCGATCACCCCGATGCGGTCGGCCAGCCGGTCGGCCTCCTCGAGGTGCTGCGTGGTCAGCAGCACGGTGGTGCCGGTGGCGACGAGCTCCTCGATCAGTCGCCACAGCTCGAGGCGGTTGCGGGGGTCGATACCGGTGGTCGGCTCGTCGAGGAACATCACCTCCGGCCGGCCCACCAACGAAGCAGCGAGGTCGAGGCGCCGACGCATGCCGCCCGAGTACGTGCCGACCCGCCGCGCGGCATCCGCCGTCAGCCCGATCCGCTCGAGCACATCGTCGGCACGTCGCCGCGCCTCGGCCTGCGGCAGGCCGTACAACCTGCCGACCATCTCCACGTTCTCCCGACCGGTCAGGTACTCGTCGACCGCCGCGAACTGTCCGGCCAGGCCGAGCCGCGCCCGTGCCCGGGTCGGGTCGGCCACCACATCGACCCCCGCGACCCTCACGCGCCCGGCCTGTGGACGCAGCAGTGTGGCCAGCACCCGGATCAGGGTCGTCTTGCCGGCACCGTTCGGCCCGAGGAGCCCGTAGACGATGCCGGGTTCGAAGCGCAGGTCCACACCATCGAGCGCGCGGATCTCGCCGTAGGTCCGCACGACACCTTCGACGTCCACGATCGGGTCACCGGAGCGGGCCGTCTGCCCTGCCGTGGCGCTGGCGGTCATGCTGCTCCTGTCGGGTGGCGTGACGATCCACCCGGTCGCTGTCCGATGCAGAGAACCATCTCGGACCGGCTCCGTCTGCCTCACGCCCGACCACAACACAAGACCCGCAGGAGCAGTGACCATCTGCCCTATGGCCGTGAGGTGCGCCCAGCGAGGCTCCTTGCGTTCGATGCGGCCCGCACCCCGCGTCGTGTGAGGTTCCTGTGACGCTGCCCCGATCGGTCCGGGCCGATGGCGCGACCCAACCACTGCGCGGGCGTCCGCGGGTGGCGGTCGTCGGCGCCGGGATCACCGGCCTGGTCGCGGCGCGGCAGCTCGCGGCCGCCGGGGCCCAGGTCACCGTCATCGAGCAGGCCGACCAGGTCGGTGGGCAACTGCAGGACGCCAGCGTGGCCGGGCACCGCGTCGACGTGGGTGCGGAGTCGGTGTTCACCGCCGCACCCGGCCCGCTCGAGCTCATCGAGGAGCTCGGTCTCGCCGACGAACTCGTCGGCGCCCGCCGCGCCACGACCTGGATCTGGACCCGCCGCGGCCTGCGCGCGCTGCCGGAGGGGTTCACCCCGGCCGGCCCGTCGCGGCTGGGGCCCGTCCTGCGCTCACGGGTGCTGTCACCCGCCGGGATGCTGCGCGCTGGACTGGAACCCCTCCTGCCCGCGGCTCGCGATCGCGGTGACCTCGCCGTCGGCGAGTACCTGGAGGGCCGGTTCGGTCGCGAGGTGGTGGACCGACTCGTGGATCCGCTGCTCGGCGGCCTGCATGCCGGCGACGTGCGCAGGCTGAGCCTCGAGGCCGCGACCCCACAGCTGGCCGCCCTGGCCGCCGGCCACCGCTCGCTGTTGCTGCGACGTCGGCCGGCTCCGCCCGCCGGCCCGACGTTCGTGACGCTGCGCACCGGCATGGGGACCTTGACCACGCGGCTCGCCGCTGCGACGCCCGAGGTCGAGCTGCAGCTCGGCACCCGTGTGACCCAGGTGGAGCGGGTGGCCGGCAGCCTCCAGCTCTCGCTCGCCACGGGACGGACCCTCGGCGTCGACGGGGTCGTGGTGGCGACGCCGGCGAACATCGCGGCCCGACTGCTGTCCGAGGGCAGTCCCACGGCCGCGGGAGAGCTCGAGCAGCTGCGGGCGGCCTCGGTCGTGGTCACGGCCCTGGCCTACCCCGCTGCAGCCGCCGAGGTCCCCGCGATCGCGCAGGGCACCGGCATCCTCGTCCCGAGCACCCACCCACAGCTGCTCAAGGCCGCCACGTTCCTGTCCACCAAGTGGCCGCACCACCGGCACCCCTCACAGGTGCTGATCCGTGCCTCGGCGGGACGTGCGGGTGACGATCGCGCCATCCAGCTCGACGACGACCAGCTGGTCGCGCAGCTCCACCGGGAGCTGGCGGACGCCACCGGCCTGTCGGTGGCACCCGTCGACGCCACGATCCGCCGCTGGCCTGCGACCATGCCCCAGCTCGAGGTCGGGCACCGTGCCCGACTCACCACCATCCACTCGGCGCTGACGAACGACCTGCCAGGTGTGGTCGTCGCCGGTGCCCCGTACCACGGCCCGGGTCTGTCCTCGTGTCTGCGCTCCGCCGCGACCGCAGCGACGACCCTGGCGACCGCACTCGAGGAGAGCCACGCGTGAACGGACACGGCCGCACCGCCATCCGGAAGGTCCATCAGGACACCGATCAGCGCCCTTTCCTGGTGATCTGGGAGTCGACCCGGGCCTGCCAGCTGGTGTGCCAGCACTGCCGAGCCGACTCCCAGGACCAGCCGCACCCGCTGCAGCTGACCACCGCCGAGGGCAAGCGCCTCCTCGACGACATCGCGAGCTTCGGGGCGCCGAGCCCCATGGTCGTGATCAGTGGCGGTGACCCGTTCGAGCGCTCGGACCTGACCGAGTTGATCGCCTACGGCAAGCAGTTGGGCCTGAGCATGGCGCTGGCTCCATCCGTCACACCCAAGGCCACGCGGGCGCGCTTCGCCGCCGCTGCGGCGGCGGGCGCCAAGGCCGTCTCGATCTCCCTGGACGGCGCGAGCGCAGCGACCCACGACGGGTTCCGTGGCATCGAGGGGGTCTACGACGCCACCCTGCCGGTCTGCCGGGACATCGTCGATCTCGGTCTGCGACTCCAGATCAACACCACGGTCACCGCCGGCAACGTGGGTGAGCTGCCCGACCTGTTGCGCCAGGTCATCGACCTCGATGCCTTCCTGTGGAGCGTGTTCCTCCTGGTGCCGACCGGGCGTGGCGAAGCGCTCCAAGCGCTCCCACCCGAGGAGGTGGAGGACGTGCTGCACTGGCTCGTGGACGTCTCCCGCCACCTCGCCGTCAAGACCACCGAGGCTCCGCACTTCCGCCGGGTCGTCCTGCAGCGGCGCCGGGCCGGCGAGGTGGATGCGGCGGAGCACTTCCAG
>JAWLDJ010000124.1:0-6564 GCA_041686695.1 Nitriliruptoraceae bacterium
ACGACGCCGAGACGGTGGTGATCGACGGCCTCTACGCCGAGGTGGGCGACGCACTGGTGCTGATCGAGCTCAGCACCCCGGTCCGCGACGCCGACGACGCGCTCATCGACGCGACGCTGGGTAGCGTCGGCCTCGACCGGGAGGTGCTGGCCGAAGCCTGCACCGCCGGCTGATCCTGCGCGGTGCTCGTGCTCGAGCCGCCCCGCGAGCTGGCACGGGGCAACCCGCCGACCCGAGACGCTGCGACCACCACCATGACGGGAGCCAGCATGTACCACCTCGGGATGCTGCTCGTCGGGCTGCTGGCCGTCGCCGCCGTGACCCTGCCGCTGGTCCTGCGCGACCGCCTGATCTCGTTCCCGCTGGTCCTGGTGTCCGTCGGGGCCCTGCTGCCCCTGTTCTTCCCGGCCGGGTGGTTCGATCCGATCAGCAACGGCTTCCTCGCCGAGCATCTCTCGGAGTTCGCCGTGATCGTGGCGTTGACCGGACTGGGACTGTCGATCGACCGACGGATCACCTGGCGCGGGTGGATGTCGACGTGGCGGCTGCTCGCCATCACCATGCCGCTGTCGATCCTGGCCGCGTTCTGGCTCGGCTGGTGGCTCCTCGGCCTGGCGCCGGCCGCGGCTCTGCTGTTCGGCGCGGCGCTCGCCCCCACCGACCCGGTCCTGGCGGTCGACGTCCAGACCGGTCCACCGAGCACCGGAGACCCCGACGCCGACGAACCGGATGAGGTCCGCTTCGGACTGACCTCGGAGTCCGCGCTGAACGACGGTCTCGCCTTCCCGTTCACCAACCTCGCGATCGTCTTCGCAGCCGCCGGGCTCGCTCCCAGCGAGTGGTGGTGGGACTGGGTCTTCGTCGACGTGCTCTACAAGGTCGGTGGTGGCGTGGTCTACGGCTGGCTGATCGGAAAGCTGTTCGGGTGGCTCACCCTCAAGCTCGTCGGGGGCCGCGGCTTCACCGCCATCGACGAGGGGGAGGGTCTGGCTCCGGCGGTCATGGCACTGGCCTACACGCTGGTGTCCTTCGGCACCACCGAGGTCCTGGGCGCCTACGGCTTCATCGCGGTGTTCGTCACCGCCTACGTGGTCCGCGATACCGAGCGTGTCAACCACGTCCACGACCATCTGCACGAGGGCGCCGAGCAGCTCGAGCTCCTGGCGATGAGCCTGGTCCTGCTCCTGCTGGGGGCGGCCTTCGCCGCGACCCTCTACGTGGCGGTCACCTGGGAGATGGTGGTCATCGCGCTGCTGATGGTGCTCATCGTGCGGCCGGCGGCCGGGTGGATCGGCCTGCTCGGCTACCGCCGGGCGACCCGTGCCGAACGGTTCATGATCAGCTTCTTCGGCATCCGCGGGCTCGGCTCGATCTACTACCTCGCCTACGGCCTCAACCGCATCGAACTGCTCGACGCCCGCGGCCTGTGGGCGCTGACCGCGGTCGTCATCGCCACCTCGCTGGTCGTCCACGGTCTCACGGCACGCCCGGCCATGCGCTGGCTCGAGCGCCACCGGTCCAGGACCGCCGGGGTGTCGCCGTAGCGCCCGGGTCCTGGCTGGCCTGGTGCGGGCGAGCCCGATGCGTGCCGTGCGCGGCACCCGACGGGTACCACGCAAGGGCTACCGTGACACCGCGGACGGGAGGCGCGGCATGGACGTGGGCATCTTCGAACAGATCGCCCTGGTCCTCACGGTGTGCGTGGTGGCAGGCGGTCTGGCCGTGCTGCTCCGCCAGTCGCTGACCGTCGGGCTGATCGCCGCGGGCATCGCGGTCGGGCCCGCGCTGCTCGGGCTGGTGGAGCCCACCTCGGAGATCGAGCTCCTCGCGACGGTGGGGACCTCGCTGCTGCTCTTCGTGGTCGGGCTGAAGCTGGACGTGCGCATCCTGCGGCGCCTCGGTCCCGTCGCCTTCAGCGCTGGTCTCGGACAGGTCGCGTTCACGGCGCTCGTCGGCTTCGGGCTGGCACGGGCGCTGGGGTTCGACATGGTCGACGCGCTCTACCTCGCCATCGGGCTGACCTTCTCCTCCACGATCATCATCGTGAAGCTGCTGACCGACAAGCGTGAGCTCAACAGCCTGTACGGCCGCATCGCGCTGGGGATCCTGGTCGTCCAGGACCTGGTGGTGGTGCTGGTCATGATCGCGATCACCGCGTTCGGTGATCTCGGGACGCTCCAGGATCCGGGGCTGGTGGACCGACTCGGCGGGGTCCTGCTACGCGCGGCGTTGCTGCTGGCCGTCGTGGTCGTCATGGGCCGACTCGTCGCACCCCGCCTGACCGGGCTCTTCGAGCGGCAAGGTGAGCTGCTCGTACTGACCGTGGTCACCTGGGCGGTCCTGCTCGCCTCGCTGTCGCTGCAGCTCGGGTTCAGCCAGGAGGTGGGGGCGTTCCTGGCCGGGGTCTCCCTGGCGTCGACCCGTTACCGCGATGCGGTCGCCAGCCGGCTGGGCACGATCCGCGACTTCGTGCTGGTGTTCTTCTTCATCGAACTGGGGACCCGCGTCGATCCGGCCACCGTGACCGACCAGCTGGTGCCCATCGTGGTGCTGTCGTTGTTCGTGCTGATCGGGAACCCGATCATCGTCATGGCGGTGATGGGCGCACTCGGGTACCGGCGCCGCGTCGCGTTCAAGACCGGTCTCACCATCGCCCAGATCAGCGAGTTCTCCCTGATCCTCGTCGCCCTCGGCGTCGACCAGGGGCACATCGGCACGGATCTGCTCGGCCTGGTCACCGTGATCGGGGTCGTCACCATCGCGGTGTCAACGGAGCTGATCCACAACGCCGACCGCCTCTACCGCCGGCTGTCGCCGGTCCTGCGGGTCTTCGAGCGGTCCCGAGGCCGGGTCCTGCCCGACCCGCGGCTGGCCGTGGACCGACCGGAGTACGTGGTCATCGGGGTCGGGCGGCTGGGCTCGCAGGTCCTGGACGATCTGCTGACGCAGGGTGATCGGGCACTGGGCGTCGACTTCGACCCCCGGGGCATCAAGCGTTCCCGATGGGACCTGCCGGTGGTCTACGGCGACGCCGACGATCCGGAACTGCCGCAACAGCTTCCCCTGGGTGAGACACGGTGGGTGATCATCACGGTCCGTGACGTGCCGACCGACTTCCATCTGATCCGGGCGCTGCGCACCGGCGGCTACACCGGGGGTATCGCGGTCGCCGCCGACGAGCCCGCCGCCTGCGAGCGACTGCTCGAGGCGGGGGCGACCGTCACCCTGCGGCCCTGGCGTCTCGCCGCGTCCCCGATCGTCGACGCCGTGCTGGAGGAGGACGGCCATACGGACCACGAGGCAGCGCCATGACAGGGGACGTGCTCGGGCAGATGGGCTTGGTGCTCCTGGTCTGCGTGCTCCTCGGCGCGCTGGCGATCGCGGTCCGCCTCCCGCTGCTGGTCGGCCTGCTGATCGCCGGTGTGATCGTCGGGCCCGACGTGCTGGGCCTGGTGGCGTCCTCGACCGAGATCGCACTGCTCGGCGAGATCGGGATCGCGCTGCTGCTGTTCGTCGTCGGGCTCAAGCTCGACCCACGGCTGGTCCGCAAGCTCGGGCCGGTGGTCCTGGTCGCCGGCCTGCTCCAGGTCGCCACCACGGCCGCCGGGGCCTTCGTGATCGCACGCGGGTTCGGGGTGGAACTCGTGCCGTCCCTCTACCTGGCCGCCGGCATGTCCTTCTCCAGCACCGTGGTCGTCATCAAGCTGCTCACCGACCGCGGCCAGATCGAGCAACTGCAGGGCCGGCTCGCCCTCGGCATCCTCATCGTGCAGGACATCGTCGTGATCGGCCTCATGGTCGTCCTGGCCTCCATCGATCCTGCCAGCACGGCCAGCGTCGCCGAACAGTTCGGGGTGGTCGCCCTCCGGGGCGTCGCGCTGTTCGTCGGGATCGCGCTACTGGCCCGGTTCGTGCTCCCCCGGGTGGTGCATGTCCTGGCCCGGCGTGGCGAGCTCCTGGTACTCGCCGCGGTCACCTGGGCGGTAGCCCTGGCGGCCGTGGCCCACCTGCTCGGCTTCAGCGAGGAGGTCGGTGCGTTCCTGGCCGGTGTCGCGCTGGCGTCGTCGGACTACCGGGAGGCGATCAGCGGGAGGTTGACGACGCTGCGCGACTTCCTGCTGGTGTTCTTCTTCATCGACCTCGGCACCCAACTGCGGTTCGAGGGAGCCGACGACCTGGCCCTGATCATTGCCCTCAGCCTGTTCGTGCTGGTGGGCAAGCCGGTGCTGATCGCGGTGATCTCGACGCTGCTCGGCTTCCAGGCCGGCGTGGCGGTCAGGGCGGGACTCACGCTCGCCCAGATCAGCGAGTTCTCGCTGATCCTGGCGGCGCTGGGCGTGTCGCTGGGGCAGTTGGACGGCCGCACCGCCGGGATCGTCACGGCGGTCGCGCTCATCACGATCACGCTGTCCACGTTCCTCAGCGCCGAGGCCGACCGCCTCGTCCCTGTCCTGTCCCGTCCACTCGTCCCCCTGCAGCGCGCCCGGGTGCGCAAGGAGATGGAGCAGCGCGCCGTCCGCCGGCCAGAGGTGATCGTCATCGGCCTCGGCCGTCTGGGGATGACGGTGTTCGAGGAGTTGCGCCGCCGGGACAAGGACGTGCTCGGCGTGGATTTCGATCCGCGGACGGTGCAGTTCGAGTCCGGTGACGTGCCCGTGGTGTTCGGTGACCTGGAGGATCCGGAGCTGCCGAACGAACTCCCACTGGAACGGGTGCGCTGGATCGTGTCCACCCCACGCGACCCGGAGGTCCACCGGACGTTCCTGCACGCGCTGCGTCGAGGTGGCTACCGGGGCCGGTTCGCCGCCGCGGCCGACGACCCCGAGGACCAACGGTTGCTCGAGCAGTTGGGAGTGGATCTGGTGATCCGACCGCTGCAACTGGCAGCGGAACCGCTCATGGACACGATCCATGCCCACGACCGGCGCGCCCTCGCCGACAAACGGACCCTGGAGTGACCACGGCGGCCATCGCCGATCACCGTCGCAGCACCCCGAGCGCCACGACCCACGGTCGCGCGCGATCACGGATCGGGTCGGGACGGACCTCCACGGTCACATCCTCGAGCCCGTGCGACCGGAACAGCGCCGTCATCTCCGCCTCGGAGACCGAGGAGTTGTAGACCGTGCCGAGCACGGGATCCTCGTCGGCGACCAGATCGTCGTTGCCCCGATGGCCCGAGAGGTACACCGGTCCGCTGTCCAGGAACCCGAGCAGTCCGGCGAAGGTCGGACGCCAGGCGGCTCGGGGCAGGTGGGTGAAGGTGCCCGACAGCCACAGTCCCCCGAAGCAGCGGGGCCGGAAGGGCAGGTCATGCAGCGGGGTCTGGACCAGCGGGTGACGCGGCAGCAGCATGCGGGCTTCCCGCAGCGCCCCGAGCGAGAGGTCGACGCCGACCGGGTGGACCCCCGCATCCCTAAGCAGACGCAGGTCGTTGGCCGGTCCACAGCCCCCGTCCAGCACCAGATCACCGCGGCGAGCCAACGAGGCGAAGCGTCGGACGTCGGCGACCGGGCGACGCAGCCGCAGCGACTCCTGGTAGGCGCGCGCGTGCTCGTCGTAGGCCGCCACGCTCATCAGCGTGCGCTCGTCCAACTCCACGCTCGCTCCTGCTCCGGTCGCACCGGCCCGATCGGGCCGCCCCGGACGGTCGATGCTAGTGACCCTGCCGAGGCCCGGTTCGGCTCACCCGGCATCCGACGCGGCGACGACGACCTCGACGTCGCCGGCCAGCTCGAACGCCGTGTCGAGGCTCGTGACCTCCAGGACCGCGCGGATCCGATCGTTGGCGGCGGCCAGGACCAACCGCCCGCCGTGCAGCCGGGCACGCCGCAACCCGCCGACCAGCACGCCCAGCCCGAAGGAGTCCAGGAACTCCACCCCCGACAGGTCCACCGCGACACGCTGGGCACCGCCGTACTGGGCCTCCTGCAGCGACTGGCGGAAGCCGGGCGCCGTCGCCACGTCGAGCTGACCGGTCAGGGTCACCACGGTCCACGTCGCACGTTCGTCGATCCGCACGTCGAGCAGCTGCATCCGGGGCGTCACCTCCTGGCACCGGACGCTAGCTGGCCGGCGGACGGCGCAGGGAGCTCGAGCCCGAGCCCGACGCGTGCGGCCTCGTCCTGCCGACGTCGAGGCGTCACGACGCCGAGGTAGCGTCGAGCAGGACGACCAGGCGCGATGCAGCCACCCGCGCCCTCCTGCCGGACCGCACCCGGGTCCGCGGCCGGGCGCAACGGCGCGGGACGGCCCACCGATCCGCCACGTGCCACACCGGCGTCCGCCCACCGCACAGTCGGCGAGATGAGGTGCACCGATCGATCCGCGTGACGTGCTCGAGCTGCTCGCCCGCACCGCCTCGGGTGAGCTGAGCCGTGACGGCACGGTGCCCGGCGCGGTCGTCCTGGAGCTCGACGATGCCGAGGAGGGCGGCCTCGTCCACCTGGAGCGGCTCCCGGCACGACGAGCGACGACGGCCCCGCTGCCCGCGGACCTGCCGGACGAGCTGCTCGAGCGCCTGCGCCGCGATGGCATCGAACACCTGTGGTCGCACCAGCAGGA
>JAWLDJ010000125.1:0-6522 GCA_041686695.1 Nitriliruptoraceae bacterium
AAGCGGACCATCGCCGGTGCCTCGCGGGCGGCCTGCTCGAGTTCGGCGACCGGCGCGAGCGTCACCGGCCGCAGCCGCCGGCGACCCTCCAACGCGGCCGACATCTGCACCATCGCCGGCCCGAGGACCCGGTCCCGCTCCTCGCGCGGGCCGGCGTTGAACGCCTCGACCCAGCCATCGACGGCAGCCTCGTCGTCGAGGTCGACAGCGTCGGCCATCATCGCCCCGAACAACGACTTGCCGAGCCCGTAGCGCGACGTGTCACCGAGCGCCTCGAGGAACGGTCCACGGAGCGCATCGAGGCGAGCCAGCAGCCGAGGCAGGGGATCCGAGCCAGGCACCAGCAAGCCCTGCTGGTCGAGGAACTCGAGCAGCCCGGCGACAGCGGGGACGGTCAGCTCCGCCAGCTCGCGGTCGGCGACGACCTTGCGCGGGTAGAGCTCCAGAAGGAGCTCATCGAGATCGGCGGTGCGCCACCGTCCGAGATGCCCGTCGAGGTAGCCCCACTTGAACCCCAGCACGAGCTCCGCGTCCATGCGCAGCTCAACCGACCGGCCCTGCGCATCCAGCCACCGCTCGAACCGCTCCAGCAGCTCATCACGGACGACGAAGAACCGATCCTCATCGTCCGGGCCGAACTCCAGATCCACGAGACACCCCTCCCGCCGTCCGCGAGAGCGTAGGAGCAACAGCCGCACCGGCGAGTGGAGCCTGCGAGATGCTGCCATGGAGCTGGCTGCTGGCCTGACGGTCGACGACCCCAGGCTGTGGACGTTCTGCCGCGAGCACGGGATCCGCAGCCTGTGACCGTTCAGCTCGGCAACGCGCAACGAACGCAGTGAGGACCGGCCTATCGACCCGAGGCCTCATCCCTCTGCCCACTCCCGGGCCTCCCATGTGCCCGGACGCCGGACATCGTCGACGCCCTGGATGCTGCCCTCCTCCCAGTCGACCACCAGCACCTGCACGGCCCCGTAGTACTCGGATGTCGGCACGAAGGTGGTCACCTCGTAGCCGCGGCTGGCCAGGTCCTCGACCACCGCGTTGTCCGGTGACTCCTCCATCTCGAGCGTGTCGTCCTCGAGGTGGAACCTCGCAGCCACCACCGCGTCGCCGATGGCCTGGCCCTGGGCAGCCCAGCGGGCCAGGACCTGTGCGACCACGTTCGGGATCCGACGGCCGCCCGGCGAGCCGATGCCGAGCACCGGTTGGCCGTCCTGCACCACCACCATCGGGGCGATGAAGCTCCGGGGACGCTTGAGCGCAGCGACGTGGTTGATCGACTCGGGGTCGGGGGCGAGGTTCTTCAGCTGGTCGTTCATGAAGAACCCGGAGACGGGCAGGCCGGAGCCGAAGAAGTTGCTGAGCGTGTTGGTCATGGAGACCATCGTCCCGTCGCGATCGACCACCACCACGTGCGTCGTGTCGGTCTCGAGCGTGATCGCCTCGTCGTCGGCGTCGACGGGCGCGAAGCCGCCGTCGGGGATGGCCGCCGCGTAAGCCTCGCTGACCTCGGGGTCGAGGAGCGCCGCGAGGTCCACCTCCTCCGCGCTCGGATCGCCGATGGACTGCACTCGCTGCGCGTTGGCCTGTCGCCACGCCTGCGCGAGGACGTGGATCGCGTCCGCGCTGTCCGGATCGAGGTCGGCGATCCCGCGTGCCTCGGCGATCTGCAGCAGCTGCACCACCGTCGGGCTGGCCACCGGCGCGCCACCGCCCACGAGCTCGTAGCCGGCGAACCGGCCGCGGGACGGCTCGACCTCGATGACCTCGTACGCCAGCAGATCATCGAGGTCCAGACCGTCGATCGCGTCGGCGATGCGTCGCCCGAGCTCGCCGCCGTACATCGCCTCGGGACCCTCGGACTGGATCAGGCGCAGGGCTTCGGCGTACTCCGGCTGGCGTAGGGTCGTGCCGGGCTGGACCGCGACCCCGTCCGGGTAGAACCGGGGCAGCAGGTGGATCGGCATGCGGAAGGCCGCCTCCTCCAGCCGTTCGGTGAGGTAGGGCTCGACCTCGATGCCGTCCTCGGCGTAGCGCGCGGCGTACTCGAGCAGGTCCTCGAGGTCGACCGAGCCGTGCTCCTCGTGGACGTGGGCCATGCCGGCGACGAACCCGGGCACCCCGATGTCGGAGGCGGGGGGCTGGCCGCTCAACGGCGCCACCTCGCGGTAGTCGTAGGCCTGCGGAGCGGAACCGTCGGACTCGACCAGCAGCAGGGCGCCACCGCCGCCGATGCCCGACCCGAAGGGCTCGACGACCCCGAGGGTGTAGGCCACCGCCACCGCTGCATCGACCGCGTTGCCACCGGTGGCCAGGACCTCCATCCCCACCTCGACGGCCAGCGGGTGGCTCGCGCTCACGCCGATGCTGTCCAGGCGGGGCGGTGGGGACGACTCATCGGTGTCCACCTCGGGTACCTCGGCCTCCCGGTCGCGAGGTCTGAGCTCGATCGGCTCGCGCTCGGCGGGGTCGGGCAGCTCGACGTCGGCCTCGCGGTCGTCCTCGGCGAGCTGCTGATCGAGGAACTCGGCGCGCTCCTGGCGGTCCCGGGGTTGGTTGTAGGCCGCGACCAGCAGGAGCCCGACACCCACGACCACCGTCAGCGCGTAGTTGAGCCACCGGTTGGTCATCATCGTTCGGCCGCCGTGACGACGTGGCGATGGTCGAGCTCGGTCACGAGCACGTCGTTCCCGCGGTCCCAGGTCAGCCCCGGACCCTGCAGACGGTCGAAGATGCGGGCGCGCCGGTAGGGGCCCAGGAGCCCGGAGGCGACCCTCGGTGTCGCCTCCTCGATCACGATCGGCACGAAGCTGACCCGGGCCCGACCGTCGGCAGCGAGCTCGTAGCGCGCCACCGTCGTCTCACGCGTGCGGGACCACCCCTGGTCGAACACGAAGTTGCCGAGGCTGTACAGCACGAGCGTGTCACCGATCCGCTCGACCGACTGCAGGACGTGGGGGTGGTGCCCGATCACGATGTCGGCACCGGAGTCGGCCGCCATCTCCGCGAGCTCCCGTTGCCGCCCGTTCGGCACGAAGCCGTACTCCCTGCCCCAGTGGAAGTGGGTGATCACGAGGTCGGCGTTCGCGTCCGCCTCACGGATGAGCCGGCTGGCGCGCTGCTCCTCGGCCGAGAGCACGCCGCCCTGGAACGCTCGGGCGACGAAGCCCACCACGTAGGCGTCGGAGAACGACAGCGTGGCCACCCGCACGCCCCCGTGCTCCTGGTAGTCGATCCGCGTGGCGTCGTCCACCGTCACCCCGGCACCCGCGTAGGCCAGGCCGGCCGTGTCGAGCGCGGCGAGCGTGTCGCGCAGGCCCGGGATGCCGTGATCCATCAGGTGGTTGTTCGCGAGCGCCAGGGTGGTGACCCCAGCGTCCGCGAGCGCCTCGACGGTCCGCGAGCCGCTCGCGAGGTGGATCAGCTTGTCGGCCTCCGGCAGCTCGTCCGGCCGGTCGGTGACGACCTGTTCGAGGTTGCCCGTCACGTAATCGGCGTCGAGCAGGGGGGCGACGTCGGCGAGCACGTGGTCGTGGCCGTAGCGCTCGGTGACCTGCTCGACGTGCCGGCCGTACATCAGGTCGCCCACCATGACGGCTGAGAAGACCACCTCGCCGCTCGCCGGCTCGGCGCGCGCGGCTGCCGCGGCCCCCTCATCGACCGCGCCGGAGAGCTGCAGCGCGACGAGCAGTGCCGCCGTGAGCACCAGCGCCAGCGCCGTGTCGCGTCCGGCGGTCAGCGCTTGACGGCGCAGTCGCCGCTGCAGCCGTCCCCGCCGGGTGACCGGGGGGCTCGGCGGGAGCTCGGCTTCGGTCATCGGCAGGTCACGACAGGACCAGGTTGACAGCGAAGACGAGCAGGAAGGTCAGCCCCGAGAGCAGGAGCGTCGAGACCATCGTGTGGGGCAACCCCTGCCGGGCGATCGAGTTGGCGACCAGCCCGGGGACGATCACGCCGATGCCGCGGAACTCGTAGACCTCGAAGGGCATCGCCGGGTACAGCGCGTCGAAGACGAGCTTGAAGACGATGCCGATGCTCAGCATCGCCACGAACCGTCGACGGCCGAAGAGGATCACCAGGCGCGACACCCCGTACTCCACCACGAGGAAGGTCGCGAAGCTGATCAGGAAGATGGCGATCAGGAACAGCACCTGGTCGAGCACGAGGGCGAGGTAGCCGGGCACCACCAGACCGGCGGGGATCACCCCGGTGCGTTCGGCGTAGATCAGGCTGACCACGACACCGATCACGAGGGAGAGGTAGAGCTCGGTACCGAACATCAGGCGACTCCACGCTCGAGGTCGTCGGTCGCGAGTTCCCCGAGCGCTCTCACGAGCTGGACGCCGCCGCCGTGCAGGTTGCCGACGCCGAAGATGACCTGACCGCAGAGGCTGCCGTTCATGGCGGCGACCACGTCGTCGGCCGAGGCCCCGGTGAGGTCGAGCAGGTCGTCGACCGCGATCACTCCCTGCGACACGGCGCGCAGGATCGGGCGGGTCTGCTCACCGGTGACGACCAGCGTGTCGATCGGGAGCCGGGGCAGGACGTCGGTGGCGAACAGCTCCGTACGCTCGATCCGGTCGCCACGGCAGTTGACAATCACGGTGAGCCGGTCGGCGTCGAGGCCCTTCGCCTGGAGGTGCTGCCACAACGCCAGCGTGGAGCTCGGGTCGTTCGCGGCGAAGCCGTTGACGAAGTAGGCCGGCTGGGCGGGATCTCCGATCGAGGTGACGCGCATCGCGAACGGGTCGACCGGTGCATCCAGCATGCCAACGAGCGCCATCTCGTCATCGATACCGAGCTCTCGAGTGATCGCGAGCACGAGGGCGACGTGCTCGGCCAGCACGAGGTGGCCGTGGCCTTGGAGCTCCCGCTCGGAGACCGTGCCCGGGTCAGCGACCAGGACCGTCGCGTTGCGGTCAGCGGCGACCTCGAGGTAGGTGTCGAGGTGGGGTTCGGGGGTGACTACGACGGTGCCGCCCCTCGGTATGGAGGCAGCGAACACTTCGGCGACGTCGGCCGCGGTCGGCCCCATCTCGTCGAGGTGATCGTCGAGGGCGTTGCAGATCACGAGGAGGTTGACATCGACGAGCTCCTCGTGGAATGCGAGCTGGTATTCGGGCTTGACCGCCATGCACTCGGTGACCAGGACGTCCGCGCCGAGCTCGACCGCCCGCCCGACCACCATCAGCTGCTCACCGATGTTGGGTCCTTCGGGACGACGTCGGAGATCCTGCTCCTCGCCGGTCCAGCCGACGAGCAGCTTCGGCTCGGTGCCGGTCGTCTTGCCCAGCGGCCGGTAGCCCCCGGCCGCGAGCGCGCCGGTCAGCAGGCGGGTGACCGTCGACTTCCCACGGCTGCCGTTGACGCTGATGCGCAGGGGCAGCTGGCGCAGCCGTGCCCGATGACGACGCCGCTCGATGACGCCAGCGGCGAGGAGGAGTAGCGAGGAGATGAGGACGACGACGAGGACGGCATCGTCGCTGGTGCCGAGCGCCAGCCGTTCCATCCGTCGCTGCTCCTGGCTGCGGTCGATGCCACGGTCGCACGCTGTCCCCTGCGACGTGGCGGCGCTGCTGCCGCGAAGTCGCTGTCCACTGCCTGGTTCCCCGCTGCGTCGCGCTCTGCTGCCACCATCACGAGGGCCTCGGCAGGCTTCGAGCAGGTTCCACAGCGCGGGGGTGGCCGGACCTGTAGTCCTTGGCGTCAGGGCATCCTAGTGGTCCGGTGCTGGGACCTGTTGCCCGTCGGCGATGGGGATGCTCAGGCGTGGTGTGGGCTAGGAGCCAGGTGGCGGGCCAGAGCGCGGCCCGGCGGATGTCGGGGTGGCCGTTCGGGCGGGCATGGGCGGTCGGTGCGGTCCGGTCACGGGCCGTCCGTACCGCCGCGAGCAGCACCAACGCATCCTCCCTCTTACCGTCGAAGAACTCCCGAGCAGAGGCAAGCGACATGACGGATCCGGTCCACGCCGAACGACGTGAGCCGTCACCGCCCACGGGTGCTTTCGACCTCGCCGCCGCCGGCCGGGAGCTGCTCGAGCAGGCCGGCGAGATGGCAGCGGGCCGGGCTGCTCGCACACTGACGCCGGGGATCGGCACCCTGCTCAAACAGACGCTGATCGCGCTCGGAGAGGGCCGCAACCTCGACGAGCACACCGCGCCGGGGCCGGCGACGCTCCAGGTCCTCTCCGGTCGGGTCACGCTGCGCACCGGCGACACGACCTTGCCGGTCCCCGAGGGTGGCTGGGCCATGCTCCCGACCGAAGCGCACGAGCTCTACGCCGACCAGGCGGCTGTGGTACTCATCACGGTGGCACTGCCCCAGAGCGCCGGCTGAGGTTCCTGCCCTCCTCACCTTTCGGCGCGTCGCTGCGCCACCACCGTCGCATCGTGCTCCCGCGGATCGGGAGGCAGAGAGCCACCCATGAAGCCACTGCTGCTCGTCGCCGGCACCTTGGCAGGCCTGGTGGCGCTGGGGTGGTCCGGCCTCCAGGTGCCCCCGCGCTCGTTCCCGGAGCTC
>JAWLDJ010000126.1:0-6502 GCA_041686695.1 Nitriliruptoraceae bacterium
GTCACGGACCTCGTCCGCCGCCGGCAGCAGGTCCTGTGTCAGCGTGGTGTCGTCGAGATCGTGGGCGGTGTGGCCGTCGCCATCGCTCTGGCCGTCGCCATCGCTCTGGCCGTCGCCGTCGCCGGCGGCGTGGTCCCAGCCGCCCGCGCCCGGGATGCCGAAGGTGGCGGTGGTGTCGGGCAGGCGGAGCACGATGCCGTCATCTGCCCACATCACCTCGGGGTCGTAGCCGGCGGAGGTGAGTCGCCGCTCGATCGCCATCGCCCAGGGGGCGTGGACCTGGGCACCGAAGGGGGAGAGCAGGCACACCCGCCAGTCCCCGAGCTCGTCCCGGAACCGTTCGATGACGATCGTGCGGTCGTCGGGCAGCGCGCCGGCGGCCTGCTGCTGCTCCTCGAGGTAGGCGATGAGGTTGTCGGCGGCCCAGGCATCGAGGTCGTGCTCGGCGCGCAGCCGTGCCACCTCGGCGTCCCGGTCGCTCGTCGCGCGTTCGGTGACCTCGCGCAGGAAGGCACCGATCGCGGCGCCGAGCTCGAAGGGGCGCCCGGGGCCGTCGCCGTGCCAGAAGGGCAGCTTGCCCGGTTCCCCCGGTGCGGGTGTCACCACGACGCGCTCGAAGGTGATGTCCTCGATCCGCCAGGTCGATGCCCCCAGCACGAAGGTCTCACCGGAGCGGGACTCGTGGACCATCTCCTCGTCCAGCTCGCCGACCCGGGTCCCGTCGGGCAGGAACACCCCGAACAGGCCACGGTCGGGGATGGTGCCGGGGTTGGTGACCGCCAGCCGTTGCGCGCCGCGCCGCGCCCGGATCGTGTCCTCGGTGCGGTCCCAGACCAGACGGGCCCTGAGCTCGGCGAACTCCTGCGAGGGGTAGCGGCCGCTGAGCAGGTCGAGGACCGCGGCCAGCACCTCGTCGGCGAGCTCGTGGAACGGGGCAGCGCGTCGCAGCAGCCGGGCCGCGGCGGTGACCTCCCAGGTGTCCATCGCCGCCATCGCCACCAGGTGCTGGGCCAGCACGTCCAGCGGGTTGCGTGGGTAGCGGGTCGCCTCGATCGCGCCGTCGTGCATCCGTCGCGCCACGACGGCGGTCTCGACCAGGTCGCCGCGGTACTTGGGCAGCAGCACGCCCCGGGAGGGCTCGCCGACCTGGTGACCGGCACGGCCGATGCGCTGCAGGCCGCGGCTGACCGCCCCGGGTGAGGCGACCTGCACGACCAGGTCCACCGCGCCCATGTCGATGCCGAGCTCGAGGCTGGACGTGGCCACCAGGCCGCGGAGCCGCCCCGATTTGAGCTCGTCCTCGACCTGCAGCCGGCGTTCGCGGGACAGCGATCCGTGGTGTGCCTTGACGAGCTCGGGCGGCGGCTCCTCCGGTGCCTCCGCCAGGGCCAGCTCCAGGTCGATGCCGTCCAGGCCCTCGGCGCGCAGGGCCCGTTCCCGCTGCTGCTCGGCGTGGAGTTCGTTCAGCTTGGCCGCCAGGCGCTCGGCCAGTCGCCGGGCGTTGACGAAGATCAGCGTCGAGCGGTGCTCGAGCACGAGCTCGAGCAGGCGTGGGTGCACCGCCGGCCAGATCGAGCGTCGCGCGGGCCCGGCGGCAGCGGGCCCGGAGGCCAGCTCGACCTCGAGGCGCTGCTCGACCGGCTGCCCGAGGTCGGACATGTCCTCGACGGGCACGACCACCTCGAGTTCCATCGCCTTGGTGCTGCCGGCGTCGATGATGGTGACCGGACGCGGCCGGCCGTCGTCGCCGTAGCCACCCAGGAACCTCGCGATCTCCTCTAGTGGTCGCTGGGTCGCCGAGAGCGCGATGCGTTGTGGAGGGCGCCGTTCCACTGGCGGCGAGGTGGCGGCGTCCGAGGTCTCCGATCCGCCGAAGCGGACCTCGTGCTCCAGCCGTTCGAGCGACACCGCGAGATGGCTCCCACGCTTGGTCGACGCCAGCGCGTGGATCTCGTCGATGATCACAGCCTCCACCCCGCGTAGCGTCTCGCGGGCCTGCGAGGTCAGCAGCAGGTAGAGCGACTCCGGGGTGGTGATGAGCACGTCCGGCGGGTGCCGCTTCATGCGGTCACGCTCGCGCGCGGGGGTGTCGCCGGTGCGCACGCCCACCTCAGGTCGGTGCACCTCGGCCCCCAGCCGCTCCCCGGCCAGGCGGATGCCCTCCAGGGGGGCCCGGAGGTTGCGGTCGACGTCCACGGCCAGCGCCCGGAGTGGGGAGACGTACAGCACGCGCAGCCGCTGGGTGTGGTCCTCGGGCGGCGGGGTGCTGGTCAGGCGGTCCAGGGCCCACAGGAACGCTGTCAGCGTCTTGCCGGAGCCCGTCGGCGCCAGGATCAGCGTGTGGTCGCCATCGGCGATCGCTGGCCAGCCGCGCGCCTGGGCAGCGGTCGGGACCGCGAAGGTGGTCGAGAACCACTCGCGGACCGGGGCGGAGAACCGCTGGAGCACCTCGTCGGCCATCGCGGGCGACGGTACCGCTCGCCTCCGACGCGCCTGGCCGCGAGACGTCACCGCGCCGCGGTCCCGTGACGCTCGACCGCGCGGTGGGTGCGCTGGCCGCAGAGGGAGGGCGGCTGCCGGCCGGGGGAGGACGCCCCTCTCCGGCTGCTGCAGAAAGTCTCGTATACGAGACTTTCTGCAGGGCAAACCGGAGGCATGCCCACCCCCGGTGCTGCTGTCTGCAGCTTCCGGTCGTCGATGCCGCCGCCGGTCCAGTCGGCGGCCCGGTCCGTAGGCTGGTGGGACAGCGGCCGGCCACCCGCCGCGACCCACGCGAGGAGCGTCATCGTGTCCACAGCGATCGTGCTGTTCACCCGTGACCTGCGGGTGCACGACCATCCGGCCCTGACGGCCGCGTGCCAGCGCGCCGATCGGGTGGTCCCGCTGTTCGTGTTCGATCGCGCGATCCTGGCCTCTCGCTACGCCGCACCGAACCGCGTCGCCCAGCTGGTCGATGCCGTCCGCGACCTGCGGTCCAGCCTCAAGGACCTGGGCGGGGAGCTGGTGGTACGCCACGGCGACACCCTGGCGGAGGTCCACCGGTTGGCGATCGAGGTGACCGCTGACGAGCTCCACCTCAGCGCGGACGTGAGCGCCCATGCACGCCGACGGGAGGCGTCACTGCGCGCGTTGGCGGCCAGGGAGCTGGGCGACCGCCTGCGCGTCCACCGCCATGACGGTGTCATGGTCGTCCCAGCGGGCGAGGTGCGCCCCAGCGGGGGTGACCACTTCAAGGTGTTCACCCCCTACTGGCGACGGTGGGTGGACGTGCCACGACGTGACCCCCTGCCGGTGCCGAGCCGGGTCCCAACGCCGACGACGGTGGCCACCGGCCGGATCCCGGCGTTGGCGGCCCTCACCGACGTGGATCGCCTCGCTGACGAGCTGCCCCCCGGCGGGGAGACGGCGGCGCGAGCCCGCGCCGAGTGGTGGTTCGAGGGGCCGGTGGACGCCTACGACGAGGCACGCAACCACCTCGCCGTCGACGGCACCTCGAAGCTGTCGCACCACGTCCACCTCGGCGTCATCTCCGCCACCGAGCTCGCGGCCCGGGTCGACCGGCGCCAGCCGGGACAGGAGGCCTTCCTTCAGGAGCTGTGCTGGCGGGACTTCAACCACCAGCTGCTGGCGGCCCGACCCGATCTGGTCCACACCGACATCCGGACCCAGGGGGACGACTGGCGGGACGGCGCGCAGGCGGCCGAGGACGCGGCGGCCTGGAAGCAGGGTCGCACCGGCTACCCGGTCGTGGACGCCGGGATGCGCCAGCTGCAGCGCGAGGGGTGGATGCACAACCGGGCCCGGATGATCGTGGCGTCGTTCCTGACCAAGCACCTCTACGTCGACTGGCGCGTCGGGGCGTGGCACTTCATGGACCACCTCGTCGACGGGGACCTCGCCAACAACTTCGGGCAGTGGCAGTGGACCGCCGGGACCGGGACCGATTCACGGCCCAACCGGATGTTCAACCCCGTGACCCAGTCCGAGCGCTACGACCCCGGCGGGATCTACCTCCGGCGCTACGTGCCGGAACTCGCCGAGGTGGACGACGCCCACGTGCACGCGCCCTGGGAGGGACGTGACACCCTGCTCGGTGTCGGTGATGACTACCCACCGCCGATCGTGGACCACCGCGAGGCGCGAGAGCGGTTCCTGGTGGCACGGGGCGCGTAGGCTGCCGTGGCCATGGACGCGCGAGGTCGCCCGGCAGCCGGTGCCAGCGCACGGGTAGGCTCCGTGCCCGGTCGTCAGCACCGGGACGCAACCGGGTTGGGAGACCAGGTGGGAGCACAGGCAGCGCAGCAGGGGGGCGAGGCGGCGGTGGAACCCTTCGCCGAACGCCTCAGCTCGACCGACGTCGCCTTCCTCGAGATGGAGTCGCCGACCCGCCACATGCACGTCGGCGGCCTGTTCGTCTTCGAGCCGCCGGAGGACGAGCCGCACTTCTCCTTCGCCTCGTTCCTGGAGCTGGTCACCTCCCGCCTGCACCACATCCCGCGGTACCGGCAGAAGGTCCTGCAACCCGCCTTCGGCCTGGCGGGGGCGGTGTGGGTGGACGACCCGGACTTCGATCTCTCGTACCACGTGCGCCACGCGGCCCTTCCAGCGCCCGGGACGACCGGGCAGCTGACGGAGTTCGCGACCCGGATCCTCTCCCGACAGCTCGATCGTGATCGCCCGTTGTGGGAGCTGTACGTGATCGAGGGCCTCGAGCAGGGTCGGGTCGCGTTGCTGGGCAAGACCCACCATGCCATGATCGACGGGCTCGCCGGGATCGACATCGCGACGGTGATGTTCGACCTCGCGCCGGATGCCAGCGACGAGCTGCCCGACCCCGAACCGTGGGCTCCCCGCCCGGCACCGTCCGAGTCCGCTCTGGCGGCCCGCACCATCCGTCACCTGGCTCGCAGTCCGGCCGAGGCCGCCGAGTCCCTCGGTCGGCTGGCCAGGACCCCGAAGGCGGCCGCCGGCAAGGCGCTGGCGGTCGGTCGAGGGGTGGGCCGGGTCGCGCGCTCGAACCTGCTGCGACCGGCACCGCGCTCGCCGCTGAACGTGCCGCCCGGTCGGCACCGGCGGCTCGCCCTCCAGCGCGTGCCGTTGGAGGAGGTCAAGGCTGTCAAGGACGCCTTCCACACCACCGTCAACGACGTGATCCTGGCTGTGATCGCGGACGCGACCGGCCGGTACCTGCGACGGCGCGGCGCCCGGACGGACGGGATGTGGCTCAGGGCGATGGTCCCGGTCAGCACCCGTGCAGCCTCCGACGCCCATGCGCTGGGCAACCGGGTGGTGGCGGTGTTCGTGGACCTGCCGATGTTCGAGATGGATCCGATCCAGCGATTGCGGGTGTGCCACGAGGCCATGAGCGACGTCAAGTCCTCGCACGCGGCTGTCGGCGCGGGCTTCCTTCTCGGCCTGGGGGAGTTCGCGCCACCGACGATCCACGCGATGGCCGCCCGCGTGGCGGTGAACGCCCGGCTGTTCAACTTCCTCGTGACCAACGTGCCCGGTCCGCAGCTGCCGATCTACTGCCTGGGCTCGCGGCTGCTGGGGGCCTTCCCCTTCACGCCCCTGGCCGCCAACCACAGCTACAGCGTCGGGGTCACCTCGATGGATGGGTGGATCAACGTCGGCATCACGGCGGACTACGACGCGCTGCCCGATGTCGACGAGGTCCCGGCGATGGTGAGCGGGGCGCTGGCCGAGCTGGTGGCCAGTGCCGCCGCGGTGTCCGAGCGCGCTCGGCGGCTGGAGGTCGCACGGCAGCGTTCGGCGACCACGACCGATGCGCTGGACAGCGATGGCGCTGGTGCTGCTGCGGTGACCGACACCGGCACACAGGCCTGAGGGTGGCGGGGCAGCCGGTGGCCGGCGACATCGAGGTGGCGGTCCGCCGGCTCCGACCCGACGCCGTGCTGCCGTCCTACGCACACCCGGGCGATGCCGGCCTGGACCTCACGGCGGTGGAGCCGGTCACGCTCGAGCCCGGGGGTCGCACGGCGGTGCCGACGGGACTGGCGGTGGCGATCCCCATGGGATGGGTCGGGCTGGTGCATCCGCGGTCGGGGCTGGCTCGACGGCACGGTCTGACGGTGGCGAACGCTCCCGGCACGATCGATGCCGGCTACCGCGGCGAGGTGCGGGTGCTACTGATCAACCTCGGCGCGGAGACGGTGCATCTGCCCGCCGGCGAGCGCGTCGCACAGCTCCTGCTGCAGCGGGTCGGGCGGGCCCACGTGGTGGAGGTGGACGACCTCGACGAGACCGCGCGGGGGACCGGTGGCTTCGGGTCGACCGGGACGGCGCCACTGGCCTGACGTGGCCGGTCAGCGGCCGCTTCCTGGGGCGTACACTGACCCTGGGTGCGGCTACGCGGCGCGGTTTGCCGAGGTGTGCTCGACGCGTTACCGTTCGCCGCTGCACGCGGATGTAGCTCAGTTGGCTAGAGCGCCACCTTGCCAAGGTGGAGGTCGCGGGTTCGAATCCCGTCATCCGCTCCAGG
>JAWLDJ010000127.1:0-6414 GCA_041686695.1 Nitriliruptoraceae bacterium
CGTCGACTCCCAGTCGTGGTAGAGGCGCTGCTGCTCCTTGATGCCGAGGTTCCAGACATCGGGCGGCGGCACCTCGACGACCACCGCCGGCGGGTCGTCGACCACCGCCGGCGGGTCATCACGGCCCACCTCGGTGGTGACGGGTTCGACGAGGGGTTCGGTGAGGGATTCGGCGAGGGATTCGGCGCTCACGCGTGCTCCTAACGGCCGCTGAAGGTGGCCTGACCGGGACCGTGTTCGAGGAAGCTCGCGATACCGGTGGCAGCATCCTCGGTGGCGAAGGCTGCGGCGAACAGCTCGGATTCGAGCCTGAGCCCCTGGTCCAGCGGCTGCTCGGTGCCGTCCTCGATCGCCCGCTTGGCCAGCGCGAGCGAGGCCGGTCCGGTCGCGAACCGCGCGGCGAGCTCGCGGGCGACGTCGATGAGGTCGTCCGCCGGCGCGACACGGTCGACCAGGCCGATGCGCTCGGCTTCGACCATGTCGACCATGCGGCCGGAGAAGATCAGCTCCTTGGCCCGCGACAGCCCGATCAGCCGGGGCAGGCGCTGCGTGCCGCCCGCGCCCGGCAGCAGGCCGAGCAGGACCTCGGGGAGGCCGAGCTTGGCGTTGTCCGCCGCGACACGCAGGTCGCAGGCCAGCGCCAGCTCGCACCCACCGCCGAGCGCGTAGCCGTGGATCGCGGCGATGGTCGGCATCGGCGCCCGGGCGAGGTGGTCGAGTGCCCCCTGCAGGACGGCGCCGTAGCGACGGGCGTCGGCGGGGCCGAGGTCGGGGAA
This sequence comes from Nitriliruptoraceae bacterium, assembly GCA_041686695.1. Classification (GTDB taxonomy): domain Bacteria; phylum Actinomycetota; class Nitriliruptoria; order Nitriliruptorales; family Nitriliruptoraceae; genus T1Sed10-7. The sequence goes on from JAWLDJ010000127.1 coordinate 777, forward strand.
CTCGCTGATGTCGGCCCCGGCGGCGAACACCTTCGGGCCACCCCACACGACCAACGCCCGCACGTCGTCGTCCTCGATGGCCTCGGTGACGGCGAGGTGGAGCTCCTGCCAGACCTGGCTGGACAGGGCGTTCATCGGCGGACGGTCGATGCGCACCAGCCCGATCTGGGCCTCGGCGTCCACCTCGAGCGTCACCAGTGCTGCCATGTCCCTGCTCCTCGTATCGGCGGTCCCGCGGTCCCTCCGCCAGGGACGGCCGGCCGGCGGCCGCGAGCGTAGCGGTGCCGAGGTGAGCGCTAGCCTCGCCGCCCGACCCGTGAGGCGTACGGGCGGCGAGGAGTGCCTGTGTGGCCGTGGTGGGCGGTGGCGGTGGCAGCCGCCCCGATCGTGCTGCTCGCGGTGCTGGTGCTCCGTGCCCGCCCGCTGACCCCGAGCGCCTGGCTGACCGCAGCGGTCACCGCCGTGCTGGGCGTGCTGGTCTTCGGGCTGCCGCTCGGGGCGGTGTGGACCGCGGTGCTCCGGGGTGTGTGGACCGGGACCTGGATCCTGCTGATCGTCCTGCCGGCGCTGCTGCTGTTCGAGATCCTGGATCGTTCCGGAGCGCTCGACCACCTCGCCGACGCCGCCGACCTGCTCGCGCCCACCGAGGGACGCCGCCTGATCCTGCTGGCCTTCGTGCTGCCCTCCTTCCTACAGGGTGCCGCCGGGTTCGGGGCACCGATCGCCATGAGCGCCCCGATGCTGGTGCGCCGTGGCATGGCCCCGGTGGCGGCGGTGGCCGCCTGCCTGATCGGGTACCAGTGGTCGGTCACCTTCGGCTCCATGGGCTCGAGCTACTTCATGGCCGAGGCCACCGCCCGCCTCGATGCGACCCAGGCGACCTCCTTCGCGCTGCGGGCTTCGATACTGCTGGCGGTCACAGCGGTCGTCTCCGGGCTGCTGGTGCTGCGCCGGGGCCGACGCAGCGACGGCGACCGCTGGCGGGCGCTGGTGATCGCCGCGGCGATGGGAGCGACGCTGATCGCGGTGGTCAGGGTGCAGCCGGCGCTCGGGTCCACGGCCGCGGGGCTCGCGGGGCTGCTGGCGGCCTGGTGGCTGCTGCCGGCCCCGGGTACCGAGCGGCCCGAGGGTCGGCCGCTGGCCGTGGCGGCGGCCCCCTACCTCGTGCTGACCGCGAGCGCGACGATCGGCTTCGCGTTCCCGCCGGTGCGCGCGTTGTTCGAACGCGTCCCGACGATCGCCCCCGTGCTCCCAGGTTCGGTGGCCAGGTTCGGGTTCGCGACCAGCGAAGCCGCCGTGACCCCGGCCTTCCGTCCCCTGCTCCACCCCCTGCCCTATCTGCTGCTCGCCGCGGTCGTGGGCGCTGTGCTCTACCACCGCCGAGGCTGGTGGCCAACGGGCGCGACCCGGCTGGCCATGACGAGCTGGCTCGGGCGCTGCCGCAAGGTCGGGGCATCGATCCTCGGGCTGACGGTCCTGGCGGCGCTGCTGACGGAGGCCGGCATGATCGCCGCGCTGGCCGAGGCACTGGCCTCGTCGCTCGGGCGGGGCTTCGTCGCGGTGTCCGCCCCGCTCGGCACGCTCGGCACCGTGCTGACCGGCGCGACGACGGCGTCCAACGCGCTGTTCAGCTCGCTGCAGGCCGAGGTCGCGATCGCGCTGGGCGTGCTGCCCGCGATCCTGCTGTCGGGCCAGACCGCCGGCGGCAACGTCGGCAACGCGCTGACCCCAGCGGTGGCGGCGGTCGGGACCTCGGCCGCCGGCGCCACCGGACGTGAGCCCGAGGTGATCCGGCGCAACCTGGCCGGTGCTGCGGTGCTGCTGGTCGTGATCTTCGTCGGGCTGCTCGTGCAGCTGGCGCTGGTGAGCGGCTGAGCCCGCCCGCCGCGTGGGCCGGCAGTGAAGACCGCCCACCCAGCCCAGGAACAGCCACCATCCGCTGCTCCCCGCCACCACGGCCAACCCACCCCCAACGGACCCACCCACCCAGCCGAAGAACAGCCACCATCCGCTGCTCCCCGCCACCACGACCAACCCACCCCCAACGGACCCACCCACCCGGCCGAAGAACAGCCACCATCCGCTGCTCCCCGCCACCTCGGCTGCGGCCATCAGGCGGGGCGGCCGGGGTGGCGAGGATCCTGGGGGCGGTGGCGCCGCTCAGCCCGACAGGTCCCGGGCGGCGGCGAACGTCGCGAACTCCCCACCTGCCGGCACGCACTCGCGGAGCTCGCGCAGGAGACCCGACTGACCGCGGTGGCGGTGCGGGCAGCTGCGAGGTGCCGGTGCTGGTCAGCGCGCCCGGGCCGTGTCCCGGAGCAACCCGTCGAGGGCGATGTCGACCATGTCGTCGAAGGTGCGCTGCCGCTCCTCGGAGGTGGTCTGCGCCCCGGTGAGGAGGTGGTCGCTCACGGTCAGCACCGTCAGCGCCCGCACACCGTGCGCAGCCGCCACACCGTAGATGCCCGCGGCTTCCATCTCGATGGCCAGCACCCCCATCGACCGCATCGTGTCGACCAGGGTGTCCCGGGGATCGTAGAAGAGGTCGGCGCTGTGGACGTTGCCGACCGCGATGGGGTGCTCACGGGCCTCGGCGGCCTCGGCAGCTGCGCGCAGGAGGTGGAAGTCGGCGGTCGCGGCGAAGTCCAGGCCGCCGTAGCGCGCCCGGTTGACGCCCGAGTCGGTGCACGCTCCGACCGCCAGCACGACGTCACGCAGCGACAACGAGGGCTGCAACGCCCCGCACGAGCCCACCCGGACCAGGCGCTGCACCCCGTACTCGCGCACCAGCTCGGTGGTGTAGATCGAGGCCGACGGGATGCCCATGCCGGTCCCGAGCACGGAGATCGGCATGCCCTGGTAAGTGCCGGTGTAGGCCAGGGCCCCGCGCACCTCGTTGACCTGCTCCGAGCCGTCGAAACAGCGCTCGGCGATGTGGCGGGCACGCAACGGATCGCCGGGCAGGAGCACCGTGTCGGCGAAGCCTCCGGCAGCGGTGGACAGATGAGGGGTGGGCACGGCATGCCTCGCGTCGGCTGCGGGTTACGTTCGCGACGAGTCAAGCAGCCCTGCGTGCCCGTCGCGCGCGGCACTCGCCTACCTTCCAGGGCCAGGAGGCAGCGACACCGTGGATGCAGAGCGACACCCCGAGGAGCCGGAACTCGATCCGGCGCTGATCCGCGCGGTCGCCGACCGGATCCGCGCCGCCGACGTGGTCGTGGCGCTGACGGGCGCCGGCGTCTCCACCGCCTCGGGCATCCCCGACTTCCGCGGACCCCAGGGGCTGTGGACCAAGGACCCCAGCGCGCAGCGCTACGTGTCGATCGACGCCTACGTCGCCGACGACGAGGTACGCCGCGAAGCCTGGCGCCGCCGCGCCGCGGAGCCGACCTGGCAGGCCCAGCCCAACCCCGGCCACCTCGCGCTGTCCGAACTCGAACGGCTCGAGCGGCTGACGGCGCTGATCACGCAGAACGTCGACGGTCTGCACCAGTTGGCCGGCAGCTCACCCGGTCGGGTGATCGAGATCCACGGCACCGTCCGTGACGTGGTCTGCCTGTCCTGCGGCCGACGACAGCCGGCGCTGCCGGTGCTCGAGCGGGTGCGCGCCGGCGACCACGACCCACGCTGCGAGGCCTGCGGCGGGCTCCTCAAGAGTGCCACGGTCGCCTTCGGGCAGTCCCTCGACCCGGCGCTGCTGCAGCGCGCCCACGACGCCACGATGGCAGCGGACGTGTTCCTGGCCGTGGGGACGTCGCTGACGGTGCACCCCGTGGCGCTGCTGCCGCGCACGGCCCTGGAAGCGGGCGCGATGCTGGTGGTGATCAACGCGGAACCGACGCCCTACGACGACCGCGCCGACGTCGTGCTGCGCACCGACACCGGCGCCGCGCTGGCGCAGATCGTCTCGGCGGTCCGCTCAGGCTGAGCGTGCCGCCACCTCGGCGAGCGCATCGGCGATCGGGGTGTCCCCGCTGACGACCTCGAAGGTGGCGCCGATCGTGGCGTCGTCGGTGAGACAGCCCGCGAGCACCGCGGCGACGTCCTCACGCGGGATGGTGCCCCGAGCCGTAAGGGTCGGGACACCGACCGCCACCTTCCCCGTGCCCAGATCGTGGGTGAGGCCCCCCGGGCGCACGATCGTGGCGTCCAGCCCGCTGGCAGCCAGGAGCCGCTCCCGGGCGTGCATGGCGGCGAGGTAGTGGCGGATCTTCTCGCTGCCGCGCATCGGGTCGTCGGCCGCCATAGAGGACAGCAGCACGAACCGGTCGACCCCCGCTGCCAGGCACCGGTCGATGACCCGGACGGCCCCGTGCAGGTCCACCCGGAGCGTCGCGTCCGGTCCCGTGCTCGACCCCGAGCCTGCACAGAAGGCCACCGCGTCCGCGCCATCGACCACACCCTCGAGATCGCCCTCGAGGTCGCCGAGCACCGCCGTGGCCCCGAGCGCCTCGAGCGCGGCGGTCTGCGCCGGATCCCGGACCATCGCCCGCACCTCGATGCCGTCCGCCAGCAGCCGACGGACCAGGGCGTTGCCGGTCCCCTTGCTCGATCCGATCACCACGACCTGCACGAACGCCTCCAGAGATGGACGGTGGATGGACGGTGGGTGGACGGTGCCGGGCCGGGCCGTGGCCTCGCCGGTCTCCCGGCCGCGGACCCGGTGGTGGCCCGTGGAAGCCACGGCGCCCCCCTCGGGTTGCCACCGGGGGCCGCGACGGCTCGTAGCCGCCCGGTCATCGAGCATAGGAGCACACGTGGCACGCAGGGACCTGATCGTGGTCGGTGGTGGCACCGCAGGGCTCGTCGCCGCCGTCGGCGCGGCCCGACAGGGGGCGAAGGTCACGCTGGTGGAGCGGGCCCGCACCGGAGGCGACTGCCTGTGGACCGGCTGCGTGCCCTCGAAGTCGCTGCTCGCGGCGGCGGCCGCCGCGCACACCGCACGTCACAGCGAGCACCTCGGCGTCCACAGCGATGAGGTCACGGTCGACTTCCCCGCGGTCATGGCCCACGTCCGTGGGGCGATCGGAGCGATCGCCCCGCACGACAGTCCCGAGCGACTGCGTGCCGAGGGCATCGAGGTGATCCACGGCGATGCGCGGTTCGTGGCCGACGACGCGATCGAGGTCGGTGGTCAAAGGCTCCGGTTCCGCGCCGCGATGATCGCCACCGGCGCCGCGCCGGTGCTGCCGCCGATCGAGGGACTCGCGGATGCCGGGCCGCTGACCACGGAGACGGTCTGGGACCTCGAGGCGTTGCCACGGCGGTTGGCCGTGCTCGGCGGCGGTCCGATCGGGTGCGAGCTCGGGCAGGCCTTCGCCCGACTCGGCGCGAAGGTGACGATCGTGGAGATGGAGCCGCGTCTGCTGCCCCGGGAGGAGCCGGAGGCCAGCGAGGCCCTCCGCGCATCGCTGCTCGCCGACGGCGTCGATGTGCGCACCGCCGCCCGGGCGACCGCGGTGTTGCCGGGCACCCCAGGCGGCGGCAGCGATGCCGACGGTGGGCCCGGCGGCAGCGGTGACGCCGGTGGGCCCAGCGCCAGCGATGCCGACGGTGGGCCCGGCGGTGGCTGGCGGCTGCGGTTGCAGCGCAGCGACGCAGCAGCCGATGCCGAGACCGACGAGGTGGCCTTCGACCA
>JAWLDJ010000128.1:0-6289 GCA_041686695.1 Nitriliruptoraceae bacterium
CGCGGGCCCAGGGTCGCCGCTCACCGTGCGACCCGCTCACCGGTGACACTGCCCGGCCGGCGTCGGCGCTCGGCCAGCGCGGTCAGCACCACCCACAGCGACAACCCGACGGGCAGGAGGGGACGCAGCAGCCGTGCGGCGCCGCGCAACCGGCCCGAGAGGTACCGGTCCAGGCTGTGCGCGTGGTGCCACAACGCCCGCCACCGCGACCGCGAGGTGGAGGCACCGACCCGGTGCTCGACCACCGCCGCCGGCTCGTAGCGCAGGCGCCAGCCCGCCGCCCTCAGGCGCGAGCCGAGGTCGACGTCCTCGACGTAGAGGAAGAACCCCGGGTCGAAGCCCCCGACCGCCTCGAACGCCGAGCGACGCACCAGCAACGCGCAGCCCGACAGCCAGGCCACCTCCCGCGGCAGCTCGCTCGGCAGGTCGCGGGCGTGGTAGCGGGCGGTCCACCGGTTCTCGGGCCACCACCGTCCGAGCAGGGCGTGACCGACGATCGTGGCGGCGTCGAGGTCGCGGCGGGCCGAGGCCTGGAGCTCTCCACCCGGGTAGCGCACCTGGGGGCCGACGGCCGCCAGGGTCGGCTCGGCCGCCAGCGTGGCCGCCAGTCGCGCCACCGCACCGGGCCGCACCCGCACGTCGGCGTTGGCGACCAGGACGAAGGCCGCCCCCGTCGCCCGGACCCCGGCGTTGGCACCCCGTCCGAACCCGGTGTTGGCCATCGCCAGCACGCGCGTGCCGTCGTCGCGGGCCCGGACCGCCGCCACCGTGTCGTCGTCGGAACCCGCATCCACCACCACGACCTCCAGGTCGGCGGGCCGATCCGGGTCGGCAGCCACGGCGTCGAGGGCACCGAGCACCTCGTCGCGGGTGTCGTGGGTCACCAACACCACCGCGACATCCGTGTGCAGCTCGGCATCGGTGGGCGGCGGGACCCGCGCGGTCATGCTCAGGTCGTCGCGTCGTCGCCGCTGGCCACGATCACGTGGACACCGTCGGGGACGGCCACCTCGTCGGGCAGCGGCAGGCTCGGGGCGCCGAGCGTGGCCGCGACCCAACCCGCCCGCTCCTCCTCGCCGGGGACGACGAAGACCGTGGTCACGGCACCGAGCTCCTCGGTGGGACCCACCCGGGCGCCGAGACGGGTCTGGAAACCCGCGAACCGCAACGTCGAGTCGACGATGCCAGCCCCGGCGCCGACGCTGGCGACGCCCACCACGGTCTCATCGCGCTCCTCGCGGGTCCCACGCTCAGCGAGCTGACGGCCCGAGCGCAGGTCGGCGAACAGCGCCCTGGCCCCGGGGCCGTAGGGCACCATGAAGTCGAGCCCGTCGATCCGTCGGGGGTGGGCGGGAACCGCGGTCATCGGCATCCCCGCGCTGACCACCGACCGCAGCTCGTCGGCCAGGCCGAGCATCTGCGGCGTCGCGAGGCGGTCGTCGACGGTCAGCCCCGTCGCCACGTCCTCGGTGAGCCGGTAGACCTGCCGCGGGTTGGCCAGCGTGCGCGTGGCCGTCAGGTCGGAGAGCACGGCGCGCAGGAAGCTCTGCTGGCGGTCGATGCGTTCGAGGTCGGCGCGGTCCCCCTGGCGGGAGCGCACGTACGACAGGACCTCGGTGGCGGACATGTCGTGGCAGCCCGCCTCGAAGTCGGCGCCCGACTTGCGGTCCCGCAACGGCTCCTCCAGGCAGATCTCGACCGTGCCGAGCGTGCGGACCACGTCCACGAACCCCCCGAGGCTCACCGAGGCGAAGTGGTTGACGGGGAGCTGGAAGTTGTCGCGCAGGACCCTGATGAGCTCGTCCGGCCCGCCGGCGAAGGCGTCGGTCAGCTTCTGTGCGCGGCCGTCCACCTCCACGAGCAGGTCCCGCGGGAAGCTGACCAGGGAGACCTGCTCCCGATCCTCGCTGATGGCGAGGTACATGACCACGTCGCTGCGTTGCCCATCGAAGGTGCCGAGCGTCAGCTCACGGCGGTCCTGTTCGTCCAGACCGTCACGGGCGTCGGAACCGACCAGCAGGAACGTGCGGGCATCGGACCGCTCCGCGACCTGCTCGAGCTCCGGGACCGGGACCCGGGTGAGGTTGGTCTCCGCACGTTCCACCAACAGCTGGGTCGTGGTGCCCACCGCCGCGAGGGTGAGCAGCCCGCCGACACCGACGAGCACGGCCAGGCGGCGCAGGAGACGGCGGGAACGACCGGTCTCCACGACCGGACCCCACGGGCCGGGTTCCCCACCGCTCATCCGGCGGCTGCTTGCAGCGTCACGACAGATCCTCTCCAGCGATCACGAGCAGGTCGACCTCCACGCCCTCGAACGTCGGACGTTGCGCGATGGCGTCCAGTTCCACCCCGCCGAGTGCTTCGCTGAGCCGCACGGCGGCGAACGCGGCCGCCTCCTCGTCCTCACGGTAGGTGACCACGGTCCGCGCACGGTCGAACCTGGGCGCGTTGCCGGTCCCGACCACCGCGAACCCCGCCGACTCCAGCTCGACCTGGACGCGGGAGGCCAGGCCGTCCACCCCGGCGCCGTTGAGCACCCCCACCTCGATCCCGGCGAGCAACTCGGTCTCCAGGTCCTCGGTCCGTCCTCCCTGCCCCGTCAGGGGCGTCCCGTTGCGCAGGTGTTCGAGCCGGACCTGCACCGGCTCGTGGATCGGCAGGACCCGGCCCGTCTCCGGGTTCACCAGCACCGGGAGTCGATCGACCTCCAGCCGGACCGGCTCACCGAGCAGTGCCGCCACCTCCAGCAGACGCGCACCCCGCAGGCTGGCGTCGGTGACGACCTCCTCGGACACCGCGTCCACCACACGCCACGCCGCCCGCGGCGAGGTGACGACCCAACGGGTGTCCAACGTGGCGGCGACGGAACGCACCAGGTCCGCGGCCAGCAGGGCCAGCTCCTCGTCCTCGGCCTGCAGGAGCAGCGTGCGGACCTCATCCCCACGGGGGGTGGAGCACCCGTCGCGGCGGCAGACCTCGATCGGGGCCATCGCGTCGAACAGCCGGGGCAGGGCGTCGATCGAGGTGCTGACGACGTGGTCGACCGCGACATCGGTGTAGTCGACCACCGCCCGCACCAACGGGTCGGTGCCACCCTCCGCCTGGATGTCCGCGAAGGTCAGTTCCCGGGCCAACGGCACGTCCTCGGGGATGAGCAGGGCCGCCGGCCGCTCACGTGGCCCACCGGCCTGCAGGAGCACCAACGGCGCCTCCAGCGCCGGTGGACGGGGGATCGTCGGGTCGACCGGACCGGTCAGGGCGACCAGGACGGTGGTCGCGTCCTGCGGGGCCGTCGGTCCGTCCACCGACCCGAGGGTGGCCAGTCCGTCCTCGCGGAGCACCGGGATGTCGTCGCCACCGAGCTGGAGCCAGGCGTAGGTCCACACCCCGCCGATGACCGCGCCCCACACCAGCAACAGCGCGAGCGCGATCCCGGCCACGATCGCCGTGGTACGCGCGACACGGGCCCCACGAGGGCGCCGGGTCTCGGCAAAGGTCAACGAATCGGACACGACGGGAGGACCTCGCTCAGCAGGGCAACGCGGACGTCCGCGATGGCGCACGCGGCCACCGGGACGGGCACGAGGAACCTCGACGATACCATCGGCGCCGATGCCGCCCGGTCCGTCGAGGGCTGGTGGGCCGGCCACCACCGCACCGCGGTGGCGGGTGCGCCCACCGGTGGCCGACGCTGCCCGCGGCGGGACCCGCAGCGCACCAGGTGCGTGGCGTCGGCGTCCTGAGGAGGCACAGGTGCAGCTCGGTGGTTCTCCCAGCGAGGCCACCGCGCCGGTCGACATCGCCGAGGCGTTGCGCACCGGCGCGCGTGAGCTCGGGCACCGGCCCGCGGTGACCGTGCTGCATCCCGGAGCCCGCTACGAGCAGAGCGGTGTCTCGCTGGCCAACTGGGCCGCCAAGGGCGCCCATCTGCTGGAGCTCGACCACCTGGTCGGCCCCGGCAGCACCGTCGGCCTGCTGGCACCGCCGTGCTGGACCAGCGCCAGCGTCGCTCTGGCGACCTGGTGGCTCGGTGGCACCGTCTCGCTGCTGGTCGACGACCCGGCGGAGGTCACCGTCGGCCACCACGCCTGGACCGGTGAGCCGCACGCGGGTCCAGCGGCGCTGGTGGTCGGTGACGGCCTGGACGGGGCACCGCTGGCCGCGGATCCGGCGACGCCGCCGACGGTCCCAGCCTGGACCCACGAGGCGCAACCGCTGCCGGACCAGCCGCCCGCAGCTCAGGCCGACGCTGCCCTGCCCGCCCTACGGACCGCCCAGCACACGTGGCCCCAGGCCGAGCTGCTCGGGCTCGCAGCGGAGCTCGGCTCGGGGACCGCCGGTGTCGAGGCGGGGCGGACCGACCCGGTGAGCGCGCTGGTCGCGGTCACCCTCAGGCCGTTGGTGACCGGTCGGGCGACGGTCGTGCTGCGCGGGGTCAGCCGGGAGACGGCGTCCGGCGAGAAGGTCAGGACCTGGCTCTGAACCACCGGCCCACCACGAGCAGGGCCAGCGCCGCGGTGAGCTGGGCACCGAGCGCCAGTCGGGTGACGTCGACCACCGGCTCGTAGCGCACCTGCCCGTCAGCCAGCACGTAGGCACCGACCGGACGGGCGACGCCGCCCCAGCCGGCGCCCTGACCGAGGTTGCCGTCGGCGTCGGTGCCGGAACCACCGCCGCTGCCGCCGCGGACGACGGCGACGGGGACCAGCACCGCACCCTGCCGCGCGATCGGCGCACCGACGACCCGGTGGGCCAGGCGCAGCACCGGATCGGGCGGCCCGTCGTCCTCGAACCCGTGGGACGCCGCCGTGTCCGGCCCGGCCTCGTCGGCTCGGTCACCGGTCCCGGCTCCCTCACGCCCGGGCGGCGTGGCCTGGCTCACGATCGTCTCCTGACGGCGGTGGTGGCGCCCGGACCGCTGCGCAGCACCCCGGGGCCGATCAGGGTGCCAGCTGCTCCGCATCCAGGGCACGCAGATCCGCGGCACCGGCGGTCACCGCGGCCTCGAGCCCGAGGACACCCGGCACGAGCTGGGTGGCGAAGAACCGGGCGATGGTGACCTTGGCCGCGAGGAAGTCCCGATCGGCGCCGGAGGCCCCTTCGTCGAGCAGGCGCTGCGCCGCGGTCGCACCTCGCGCGAGCAGGACACCCCCGACGACCGTGGCCAGGAGCCTGAGGTAGGGGGTCGCCCCGGCGGCGACGTCGTCGAACGCCTCGTGGTGCTCGCCGAGCCACGCGGTGGTGCGCTCCACGGCATCGAGCCCGTCGTGCAACGGGCTCGTGAGCGCGGCCAGGGAGGCGGGCATCGCGTCCACCTCGGTGCGCAACTCGCCGAGGAACCCCTTGACGAAGGCACCCCCGTCCATCGGCAGTTTGCGTCCCACCAGGTCGAGCGCCTGGATGCCGTTGGTGCCCTCGTAGATCGGCGCGATCCGGGCATCGCGGTAGTGCTGCGCGACGCCGGTCTCCTCCACGTAGCCCATGCCACCGTGGATCTGGACCGCCAGCGAGGTCATCTCGACCCCGATGTCGGTGCCCCAGGCCTTCGACAGCGGCGTGAGCAGATCCGCGAGCTTGCGCTGCTCGTCGCGCACGGCCTCGTCGGACCCCGCATGCGCGAGGTCCAGGGCGTGCGCGTTCAGCGAACACAGGGCGCGGACCGCCTCGATGTTGGCCTTCATGGTGGTGAGCATCCGCCGGACGTCGGCGTGTTCGATGATCGGCGCCTGCTCCCCGGGTGGGGTGTCGGGGCCGCGGCCCTGCAGCCGTTGCTGGGCGTAGGCCAGCGCCTGCTGGTAGGCGCGCTCCGCGATGGCGGGGCCCTGGAGGCCGACGCCGAGGCGGGCGTCGTTCATCATGGTGAACATCTGACGCATGCCCTGGTTCGGCTCTCCGACCAGGAAGCCGACCGCGCCATCGCTCTCCTCCCCGAAGGCCATCACGCAGGTCGGGGACGCGTGGATGCCGAGCTTGTGCTCGAGCGAGACGGCTCGGACGTCGTTGCGCTCGCCCAGCGTGCCGTCCTCGGCGACCAGCACCTTCGGCACGATGAACAACGAGATGCCCTTGACCCCGGGCGGTGCGTCGGGGAGCCGGGCCAGCACCAGGTGGATGATGTTCTCGGTCAGGTCGTGATCGCCGTAGGTGATGTAGATCTTCTGACCGGTGAGACGGTACGTCCCGTCGCCGGCGGGCACGGCCCTGGTGGTCACCGCCCCGACGTCGGAGCCGGCCTGCGGCTCGGTCAGGTTCATGGTGCCGGCCCACTCGCCGCTGACGAGCTTCG
>JAWLDJ010000129.1:0-1104 GCA_041686695.1 Nitriliruptoraceae bacterium
CTACCTGCTGCTCCCTGCCCTCCCCCCTCACCACAGCAGCCCGACCCCCTCCCCGGCCGACACGGAGCAGCGACTACCTGCTGCTCCCTGCCCTCCCCCGCTGGAGCGTGACGCACGCCGGATGCCGAAGGCGCACGACGGACAACGGCCGGCCCCGGGCGTTCCCGCGGGCCGGCCGTCGAACGGTCGGAACAGTTCAGATGAAGAGCGTCTGTGCGCCCTCGGAGAGCTCCATGAAGTCGGTGGCGCTGATGATGCCCTCGACCCCCTCGTAGAGGTCGTCCTCGGTCAGCTTGTTCATGTCGGCCGACATCCGGCAGGCCCACAGGTGCCCGCCCGACTCGTGGATGATGTCGAGGAACTCCGGCACCTCGGGGATGTCGAGCTCAGCGATCTGCTTGCGCATCATCTTCGTCGACATCGCGGTCATGCCGGGGAGCCCCATGACGGCGTTGGGCATGTGGGTGGCCGGGTTGCCCATGGCGACGAACTTGAGGTCGTGCATGGTCTTCTTGTTGATGATCTCGAAGCCCCAGAAGGTGAAGAAGATGTGGACCTCGATGCCCTCGCCGAGGGCCGCGTTCGCCAGGACGAGGCCCGGGTAGGCCATGTCCAGCGAGCCCTTGGAACAGATGAGCACGAGCTTGCGGCCACCCTCCTCCTCGTCATCGTCGAAGGAGGGGATGGGGGCGGTGTTCAGGTCGGTCGCGGTCATGATGGCCTCCTCCGGCTCAGACGCAGCCCACGGGCTTCTGGAGCCCGGAGACGTAGGACAGCTTCTTGGCGGGCTTCTTCGGGAAGAGCTGGAACAGCTCCTTGGTGGGGAACCCGCCGACCGAGGTCATCCGGCGCAGGGTCGGGGTCTCGCCCTGCTCGGCCTGGTCGGCCCGTGCGAAGGCGATCACCTCGAAATGGCGGGGGGTCAGCTCGAGGCCGATGTTGGCGGCGAGCTCGCGGGCGAGCTCCTCGTCCCACTCGGTGGGATCGGTGAGGAACCCCTCGTCGTCGAGGTGGATCTCACGGTCTTGCACGGTGACGACCGGCATGGTCTGTGCTCCTAGTGGTGAGTTCGGAGGTTCGGTACAGGTGATCGGGGTGGTGCAG
>JAWLDJ010000129.1:1204-6217 GCA_041686695.1 Nitriliruptoraceae bacterium
GCCGCAGCTGACCAGCGGTCGCGGCTACTCACGGACGGGGCACCCTGCTGGCCGGCGAACCCGGCGAACCCGGCGAACCCGGCGAACCCGGCGATCCGGGCTCCGAGGGCTGGTCGCTGCCGACGCTGCGCAACAGCTCGAGCATGCGACCCAAGCCGCGCCGCACCTCCGGGTCGCGCAGTTGCTTGACCAGCGCGAAGGCGGACGGCGGCGTTCCGCCGACCGGAGTGTCGAGGTGGCTGACGGACCCGGCGGTCTGACGCAACAGCTGGAGGATCTCCGGTTGGGTCAGATCACGCAGCGTCTCGAGCATGAGGACGACGTTGTCACCGAGAGCCTCGACGTCATCCTCGTCGAAGGAGGCGACGATGCGCTCCACGACCCGGCCGCCGCTACGGGCGAAGCCGAGGTAGCCGCGCTGCTCGAGCTCGTGGATGCGTCCGGTGACCACGTCCATGGCCGGCCCGGACAGGACGCCGACCTCCGCGGCGAGGTCGCGCAGCGGCTCGAGTTCCGCGTCGCGGCGCTCCGCGTGATCGAGCAGCAGGTCGAGACGCGCCTCGATCCGGTCGAGCCGGGCAGCGGCAGCGGCCTCGGTGGCCTCGGTGCCGGCGACGGCGCCGTCTGCCGCGCCGGAACCAGGGGCGGTGTGCGTATCGAGCGCGCTCACATCGACACCTCCATCAGTGCACTTTCGCGGCGGGGCGCCTGCTCGGCCTCCGGTGCCGGATCCGGCAGTGGTGGTCGTTCCTTGCCGATCATCGACATGTCCGCGTGCAGGGGCAGCGGCCGGCCGGGCAGCAGCAGGTGCCAGTAGATCCAGCGGAACGCGAGCTTGCCCCAGTGGTTGGCTTCGTTCTCGCCGAGCAGCTTGAGCGGGCCGAGCTCGGGGAAGGGGAAGGTCCCGGTCAGCGGCTCGGTGTCGTAGTTGAAGTCCAGCAACATCGCCTTGCCGTAGCCGGATTCGATGAAGCAGTTCGCGTGCCCATCGAACTGCTCGTGCATCTCCAGCCCATCGATGTGGCGAAGGAAGTTCTCCACGAAGACATCCAGGGAGAAGTGCGCGACCGAGCCCGCCTTGGAGGTCGGCAGGTTCGCCGCGTCACCGAGAGCGAAGACGTCGTCGAGGCCCTCCGCCAGGAAGGTGTGCTTGTTCACACGGACGTGGTCGAGCTCGTCGCCGAGCCCGGAGCGTCCGACGAACGCGGCACCACGGTTGATCGGGATCGTCACGAGGAGGTCGAAGGGCACGACACGTTCGTCGTAGCTGACGAGGCACTGCTCATCGAGGTCGACCTGTTCGAGCATGAAGTCGGCTTCGAGCTCGATCCCACGGTCGACGAACATGCCGCCGAGCTCCTTGGCGGCGAGCGGCTTGGTGAACGCTCCGTCCAGGGGTGTGACGTAGGTCACCTCGGTCGTCTCGCGCAGACCCCGCTCGTGCAGCCAGGCCTCGACGAGGAAGGCGAACTCCAGCGGCGCGACCGGGCACTTGATCGGCAGATCGATCAGGTTCACCACCAGCTGTCCGCCGTCGAAGCGCTGCATCGCATCGCGCAGAGCGACGGCATCATCGAGGGTGTAGAAGCTGTGGACCCCGCGCTCACGCGCGTTCGGCTCGGCCAGCCCAGGGGTCTCCGACGGCGTCGGGTGCGTGCCCGTGGCGATGATCAGCTGGTCGTAGGGCAGTTCCCGGCTGTCGGTCAGGTAGACGCGGTTGGCGTCGGTGTCGACCCGGTCGATCTCGCCGGTGAGCTGGGTGACGCCACGCGTGATGAGCCGTTTGCGCGGCTTCACGATCTGCTCGGGCTGGTACCAGCCGAAGGGGATGAACAGGTAACCCGGCTGGTAGTGGTGTTCCTCGCTCTGATCGACGATGGTGATGTCCCACTCGTCTTCGGCCAGCAGCGGGCGGAGCTTGTTGACGGCCATCGTGCCGGCGGTGCCGGCGCCGAGGACCAACAGGCGTTGCATCCGGTGACTCCTTGGGGCGGGTGACCGTCGCGGCCACGGGGATCGGGGGGTGGTGCTGATGGGGATCGCAGGCGAGGTGGTGCTGATGGGGATCGCAGGCGAGGTGGTGCTCGGGGGCGGGGCGAGGTGTCCTGATCGGGGTCGGGGTGGCGGTGGTCGAGGTCGGGGTGGTGGTCGAGGTCGGGGTGGCGGTGGTCGAGGTCGGGGTGGTGGTCGAGGTCGGGGAGGTGGTCGGTGTGGTCCGCGATGTCAGCTGCGCTCACACCGGCGTTGCCTGACCGTGCGTCGAGGCCGGGTCGGCCGTCACGAACCGTGACAGCAGGGCGGCGGTGCGCGGGAGGGTCTCGAGCACGAGGGCATGCCGGTCGGCATCGAGCTGGAACAGCTCGGTCGTGTCGTCGCCCTCGGGCGCCATCCCGCCGGCCAGCACCATCGCCACCAGCGAAGCGCCCTGCCGCACGAAGCTGTGGGCGCACAGGAACCCGAACCGACCGGGCTGCAGGCGCGGGACGAGGTGCGGCTGGTGGGCGAACCCGCGCCACTCCTTCGAGCAGGCGGTACTGAACTCCGGGTCCTGGCTGTAGGTCACGATGGCCGGGGCCGGGTGCACGATCGGGGTCAGCGGTCGGCCGGCCAGATCGGTCACGACCATCGAGACCCCGAGCGCGGGCGCCACCGTCTCGAGGGTCGCGGTGGCGATCTCGGGTGGCAGCGGACTGTCACTGGGAGGGATCGGGATCGAGACCGCGGTGGGCGAGCGGTGCCCGGCCGTCGTCGGCACCGCCCCGGCGCTGGGGCCGGTTGGCGGACTCGGCACGGTCTGGGTGCCCGGATGGGGCTCGGGGGACGCCACGGCCCGTGGGGACGCGGTGGCACCCGCGTTCGCGGGCTGCAGCATCGCCTCGATCTGCTCCGCGGGGAACCGCCACTGCCGCCCGATCCGCACCGCCGGCAGACGGCCGTCCGCTGCCATGCGGTAGATGGTCGAGGCGTCAACGTCCAGCAGGTCCTGGACCTGCTGGGTGCTGAGGAACCCGGATGCCATCGGTGGTGTCCTGCCGTTTCTGCAGCTGTCCTGCTGCTGGTGCAGCATGCAGTACCTGCAGGAACAGGCATTAGGGTCGATGGGCAGCAGGTGATGGGCCCATCGGACCCATGCTGCAGCAGCGCCTGCTCGCGACGGGGTCTGCCGGCACCATCGATCGGACCGCACCGACCGACGGCACCGACGACCGGACCGCACCGACCGACGGCACCGACGACAGGGCCGGCAGGTCGGCCCACAGGCGAGACGACCGACCTATCTCACGCCACGGAGCAGCGACCATCGGCTGCTCCGTGCCACATCACCGGCCGGTCCGCCCAACACACCGACGCCGCGGCGTCAGTCCCGGTCGGTCTGGGTGACCTTGGACAGCCCTCGGGGCGCGTCCGGGTCGAGCCCCCGCGCCCGGGCGAGACCCTCCACCAGCAGCTGGCCCGGGACGATCAGCCCCAGCGGCGCCAGCGCCTCGGACAACTCCGGGCCGTCCAGGTGCTCGGTCCCGGCCGCTGCCAGCCGCTGATCACCACCGATCGTCACCACGTTGGCGCCCCGTTGGGTGAGGTCCCTGGCGAGCTCGATCATCGGTTCCACCAGGGGGCCGTGACCGGCGGCGACGAGCAGCGCGGTGGTATCGGCTTCCACGACCGCGATCGGTCCGTGCCGCAGATCCGCGTAGGACAACCCCCGCACGGGCTCCAGGCACGTCTCCTCCAGCTTGAGCGCCAGCTCCAGCGCCGTGCCGTACACGATGCCACGGCCGCTCACGAGCAGGTGGGGCGACGGGACGAGCGAGTCGATCGCAGCATCGATGCCGTGGCGGGCAGCCACGAGCCTGGCGACCTCCGACGGCACCCGCGCGAGCTCGTCACCGAACGAGGGCCCCTCCGTGCGCAAGGCGTCAACGAGGACCGCGACCGCCAGCAGCTGCGCGGTGTAGGTCTTGGTGGCCGGGACAGCGAGCTCGGGGCCCGCCTCGGTCACGAGCGCGATGTCGGCGCCCTGCGACAGCGGACTGTCGTGGGCGTTGGTGATCGCCACCGTCACCGCACCGGCGTCGCGGGCCCAGGTCTGCGTCGCAACGATCTCCTCGGTGGCACCGGACTGGGACAGACTGATCACCGCGGTGTCCGACAGGTCACGTTGGACGGCGTAGTGCGTGGCGAGGCTGGGAGCCGCGAGCGCTGCGCCACGGCCGGTGTGGACCTCGACGAGGTAGCGGCCGTACACCGCGGCGTTGTCGGAGGTACCCCGGGCCGCGAACAGCACGTGGCGCCGGTCGCGGAGCAGGCGGGCGAGCTGCGGCTGCAGAGGCAGCAGCCGTTCCAGCGTCCGTGCCAGCGCGTCGGGCTGCTCGCCGATCTCGCGGAGCATGTCGGTCGTCATGTCGAGGTCCAGACGTCGAGGAGGGTCATGCGGTCACGGTCGGCAGGTGCTCGGCACCGAACACGACGTCCCCGGCCACCCAGGTCGTGCGCGTGGACCAGGCCTCGTCCAGCCACACGAGGTCCGCAGCCGCCCCCGGGGCCAGCCGACCGAGGTCCGGTGCACCGAGCGCGTCGGCGGGCACCCGGGTCGCGGCGTTGAGCGCGGCGGCCGGATCGATCCCGCAGGCGATCGTGTTGGCGACCGCGGCATCGAGCCGTAGCGCGGAGCCCGCCAGGGTCCCGTCGGAGCGCACCGGGGCGGCGCCGGCGCGGACCTCGGTCGGCTGGCCACCGAGCGCGTAGGTGCCGGGTGGCATCCCGAGCGCGGCGATGGCGTCGGTGACCAGCATGATCCGCCCCGCGCCCGCGGCGAAGGCGAGCCGGACCGCGGTCGGCGCCACGTGCTCGAGATCGACGATCAGCCCGCACGTCAGCCGCGGGTCCGACAGGGCGACCCCGACCACGCCGGGCTCGCGGTGGTTGAGCGGGCTCTGCGCGTTGTACAGGTGGGTGACCAGGCTGGCACCGGCATCCACCGCGGCGATGGCTCGGCCGTCGTCGGCGTCGCTG
>JAWLDJ010000130.1:0-3284 GCA_041686695.1 Nitriliruptoraceae bacterium
TCACCCGCACCGCGAACAACTTCGGCCCGTACCACTACCCGGAGAAGATGATCCCGCTGTTCGTGACCAACCTGATCGACGGGCAACGGGTGCCGCTGTACGGCGACGGCCGCAACGTGCGCGACTGGACCTACGTCCTGGACAACGTCGCCGCGCAGTGGCTCGTGCTGACCGAAGGCACGCCCGGTGAGGTCTACAACGTGGGTGCGGGCAACGAACGCAGCAACCGGCAGGTGACCGAGACGATCCTCGAGCGTTTCGGGCTGGGCGCTGAGATGATCGAGCAGGTCGCGGACCGTCCGGGACACGACCTGCGCTACTCCGTGGACACCAGCCGTATCCGGTCGCTGGGCTGGTCACCCGCGGTCACCTTCGAGCAGGCGCTCGATGAGACGATCGCCTGGTACCGGGCCAACGAGCCCTGGTGGCGGCCGCTGAAAGCGGCCGGCGCCTCCGAGCGTCGGGGACGTGCCACCTCGCCGTCCGGGTCCTAGCGGGCTCGCAGCCCGTCCCGGCTGCCACCACCGTCGGCGACCGACCGGTGGACCTCGTCCACCGCGCTGGCCCTCAACGATCGACGCTCGGCCGGCCCATGGCGTGGTAGAGGAGCCCGGCGTCGAGCATCGCCTGCGGATCATGGATGTTGCGTGCGTCGATGACGATGGGGTAGGCCAGGAGCTGCCGGTACTGCTCGGGGGTCAGTGCCGCATACTCCGGCCAGTCCGTCGCGACGACGGCGGCGTGCGCCCCGTTCAGGGCCTCATCGACCGTGGCGGCCCGCGGGAGCTGCGGCTGCTCACGGGCGAGGTTCTCCAGCGCCACGGGGTCGTGGACCCGCACCTCGGCACCGGCTGCCATCAGTTCGTTTGCCAGGTGGACCGCCGGCGACTCCCGCAGGTCGTCGGTGCCCGGTTTGAAGGCCGCACCGAGGACGGCGACCGTCTTGCCGGACAGGTGCCACAGCTCACCCTCGAGCTTCGCGATCACCGATGAGCGCTGGCCGACGTTGATCGCACGCACCTCGTCGAGCAGGGCGAAGTCGTAACCGACCTGCCGGGCGAGGTGGGCGAAGGCGTCCACGTCCTTGGGGAAGCAGGAGCCCCCGTAGCCGAGGCCAGCCTGCAGGAACCGGGACCCGATGCGCACGTCGTGCCCCATGCCCTCCGCCACGACCTCCACGTCCGCCCCCACGCGGTCACAGATCTGCGCCACGGCGTTGATGAAGGAGATGCGCGTGGCCAGGAACGCGTTGGAGGCGTGCTTGATCAGCTCGGCGGTGGGGACGTCGGTCTCCACCACCGGGCAGCCATCCTCGGTGACCAGGGTGGCGTACACCTCCTGCAGGAGCTCACGCGCCCACGCCGAGGAGGTCCCGTAGACCACCCGGTCGGGATGCAGCGTGTCGTCGACCGCTGCTCCCTCCTTGAGGAACTCGGGGTTGGAGGCCACCTCGATGGAGTGCACCGTTCCGAGGCGGTCGGACTCGCGGCGGATCACCTGCTCGAGCCGCCGGCCGGTGTTGGCCGGGACCGTGGATTTCTCCACCAGGAGGAGGTCGCGCTGCGCGTTGGCCACGACCATACAGCCGACGACCTCGACGTAGGACAGGTTGGGACCCCCGCCGGGCAGCGGCGGCGTGCCGACGCAGACGAACACCACCTCCGCGTCGCGAAGGGCCTCGGCGGGATCGTGGGTGAAGGTCAGCCGACCTGCCGTGGTCACCTCGGACAGGAGATCGTCCAGGCCGGGTTCGTAGAACCACGACTCGCCGCCCTGCAGCGTCGCGATCTTGGCGGCGTCGTTGTCGTAGCCGACGACCTGGTGCCCCCAGCGCGCGAACGCGGCGGCGGAGACGAGACCGACGTGCCCGACACCGACGACTGTGATGTTCAAGATCGCTCCACCGAAGGACGCTGCGACGATCGCGCAGGCAGGGACCGACGGGAGGCTAGCCGTCGCCCCACGCACCGAGGACACACCGGGGAGCAGGCGGCCCGGGTGACCGATGTCCCGCGGACGATCAGTCGAGCACCGGGGCTCCGAAGGTGGCCGACTCGAGCACCCCCATCATCTCATCGAGGTAGGTGAGGAACACGTCGCTGACGTCGTCGTCCGCCGGTGTGGGGACCGGCTGGGCGAGCAGCACGATCGACCGTGAGGGGATCACGACCACCATCTCGCGGGTCGCGACACCTTCGGTCTCGTACCGGTAGACGAGCTGCGTCGCCGGGACATCGCCCTGCAGGGTGAGCGAAGCATCGGTCTCGATCTCCGCGTCCAGCCTGGCCAACAGCTCACGCCAGTCGTCCGGCAGGGTGTCCGGCTCGTAGGTGAAGAACATGGCGACGACGTCACCCTCCGGCCAGTCCGCCGGGGTCCCCACCACGTCACCGATCCCGATGTCCTGGTTGGAGATGCTGAGCCGGTCCTCCTCCTCCTCGAACAGGTACCACCCGTCGGGAAGCTCCAGCTCCACGTTTCGCCACGTGACGGACGACGGCTGCTCGGTGCTGCAGGCCGATAGCGCCAGTGCGAGCACACCGAGGCACAGCGCCACCAACGAGGCGGCGCGCCGTGGGCGCAGCAGCTGCATGTCGGGCCTTCGACGTGGTCCGGTGACGGGCGTGGGAGCTCAGGCCCGTCCGTCGTGCTCCTCGCGGTCTCGCTGGTCGAGCGCGGTCGTGTCGACGTCCGCCTCACCACGACCGCGCAGCTCGAGATCATCGGCGAGTATGGCCAGCCGCGCCGTGGTGCGCAGCAGGTCCTCGTCCCCCGCTGCGAAGAGGTCAGGCTCGGCGGCTTCCTCCACCTCGGTTCCTGCGGCCGCTTCGGTCGGGACGATCGGGTGCAGTCGATCGGTGGGATCGCCCTCCTCGAGATCATCGCTGGAGGAGCCGTCATCGGCCATCGCGGGGCCGGTCACCTCCTCCGAGGTGGCATGCTCGAGGTGCTGGTCGTCAGCCGGCAGCTCGACGACCTCCTCGACGAGCGGCGCCTCATCGGGCTGCGTCAGTTCGTCCTCGAGGTCGTGCGACGCCGGCAACGTCGGGACGTGCTCGTCCTGGGGCTCGTCCTCGGCATCGGCGATCGACATCGCCGTCGCTGCCGCCGCGGCTTCCAGCAGTTCGACGTCCCGCTGCTCGCCGGCAGCTTGCCTGCCGTCCGCGTCCTCGGTGACACCCTCGGCCCATGGCTCGGATGCCTCCGCCCTCGGGCCGTCGACCGCCTCGATGTCCGGGTCGAGCTGGGGACCCGGGTCGTCCTCGGTGTCAGGCTCGTCCTCG
>JAWLDJ010000130.1:3384-6127 GCA_041686695.1 Nitriliruptoraceae bacterium
CGTGCTCGTCGCCCGGGGCCGCATCCTCGAGCTCGTCTCCAGCCTCCTGCTCGGAGGCGACGGCTCCGAGCCCGGCGGCCACCCCGGCGCCGGCGACCCCGGCGGCCACGGGTCCGGCCAGTGGCACCGACGCAGCACCGACGTCGGTATCACCGTGGTCATCGTCCGCCGGCACCTCGTCGTGCGTCGCCACCTCGTCGTGCGTCGCCACCTCGTCGTCCGCCGCCACCTCGTCGTCCGCGAACCCGCTGTCCGTCGTCTCTCCCGACGCCGCGTCCTCGCCGTCGGGGACCTCGACGGGTGCCCCGTCGGAGCCCCGTGCCACCACCGGTGCGGCGCCCACGGTGGACGAGATGGCGCGCTTGCGGGTCGCCGGCGGCTCCGCTGCCGCCTCGACCGGCGGTGCCAGACGCAGCGCCGTCTGCGTGTCCAGCAGCACCGCCTGTGCGTGCGTCCCCGCCGCTTCCAGGGCGTCCAGGCTCGCGATGAGATCCACCCGGGACGTCCGGTCGCGCTCGACGACGACGAGCACGTGATCGAGCGCCGTGGCCGCTGCGACCACGGAGCGACTCGCTGCCGTGGGCAACGACACCAACATGATGTCCAGGTCACGGGGTAGTCGACCGGGTAGCTCGGTGAGCGCCACGAGCGCCTCGGCGTGGTCGCGTCCCGCCGACAGTTGGGCGAGCTTGAGCCCGGGCTCGAAGGTCACGGCGTCGGCCAGGCGCAGCCCGTCACGCACCACCTCGACCAGACCCGCCTGCTCGGAGCGACCCGACGCCAGATCGACCCGGAGAACGCCGACCCCTTCGGCGACCAAGGCCCGCGCGATCGCGTCGGTCCAGGCGTTCGAACGCCGCGCATCCCGGCCGGCGGTCGCGAGCGCGAGCAGCAGGGGAACCGCCGGCTCGCGTACCTCGAGCACCGCGGTCGCCAGCGGCCCGGCCGACGCCACGCTGGGATCGCGAGGCAGGACGGCTACCAGTTCACCGCCGGCAGCTGCCACGTGGCGTGGCCCACGGACGATCAGATCGGTCGCGTCGGTCGCCACGGCGGCTGCCAGCCCCAGCAGCAGCGCCGCCAGGCCGATGGCGGCACCGACCTCGGGGGTCGGCGGCACGACCCCGGGGAAGAGCAGGGCAGCGAGGGCCCCGACGAGCACGACAGCCAGGACGACCGCCGCCAGCAGCACCCGCTTGCGGGACACGATGTCCAGACCCTCCACCAGCCACAGGGGCGGATGCGAGGGTTGCTCGGATCGGTTGCGGGGACGCTTGGCCATCGGTGGTCGACTCTACCGCCGACCACGGCGACGAACGCGCACCTCGCACCACCGGCCTACCCGATCGCCGGCAGTGGTACGACACGGGCACGCGCCGCGGCGGCGGCCTCGGCAGCACCCTCGACGCCGTGCGAGGCACGCGCCAGGTGCACCGCCCATAGCAGCGCCGGCGGGGCCAGGTCGGCCGCGAGGGCGAGCAGCTCGCGATCGCCGCGCACCACGCCGGCGAACAGGCTGCCCTTGGCCACGTGGAAGCGTGATGCCGATCGGTAGGCCGGCGGCAGGAACAGCTCCTCGGCACCAGGCGTCGAGTGGCCCTGGGGCGACCACGGCGCCTGGGGTGACCACGGCGCCTGGCGCGGCGGGGTCGGTCGACGCTGCGCGCGGGACGGTGCAGGCGTCACCGACGACGATCCCGGCCCGTCGCCTCGTGATCGCCACCACGGCAGCGCGACGCCCGGGTGTCGCTCTCCCGTCAGGAACGCGATCTCGACGGCGACCCAACCGGCTCGCAACCACTGGCGATCGCGTCGTGGCGACCAGGGCTGCGCCGCGAGCCCCCGGCGTGCCGAGGCCAGGTATCGACGGGCCAGGTCGGCGTCGGCCTGCCCGACGGCATCGGCCGCCAGCGACGCCTCGAGCATCGCTTGGTCGAGGGGATCGTCGGCGTCTCGCAGCGCCGCGTGCTCGAGCCATCGGGCCGCGCGATGCCCACCCAGCTCACGCAGCAGACGCCCGCGCTCCGCCGCCAGCCAGGGCTGGAGGGTCGGCGCGGACACCAGATCCCACCAGGCTCCAGCCAGGTCCCCGCGGCCGAGCCGTCCCCAGACGACGCCGTACCAGACCCGCCCGACGTCCTCCGCCGGCGCGTCTGGCCGCAGTCCGCGGCCGGTCCGCAGGTCGATGTCGGGCGGCAGCAGTGCAGCGAGGTCGGCCGCGGCAGGCGCTGGAGGTCGGGTCACCCTCGCCACCCTAGGCGACCTGTCACACTGCTCCCCGTGTGCCCGACCTCGCTCCACTCCCCCGATCCGGACGACCACCTCGAGTTGCGGTGGCGTCGGGCACACCTGGTCACCCCGCGACTGCTGACCTGGCCCCATCCGGCCGCCACGACGGCGGGCGCCCGCTCCTGGCTGCACGTGGCACGGGATGGCGGGCTCCGCCTGGCGGGTGGACGTCTGACCGGCGCCGACACCGAGGTGGCCCTGGGAGCCCTGCCGGACGGGCTGCCCGCCGAGTTGACCGCGCGGGACGGGTACCGCCACCTCGCCGATCGGCCCACCTACCACCTCGAGGTCGAGGTGGCCGACGCGTGGCTCACCGGTCAACTGGCCGTGACCACCACCGATGCCGCAGGACGTCTGTTGGCCGCCACCGGGGTCCAGACCGCACTCGCGATCGACGAGCGGTTCGCGACCGACCAGCCGCTGGGGGTGCGTTGGGACGAGCAGGGACGGCCGA
>JAWLDJ010000131.1:0-6034 GCA_041686695.1 Nitriliruptoraceae bacterium
GTTCTTCAACTACGCGGTCGTCGTGCGCACCGTGGGTGGCCTGTGGTCGATGCTGGATCCCCGGCTCGAGGATGCCGCCCGGGTGCTCGGTGCCTCCCGTTGGCGGACCTTCCGGGAGGTGTCCCTGCCGCTGCTCAGCCCCGCCATCGCGGCCTCGGCCGCGATCGTCTTCCTGTTCACCTTCACCTCCTTCGGCGTGGTCCTGATCCTCGGTGGTCCCGGCCGGGCCACGATCGAGGTGGAGATCCACCGGGCCACGACCCAGCTCCTCGACCTGCCGCTGGCCTCCACCCTGGCGCTCCTGCAGCTCGTCGCCGTGCTGACGGCACTCGCGGTGTACGGGCGCCTCACCCGGCGGGTGCAACAGCAGCGACTGGTCGCAGCGGAGCGCACACGACGTCCACCTCGCACCTCGGGCGAACGTTGGTTCCTGCGGGTGAACCTGGCCGTGATCGTCGTCCTGGTGCTCAGCCCGCTGGCGGTGCTCGTGGAGCGCTCGCTGGTGACCGCCTCCGGCTACGGGCTGGCCAACTGGCAGCGGCTGCTGGCCGACGAGACCACCTCCGTCCTGGCCGTGCCGGCCGGGGAGGCGGTCCGCAACTCGCTGGCGTTCGGCGTCGGCGCCACGCTGGTCGCGCTGCTGGTCGGTGGCCTCGCCGCCACCGCCGCCACCGTCGGACGGGGCTGGATCACGGGGGTGGTGGATCGTGCGCTGATGGTCCCGCTCGGGACCTCGGCCGTGACCGTCGGGTTCGGCTTCCTGATCGCGCTGGACCGTCCCCTGGACCTGCGTGGCTCGCCGTGGCTGGTCCCGATCGCCCAGGCGCTGATCGCCACGCCCTTCGTGGTCCGCACCCTGCTGCCGGTCCTCAGGTCGATCGATCAGCGGCTGCGGGACGCCGCGGCGGTGCTGGGTGCCAGCCCGGGCCGCGTCTGGCGCGAGATCGACCTGCCGATCGTCGGCCGGGCGCTGCTGGTGGCGGCCGGCTTCGCGTTCGCGATCGCGGTCGGGGAGTTCGGTGCGACCGTCTTCGTCGCCCGGGCGAACCTCCCCACGATGCCGGTGGCGATCTTCCGTCTCCTGGGCCGACCCGGGGTGACGAACTTCGGGCAGGCCATGGCGATGTCCACCCTGCTCGCCGCCATCACCGCCGCGGCGCTGCTGACCATCGATCGGCTGCGGGTCGGCGCGGTGGGCCGGTTCTGATGCTGTCGATCTCCCACCTCACCCTGGCCTACGACGGCACCGTCGTGGTGGACGACCTCTCCCTGACCGCTGCGGACGGCGAGGTGCTGTGCGTCCTCGGGCCGTCCGGTTGCGGCAAGTCCACGCTGCTACGCGCCGTGGCCGGGCTGGAACCCCCGGTGACCGGCACGATCCACCTCGACGGGCAGGATCTGGCCGGGCTACGACCCGACCAGCGCGACGTCGGGCTGATGTTCCAGGAGCACGCACTGTTCCCGCACCGCACGGTGGCGGAGAACGTGGCCTTCGGCCCCCGGGTCCACGGGCTCGATCGCGCGTCCGTGCGTGAGCGGGTCACCGAGGCGCTGGCCCTGGTGGGCCTGGCCGGCACCGCGGACCGGCACGTCGACGAGCTCTCCGGTGGGGAGCGCCAACGGGTGGCACTGGCCCGTGCCATCGCACCTCGGCCGCGGCTGCTGATGCTCGACGAACCGCTGGGCTCACTGGATCGGGCGCTGCAGACACGTCTGCTCGAGGAGCTGCCCCAGGTGTTCACCGAACTCGGCACCACCGTCCTCTACGTCACCCACGACCAGGACGAGGCCCTGTCACTGGCGGACCGGATCGCGGTCATGCGGGCCGGACGGATCGAACAGCTCGGCGCCCCCGCCGCGCTGTGGCGTGGGCCGCGGACCGCTTTCGTCGCCGGCTTCCTCGGGCTCGACCAGACGGTGCCGGCACGGGCAGGGTCGGACCATGTCGACACGCCCTGGGGTCGGGTCCCGCGCGCTGCGGTCAGCGACGCCGGCGCCGGCGCCGGTGACCGCGAGGCCGTGCTCCTCCCCGAGGCACTGCGGCTGGTGTCCGCCACCACCCCGCCGAACGACGGCGAGCTGCCCGTGGCCGGGACCGTGACCAGCCGCCGTTTCCAGGGCGACCACCTCCGACTGGGGGTCGAGGCCGACACGGGGCAGCGACTGCACGTGCCCGCCTGGCGCGGGCATCTGCCCGAGGTCGGCGACCGCGTCACCCTGGCCGTCGAGGTCGCGGGCATCCACCTGCTGGCCGACGAGGCCGACCAGTAGCCTGTGCCGGCAGCGCGACCCGGAGGTGACGCCGATGGACGGTTCCACCCGAGCACTGGTGGACCACGTCCCCCAGCAGGGTCGGTTGACCACGGTGCTGCTGCGTCCCGAGCGTCGCGGTCGACCCCGGTCGGTGGAGCGCGCCGAGGTGCTGAACGGTCTCGGCCTGCTCGGCGATCACCGCTCGTCGGGTCGCGCTCCGGACCCGAGCGCGAAACGGCAGGTCACCTTGCTCCAGTCCGAGCATCTGCCGGTGGTCGCCGGTCTGCTGGGCCGAGACGCGCTCGACCCGGCGCTGCTCCGGCGCAACCTCGTGGTCGCCGGGATCAACCTCGCGTCGCTGCGCGACCGCCGCTTCCGCATCGGTGACGTCGTGCTGGAGGGCACCGGCTGGTGCCACCCGTGTTCGCGGATGGAGGAGGCGCTCGGCCCCGGAGGCTTCCAGGCCATGCGGGGCCACGGCGGGATCACCGCGAGGGTCCTGACCGACGGCGCCCTGGAGCGCGGAGCGGTGGTGCGCGCCGACACCTCGGCGGCCGCTGGTCGGTGAGGCGCCTCCACCCTGCACCTCCGGCAGGTCGCGGGTGGCGGGTTGCTACCGTGGCCGCACGACCCGGCAGCCCGGGTCCGCCGGCGGGTCACGCACCGGTCCCTGCGAGCGGGCCCATCCCTTCCGATGGAGCCGATGTGACCACCGAGCAGCAGCGGTACGAGCAGCACCGCAGTGACGCCGAACGCATCGTCGCCGGACTCGACCTGGAGACCAGGGTCGCGTTGCTGTCGGGCACCGACAAGTGGCACCTCGAAGGCGTCCCCAGCGCGGGCCTCGCACCGATCATGGTGGCCGACGGCCCGCACGGTCTGCGCAAGGCCGGCGGCGACGACCTGGCCCTCGGCGACGCGGTTCCGGCGACCTGCTTCCCGACGGCGGTGACGCTGGGGGCCAGCTGGGACCCCGAACTCCTGAGCACCGTGGGCGCGGCGCTGGGTCGCGAGGCACGCGCCGAACAGGTCGCCGTGCTGCTCGGTCCGGGCCTCAACCTCAAGCGCCATCCGGCCGGTGGCCGCAACTTCGAGTACCTCAGCGAGGATCCGCTGTTGGCCGGGACCCTGGCCGGGGCCCTGGTCCGCGGGATCCAGTCCGAGGGTGTCGGCGCGTGCCTGAAACACCTGGCGGCCAACCACCAGGAGCGGTTCCGGATGATCGTCGACACGATCGTCGACGAGCGGACCCTGCGGGAGATGGAGCTCACGGCCTTCGAGATCGCGGTCGAGACCGGGCACCCCTGGACGGTGATGAGCGCCTACAACCGGCTGAACGGCACCTACTGCTCCGACCACCGCTGGCTGTTGACCGAGGTGCTGCGCGAGGAGTGGGGCTTCGACGGGTTGGTGATGTCCGACTGGGGCGGGCTGAACGACCGCATCGCCGCCACCCAGGCCGGCTGCGATCTGGAGATGCCCGGCAGCGGCGGGGCGCTGGATCGCGAGGTGCTGCTCGCCGCCGAGCAGGGGCGGCTGTCGGCCGCGGAGATCGACCGCTGCGCGATCCGTGTCGTCGAACTGCTGATCCGCGCCGGCGCCCACCGCGCTGCAGAGGTGTCCTTCGACGCGGCGGCCCACCACGCCCTGGCACGTCGCGCCGCCGCCGCCGGGACCGTGCTGCTGACCAACGACGGGACGCTGCCCTTGCTGGCCGCCGAGCGTGCGGTCCCGGAGCACCTCGCCGTCATCGGCGCGTTCGCCGCCACGCCCCGCTACCAGGGCTCTGGCAGCTCCCAGGTCAACCCCCTGCGCCTGGACGACCTGCGCACGGCCCTGACCACCCGGCTCGACGGCGAGGTGGCCGTCGGCTACGCGCCGGGCTACGACCCGGTCACCGGGGCCACCACCGACCAGTTGGTGGCGCAAGCGGTCGCACAGGCAGAGGCCGCCGAGGTGGCCGTGGTCGTGGTCGGACTGCCCGAGCGCTACGAGTCCGAGGGGTTCGACCGGGAGCACCTCGCGCTGCCGCCGGGCCACACGCGGCTGGTCGAAGCCGTGCTCGCGACCGGCACCCCGACGGTGGTGATCCTGCAGAACGGTGCCCCGGTGGTCCTGCCGTGGGCGGAACGCGCCGCCGCGGTCCTGGAGGCCTACCTCGGCGGCCAGGCCGGGGGCAGCGGTCTGGCCGAGGTCCTGGTCGGCGACGTGGATCCCGGTGGCCGGCTGGCCGAGTCCTTCCCGGCCGCGGTCGCCGACCTCCCCGCCGACGCCAACTTCCCGGGCCATCCCAAGCAGGTCCAGCACCGTGAGGGACCCCTGATCGGCTACCGGTTCCACGACACGGCCGGGGTCCCCGCCGCCTTCCCCTTCGGCCACGGGCTCAGCTACACGAGCTTCGAGCTCGGCGACATCGAGGTCACCGGCGACGGCACCGAACGCACCGTCCACGTCACCGTCCGCAACACCGGGACGCGCGCCGGCAGCGAGGTGGTGCAGGTGTACCTCCACGCCGCGCGCTCGGTGGTGTGGCGGCCGGCCAAGGCGCTAACGGGGTTCGCCAAGGTCCACCTCGGCGCCGGGGCACGGCAGCGCGTGTCGCTGCCGCTGGACCATCGGGCCTTCCGGGTCTACGACGTCGCCACCCAGAGCTGGGTCGTGGAGGCCGGGACCTACGAGGTGCTCGTCGGTCGCTCCTCGGTGGACCTCGCAGCGCGGACCACGATCGAGGTGGCCTCCGACGACCACCTCACCCCGGGGACGATCCCTGCGGGGCCCGTGGCCGACGACGAGGAGTTCGCCGCGCTGCTCGGTCACCGTGTCCCGGCACCCGATCCGGTGCTGCCGTTCCACCGCAACAGCTCCGTCGCCGACCTGCCCGCGACCCCGCTCGGTGCGCGCGTGCACAAGGCCCTACTGGCCGCCGCGCACCGTCGGATCGAGGGGGCAGCCGGCGCCGACGACGCCAGCCGGCGCATGTTCGAGGCCGTCATCAACGAGGCGCCCCTGCGGACCCTCACGTTGTTGGGCGGCGGGAAACCACCGCTGCGCTGGATCGACGCGCTGATCGACCTCTTGAACGGACGACCACGGCAGCGCATCACCGGGCTGCTCGAGCAGCTACGCGGCTGAGCGGGCTCAGTAGACCGGGATCGAGCTGTCCACCTGCCGGCTGTAGGCGTTGATCCCACCCCGCATGGAACGGGCCCGGAAGCCGGCACCCCTGAGCAGCTGCGTGGACTCCAGCGATCGCACCCCTGACTTGCAGTGGACGACGTACTCCTTGGTCGGGTCCAGCTCCGAGAGCTGACCGGCGAGGGTGTCCTTGGGGATCAACCTCGCCCCGGGGATGCGGTTGATCTCGTACTCGTGGGGCTCACGCACGTCCAGCAGGGCCACGTCGGGCTTGGAGGCGATCTCCGCGTACTCGGTGGGCAGGATCTCCAACTCGGCCAGTGACAGGTCCGCCTCGACCGCGCGGTCGTGGGAGGGCACGCCACAGAAGGCCTCGTAATCGATGAGCTCGGTCACGGTCGGCTCCGGGCCGCACACCGGGCAGCTGGGGTCCTTGCGGACCGTGACGTACATCCACTCCTGCGCCAGGGCGTCGTACAGGCCCAACCGACCGATCATCGGCTCGCCGATGCCG
This sequence comes from Nitriliruptoraceae bacterium, assembly GCA_041686695.1. Lineage (GTDB taxonomy): Bacteria > Actinomycetota > Nitriliruptoria > Nitriliruptorales > Nitriliruptoraceae > T1Sed10-7. The sequence continues at coordinate 5,903 of JAWLDJ010000131.1, forward strand.
GTCAGCAGCTTGATCGCCTCGATGCCCTGGGCGGTCCCGATGTGGCCGGCCATGATGCCGAGCACCCCGCCCTCGGCGCAGTTGGGGACCATGCCCGGCGGCGGCGGCTCGGGGAACATGCACCGGTAGCAC
>JAWLDJ010000132.1:0-5949 GCA_041686695.1 Nitriliruptoraceae bacterium
CTGTACCCGAACGGTCCGAAGCGCAAGAGCCGGTTCGCCTTCGTGATCCACCCGCTCTCCCAGGAGTACTTCCGCAGCGTCGAGCCGTTGGGCACGCTGGCCAAGCACGCGCCGGGGCCGGCGATGGACGTCCTGGAGAAGGCGATGGCCTACCTCCCGCCCTTCACCTACAGCCACGTCACCGGCATCACCTCACCGACCGGCGCGGAAGCTGAGGGCTGGCTGATCACGGTCGGTGGCACGCCGAAGGAGCTGATGGCGCACCGTCCGGAGTTCACCTACGGCCGGTTGCTCGCGGCGGCGGAGACCGCGCGCAAGCTCGGTGCCCAGGTGATGGGGCTGGGGGCGTTCACCAAGGTCGTCGGTGACGCCGGGGTGACCGTGGCACGCAGGGCGCCGTTGCCCGTCACCACCGGCAACAGCTACAGCGCGTCCGGAGCGCTGTGGGCCGCCCGCGATGCGGTGCTCAGGCTCGGCATCGCCGAGCTGGACGCCCAAGGCCGCATCAAGGGCAATGCGATGGTCGTCGGCGCCACGGGGTCGATCGGGTCGGTGTGCGCCCGGCTGCTGGCGCTCTCCAGCGACGAGCTGTGGCTCGTCTCGCCGGAGTCCGCCAAGCTGCTGGCGCTCAAGCGGGAGATCGAGAAGGACGACCCGCGCGCGGAGATCCACGTCGCCGCCACCCCCGACGGCCACCTCGCCGACATGGACGTGATCGTCACCGCCACCTCGGGGGCGGGCAAGCGCGTGATCGACATCATGCAGGTCAAGCCCGGCTGCGTGATCACCGACGTGGCCCGCCCGCTGGACCTGTCAGCCGAGGACGTGGCCAAGCGTCCCGACGTGCTCGTGGTCGAGTCCGGTGAGATCCAGCTGCCCGGGGACGACGTCAAGATGCGCGGCATCGGACTTCCGCCGGGCGTGGCCTACGCGTGCCTGGCGGAGACCGTGGTCCTGGCGCTCGAAGGCCGCTACGAAACGTTCACCGTCGGCCGGGCGATCGAGTGGGAGAAGGTCAAGGAGATCTACAAGCTGGGCCTGAAGCACGGGATGCGCTTGGCCACCATCTCCGGGGTCAACGGGGTCTACACCGATGAGGACATCGCTCAGATCCGGGAGCTCGCGCTGGCGCGACGGGCGGAGTTGGCAGCCGACACCGGGTGAGCACCGCCACCTTCCCGGTCGCTCAGCCCTGCAGGCCTCCCGGTTCACGCGCACCGAGCAGCACGACCCCGTCCATCGCGATCCCGGTGTCGTCGAGGGTGGCGTAGCTGTCCGTCGTCACCCGTGAGTGTCGGCCGCACACGTCGTGGAAGCGGGCGGTGGTCTCCCGGCTGTCGAACCCCGACAGCGGGTAGGCGCACAGCAGCGGGAGGGGCACCTGCTCGATCAAGGTGTTCCAGTGGTCCTCGAGTTCCAGGGCGAGGTTGAGGTCACCGGCCTCCCACAGCAGGGCGACCATCTCACCGAAGACCCGCAGGCCGCCGCTCGTTGCGGCCACCTCGGCGACGAAGCGGGAGATCACCCGGTCGAACCGCGCGCGGCAGAGCCGGCCGTCGACGACCAGCTCGGCCAGGGTCGCCGCAGCATCCCGCTCGAGGTAGCGCCCCTCGCGTCGGCTACGCGCGAGGTCGTGGCCGGCCTCCTCGAGCGCCGCAGCGAAGGCGTCGCGGTGTGCCGGCGTCGCGACGACGATGATCGTCTCACCACGGTCGAGTCCCGCCAGCAGGAAGCGCCGGGCCGACCTGGCGAGGAACGAACTGCTCTCGTAGAAGGTGACGAGGTGGTCCGGATGCGCCGGGTCCTCGTTGTGGGCAGCGTCGGGCTGCGATCCCCGTTGACTTTCGAGGTGAGGGACGTCGTTCACACGCGTCTCCTTCGGTGGTGCTGGATCAGCACCCTGCCACGTGACCGGCACGCCCGCGTCGCCGCCGACGTCACCGCCGATGAACGTGCACCTCCCGCGCGGCGGTGCGGCGATGTCGCAGGCCCCGTGACGTCATGGCAGCCCTGTCAGTTCCGGCTGCTGTCCGAACGTCCCTCGATGCGGCCCTTGACCCACCCGTTTCCTTCGACAACAGTCAAAGGGACAACCGAGTATGAGGAGCAGGTCATGCCAGAGAGCGTCTACAAGGTCGTCGAGTTGGTCGGCAGCAGCTCGGAGTCCTGGGAGCGGGCCGCCGCCGTCGCCGTCGAACGTGCAGGATCGTCGCTGCGCGACCTCCGAGTCGCGGAGGTCTCCAAGCTCGACATGACCCTCGAGAACGGCGCCATCGTGGCCTACCGGGCCAAGGTCAAGGTCTCCTTCAAGTACGAGGACGCCACCTGAGGAGCTCGCAGGCCCGACCGCGGTGGACGGCGCGTCGGTGTCGTCCACCGCACCGACCACGGGCCGAGTACCACCCGTGCTCACGCAGCTGGCGGAGCCCCCGGGCGGCTCCGCCAACCCTGCACGATCGTCGGTCGACCCGGCTCGGTCCACCGCACGCGGAGCTCGGTGGGGGTCAGTTCGAACACGGCCAGCTGTCCGTGACGTCGCGCCAACGCCAGGACCTCGGCGGGCTCGGCGTCCACGATCGCGTACCCCGGCTCCTGCCACGATCCGTCGGGTGCGCTGCCGTCCGCGATGATGATCTCGTGGTCCTGGTCACGCAGCTCTCGCTCGAGTCGCGCGTTCCGGGCCGCGTTCTCCTGGTCGGTGAGCAACCGTGACCGTGGGTTGCAGGCGGTGACGATGTGCACGTGGCGGGCGGTCGGTGGGAGGCCGTCCGGCAGCCCGCCCGGTCCGATCCCGTCGGGTACCGGTTCGACCGTCACCGGTGGTAGCGCTGGGCCGTGGAGAGCGATCACCGATCGCGCGTAGGCCGCAGCCAGCGACCGCCCGTCGTGGCCCTGTCCGAGCCCATCGGCGAGGGGCCAGGGCGGTTGGTCCCGGACCGTGAGCGGACGGCTGAGCCGGGCGTGGTCCGCCTCGACGGCGCAGGCGAAGGCGACCACCTCGACCCCGGCCCGCCGAGCGGCGCGGACCGCGGCGCGCCACGCCTCGTCGGCCGGGGCCGACAGGTCCAGCACGTCCACGTCGTCGCGCTGGACGACGAACACCACCGCGGCGGGGACGCCCCTGGCGGCTGAGCGGGCGAGTTCGGCCAGCTGGCTGGTGCCCCGCCTCGAGGGCGTGCTCGACAGCGCAGCGACGCGCTCGCGTGCCCGACTGAGCGACTTGACCTCCACCAGGGCCCGTCGCCCATCGGCCAGTGTCAGCTCCAGATCGAACCGGTGCCGGCCAGAGGTGACCTCGCGACGATGGTCGACGACCGCGGGCCAGCCCGACAGCCCACCGCCGGCCTCGAGGTGGCGGACGAGCAGATCGGTGGCGGCAGCGGCCACCAGGGCCACCCACGTGCCGTCCCACACCCGGGTCAGGGTCCACCGGGTGCGCCGTGACGGGTCGGCGTTCGGTGCCAGCAGGATCCGTGCTCCCGGAACGAGCAGGTCGTGGAGCCGTGCGGTGTTGGGCAGGTAGGCACGGACCACCTCGCCGTCGTCACGTGCAGCCGTGACCACGAACCGGTTCTCGCGAGCCAGGAACCTGGCGGCCACGAGGCTCGGGCGCTCGGGCATGCGCGGCCTCCGGGTGTGGGCGGGCGGGATCGTGCTGGTGGGGGTCGTTGCGCTGGCGTGCGGTGGCACCGCAGCAGGGGGTGCTCGGCCGGTGTGCGGCCGGGTCCTTCGACGCCAGGTCGCCCCGGGACGCTACCGGGGGTCCGGGTGGGGTCGGCGGTCCCGGACGTGGGCGTTGCGCGTCGCGTCTCGGCTCCGTCGTGCGTCCATCGCCGCCTCGGGCGGGTCCATGGGTGTGGTTCGATGACCCCACATCTCGCTGGCTCGGAGGATCGGTGGACTACGAACGCGTGCTCTCGGTCACCGTCATCGCGATCGAACTGGTGGCGGTGGCGATCCTGGCGCTCGGGGTCGCGGCCGTGCTCGGTCGGGCCGTACTGCGTCGGCTCCAGCGACGGCCATGGGAGACGGTGTTCATCGAGACCCGGATCGGTCTCGGACGGGTGCTACTGCTCGGACTGGAGGTCCTGATCGCGGCCGACATCATCCTCACGGTCGCTCTCGAACTCACCCTGACGAACATCGCGGCGCTCGGGCTCCTCGTGCTGATCCGGACCTTCCTGAGCTGGGCGATCGAGGTCGAGACCGACGGCCGCTGGCCCTGGGACATGGCGGAGAGCCGTGCTGAGGAGCGTCGGCTGGTGGAGCGTGCCCGCTCGGCGGCTCGAACGCGTTCCAGGCCCGACTGAGCCGCTCAGCTGTCCTGGCGGGACGCATCGATCCGCTGCCGGATCGCCGCCGCGAGGCCGCCGGGGTCGGCGACCGTCACCGTCAGCGCGGGGTGGCGTAGCCACCGCCCCAGCAACGCGGTGATCGGCTCGTGGAAGCACACGCACACCCCGGCACGGGTGTTGGAGCCGAAGGTCGCGCCGCGGTCGGCCGCCGACCCACGGGGACCGATCGCCTTGAACCACCGGTAGTCGTGCGTCACCCGGACGTCCTCGAGGTTCTCCACCGGCGTGTGGGCCCGGAACCTGCCGAAGCGGGCCGTGAACGCGGTGTCGGTGAGCACCACCTCGCTGTTGGATGGCCTGATCCCGAGCAGGGCCAACAGCCGCCGGAAGCGGGGATCGAAGGCGAACGGGAACCGCTCCTCGGGCATCTGTGGCTCCTGGCGGGGGACCTGACGGTAGCCGTCGGCGGCGAGGTGGTCAGCGGCCGGGTGCTGGAGGGTCGGTTCGGTCGTCGTCCGCGTCAGCGCCGGGCGACGAGCCGGTGGACGGTGCCGCCGGCCCAGTCGACGATGAGGACCTCGCCGTTCGCATCCAGTCCGAAGCTGGCGACGTTGCCGACCGCCAGTTCCTCGGAGTGGTCCTGCACGTCGCCGGCCGCCTCCCCGTCCCACACGAAGCTACGGATCCAGCCGTGACACCAGTCGGCGTACCAGTACCGGCCCGCCACCTCGGGGATGGCCTCGCCGCGTGAGACGACCCCACCGGTGATCGAGCAGCCCCGTTCCTGCTCGTCGTGGGCGACCTCCAAGACGGGTGCGGTGACCGGACTGTGCGGCTCGGTGTCGTAGAAGGGGAGGGAACCCTCGCGGGCGGGCCAGCCGAAGTTGGTGCCTCCCTCCTCGAGCGGGACGACGTTGACCTCCTCGACGCTCTCCTGGCCGACGTCGGCGACGTAGGCCAGACCCGTGGCCGTGTCGATCGAGAACCGCCAGGGGTTGCGCAGCCCGTACCACCACACCTCGGGAGCGCCGTCGCCACCGTCGGCGAAGGGGTTGTCCGACGGGATGGCGTAGGGATCGCCTCCGTCCACGTCGATGCGCAGGATCGTGCCGGGCAGGGTCGACGGGTCCTGGCCGTTCACGCTCGCGCGGGCCGCATCACCGACCGAGACGTAGAGCAGACCGTCCGGACCGAACAGGACATGTCCACCGTTGTGCCGGACCTTGTCCGGCTCCTTGTCGACGGTGAGCAGGACCTGCCGCGAGGCCGGGTCGAGCCGGTCGGGGTCAGCGCCGTCGCGCCGGTAGGCGACCAGGACGTTGTCGTTGCCGGGCAACGAGTGGTAGAGGAAGACGCGGTCGTCGGCAGGCCAGTCGGGGTGGAAGGCGAGCCCGAGCAGTCCCTGCTCGATGCTGGCCGCGGTCACCTCGCCGCTGAGATCGAGCAGCGGGTCGGCCAGCACACCCGCGTCCGGATCGACCAGCCATGCCCGTCCGGTCCGCTCGATCACCACGAGACGATCGCCGCCGGGTTCGCTGCTGACCCCGATGGGGCCGTCGAAGCCGTCCGCCACGGTCTCGAGCGCCAGGCCCTGGAGTGGGTCGAGGGCCGGCGCGGTCTCGTCGTCCGTCGCGTCCGCGTCGTCGTCCGTCGC
>JAWLDJ010000133.1:0-5889 GCA_041686695.1 Nitriliruptoraceae bacterium
CCGGGTGGTAGCGGAACAGCGGCCAGTACCCGGTCTTGACGGCCAGGTCCATCCGCTTCATCGAGTCCCGCATGTCCACGCCGTGAGCGATGCAGGTCGAGTAGGCCAGCAGCAACGACGGGCCGGGCCACGCCTCGGCCTCGCGCATGGCCTTCAGCGTCTGCATCTCGTTGGCGCCCAACGCGATCTTGGCGACGTACACGTGGCCGTACTGCATCGCGAGGATCCCGAGATCCTTCTTCGGTGCACCCTTGCCCGCCGTGGCGAACTTCGCCACCGCGGCACGGGGCGTGGCCTTGGAGGCCTGCCCGCCGGTGTTGGAGTACACCTCGGTGTCGAGCACCAGGATGTTGACGTCCGCTCCCGAGGCCAGGACGTGGTCCAGCCCACCGAAGCCGATGTCGTAGGCCCACCCGTCGCCACCGACGATCCAGACGTCGCGACGGACCAGCGTGCCGGAGATGGCGGCGAGGTGGCGGGCAGCACCGGCGCGTTCGCCGTTCACGCCCTCCAGCCGGCGGTTGAGCTCGGCGACCCGATCGCGCTGGGCCTGCAGGCCGGCCTCGTCCGCCTGCTCGGCCGTCAGCAGCGCGGTGACCAGATCGTCACCCACCTCGGCGGCCAGCACCTGCAGCAGGTGACGGGCCAGTTCGCGGCTCTCGTCGATCGCGAGCCGGATGCCGAGGCCGAACTCCGCGTTGTCCTCGAACAGCGAGTTCGACCAGGCCGGCCCGCGTCCGTCGGCGTTGGTGCCGTAGGGGGTGGTCGGCAGGTTGCCGCCGTAGATCGACGAGCAGCCCGTCGCGTTGGCGATCACCGAGCGGTCGCCGAACAGCTGGCTCATCAGCTTGATGTAGGGCGTCTCCCCACACCCGGCACAGGCACCGGAGAACTCGAACAGCGGCTGCAGCGTCTGGGTGTGCTTGACCGTGTCGCTGCGGATCTCGCTGCGGTCCGGGTACGGGATCGCCTGGAAGGCCTTGAACCGCTCACGCTCGAGCTCGAGCACGGTGCGGCCCTCGGCCTCCCCCTGCTCACCGTCGCCGTTGGCGCTGGCCACCAGCTCGTCGATCGGCGTCATGTCGATGGACTTGTGGCCGACGTCGCTGCGGCTGACGGCCGGGCAGGTCTCGACGCACACACCGCAACCGGTGCAGTCGTCGGGAGCGACCTGCACGGTGATGTGCATACCCTTGAGGTCACGGTCCTTGAACGGCCGGGACAGGTAGCTGTCGGGTGTCCCCTCGAGCTCCTCCTCCTCGAACACCTTGATCTGGATCGCGGCGTGGGGGCAGACGATGGCGCACTTGCCACAGCTGATGCAGATGTCCGGATCCCAGGTGGGGACCTCCTGGGCGATGGAGCGCTTCTCGAAACGGGCCGTGCCCGTCGGGAAGGCACCGTCCACGGGCAGGGCGGAGACGGGCAGCAGCTCGCCCTCGCCGGCGAGCAGCCGGGCCGTGACCCGCTCGACGAAGCCGGAGACGTCGTCGTGCTCCAGCGGCAGCAGCTCCAGCGCCCGGTCGATCGGGTCCGCGCGGTGCAGGTGCGAGGTCGCCTCGCCCGGGATGTCCACCCGGAAGATCGCCTCGGTCGCCGCCTCGACCGCATCGAGGTTCTTGGTCACGACCTTCTCACCGAAGTCGCCGTAGCTCTTGCGCACGGCACCGCGGATCGCCTCCAGGGCCTCCTCCCGGGGAAGCACCCCGCTGACCAGGAAGAAGGCGGTCTGCATGACGGTGTTGATACGACCGCCGAGACCCACCGACCGGGCGATGCCGTGCCCGTCGATGACGTGCAGCTCGAGGTCGCGGTCGAGGATGATCTGCTGCACGTCGCGAGGCAGCCGGTCCCAGACGTCCTCGGGGGAGAAGGGCGAGTTCAGCAGCACGATGCCGTCCTGCTTGGCCTCGCGCAGGACCTCCAGCTTCTCGAGCAACCCGAACTGGTGGACGCCGATGAAGTCCGCCTGCTCGACCAGGTAGGTCGAGTCGATCGGCTCCTCGGAGACCCGCAGGTGCGAGGCCGTGACCGCACCGGACTTCTTGGAGTCGTACACGAAGTAGGCCTGGCTGTACCGGCCGAGCCCCTCGGCGAGGATCTTGGTGGTGTTCTTGGCCGCACCGACCGTGCCGTCGGAGCCGAGGCCGTGGAAGATCGCCGCGAGGTCCTTGTCCAGGCGCGGGAGCTGGAAGCTGCGGTCCACGTCGAGCGAGAGGTCGGTCACGTCGTCGACGATGCCGACCGTGAAGCGCCGCTTCGGGGTCTCTGCCGCCAGCTCGTCGAAGACCGCCGCGACCATCGCCGGGGTGAACTCCTTGCTGGAGAGCCCGTAGCGACCGCCGATCACCGTGGGGAGCTCGTCACCGACCCCGGAGCTGTACCGGTCGGCCACCGAGACCAGGACGTCCTGCAGCAGTGGCTCCGCCGTGGCGCCCGGCTCCTTGGTGCGATCGAGGACCGCGATGCGTGCGGCGGTGTCGGGAAGGGCATCGAGGAAGGCCTCGACCGGGAACGGTCGGAACAGACGGATCACCAGCGCTCCGACCTTCTCGCCCTGCGAGACGAGGTGATCGACCACCTGGCGGACCGGACCCACGCCGGAACCCATCAGCACCACGACCCGCTCCGCGTCCGGGGCACCGTGGTACTCGACCAGCTCGTACCGCCGTCCCGTGCGCTCGGCGAAGGTGTCCATGATCGACTGCACGGACTCGGGCACGGCCGCGACGAAGGGGTTGATGGCCTCACGGGCCTGGAAGAACACGTCGGGGTTCTGTGCCGAGCCCCGCAGGCTCGGCTGGTCCGGGTCGAGGGCACGCTGACGGTGCAGGAGCAGGTCCTCCTCCACGAGCAGGGACCGGAGGTCGTCGTCCTCGAGGAGCTCGACCCGGTTCAGCTCGTGCGAGGTGCGGAAGCCGTCGAAGAAGTGCATGACGGGCAGGCGGGTCGCCAGGGTCGCCGCATGGGCGACGGCCGCCATGTCTTGGGCCTCCTGCGGGGAGTTGGAGGCCAGCATCGTCCAACCCGTGGAGCGCGCCGCCATGACATCGGAGTGGTCCCCGAAGATCGACAGAGCGTGGGTGGCCACCGTGCGCGCGGCCACGTGGATCACCGCCGGCGTGAGCTCGCCGGCGATCTTGAACAGGTTGGGCAGCATCAGCAGCAGCCCCTGCGACGACGTGAAGGTCGTCCCCAGCGAGCCGGCCTGCACCGCTCCGTGCAGCGCACCAGCGGCGCCGCCCTCGGACTGCATCTCGACCACCGAGGGCACCGCCCCCCACAGGTTCGGCACGCCTTCGGAGGCCTGGGCGTCGGCGTACTCACCCATCGGCGAGGACGGGGTGATGGGGTAGATCGCGACCGTCTCCGAACACCGGTACGCGACCCGGGCGGCGGCCTCGTTCCCGTCCAGGGTGGCGATCGCGGGCCGAGGCCGCTCGCCGGAGGCCTCCGGCTCACTGCTGGCGGTGGACACGGTCGTTGCTGCCATCGGACACCTCTCGAGTAGCGCACGGCGCGGGCGCACGCGGTCGTCGCAGCCGACGCTACGACGTCGAGGTGTCCCGGTGTGCAGCCGCAGGTCCCCGATCGGTGGGACCTCGGGCCCCATCGGTGGCCCTGGCCTCGTCCTGCTGCTCCGCTGCCGCGCGGGCCACCTCGTCCACGGCCTCGCCAGCCCCCGTGTCGTCGCCGGCCTCGTCGCCGGCATCGCCGTCCTCGTCGTCGTCCGCCGGCTCGGTCGACGCCACCGCGACCACCACCTTGGCGACCCGCCGGCCCTGCAACACCTCCACCTCGATCGTCGTGCCATCGAGCTCGACCCGCTCGCCGGAGCGCGGGACACGGCCGAGGGTGCCGAACACCAGCCCGCCCACGGTGTCCCACCCCTCCTCGGGCAGCTCGGTGCCGAGGAGTTCGTTGAGGTCGTCGACGCCGAGGCGGGCGTCGATGCGGAACCGCCCGTCGTCGAGCGGCTCGACCAGCTGCTCCTCCTGGTCGTGCTCGTCGACGATCTCCCCGACGATCTCCTCGAGGACGTCCTCGATCGTGACCAACCCGACGACGTCGCCGTACTCGTCGATCACCACGGCGAGGTGGACGGCCTGGGACTGCAGCTCGCGCAGCAGCTCGTCGCACCGTTTGGTCTCCGGCACGAAGGTCGGCTGCCGGCTCAGGTCGCTCCAGCCGTTCAGCTCCGGCTGGGTCGCCAGACGCCGGAGCAGGTCCTTGGCGTAGACCACCCCCACGATGTGGTCGACCTCGCCCGCAGCGTGGACCGGCAGCCGCGAGTAGCCGCCGTCCACCACGACCCGGACCACCTCGCCGATCGATGCGTCCTCCGGCACGCTGATCACGTCCGGACGCGGCACCATGACCTCGCGCACCAGGGTCTCGCCCAGCTCGAAGATGGAGCGGATCATCGCGCGCTCCTCGGCCTCCAGTTCGCCGGCGTCCTCCTCCACCTCCTCGCTGAGCGCCCGCAGCTCGTCGTCACCGGCGTGGGGCCCCGACACCTCGTGACGTCTCGGCACCAGCGCCCGACCGAGCGCGACCGAGGCCGTGCTGATGGGTCCGAACAGGCGCACCAGCAACCGGCCCGGGCGGGCGAGCACGAGCCCGGCCTGGTCCAGATGCCGCAGCACCACGGTCCGGGGAACGACCTCGGTGACGATGAGGCTGAGCGCGACCGTGCCGGCGGCCGCTGCCGCCACCCACCACCACGCCGAGGTGACCGCGAGCACCAGCGCGGTGACCAGGGTGGCCAGGCCGACCCGTGCGATGACGGTGGCCGCCAGCAGGGCGTCCAACGCCTCGGCGCGGTGCTCGGTGAGCCACAGCAGCGCCGTCGCGCGTGCCGCCTCCGGCCCCTCCTCGTCCTCCTCGAGCAGCCGCAGGGCACGGACGACGTCCATCCGGCTCACGACCGTCTCGACCGCCGCCAGCAGCGCGATGACCACGAAGAACACGACCACCGCGGCGAGCCCGATGATGCTCGGTTGGCCACTCACCTGCGACCGACCTCGCGCTCGTGGCTGGCCAGGAGAGCGTCGGTGAGCGCGAACATGTCGCGCTCCTCCTGCGGTGTCGCGTGATCCCAACCGAGCAGGTGCAGCAGTCCGTGGACCGTCAGCAGCCGCAGCTCCTCGCGGGGCGAACGGCCGAACTCGGGTGCCTGCTCCGAGGCGACGACCGGACACAGCACGACGTCACCGAGGATCGACGGGGCATCCGGTGGCGACTCGCCGGGTTCGTCGATGGGGAAGGCCAGCACATCGGTGGGCCCCGTCTGGCCCATGTGCGTGGCGTTCAACCGGGTGATCGTCTCCCGATCGACCAGCAGCAACGCCACCTCCATGTCCTCGGGGACACGCTGGCTGGCGAGCACGTGTCGGGCCAGATCGACCAGGTCCTCGCCATCGACCGGTGCTGACTGCTCATCGGCCAGGTAGACAGCCACGGTCAGCTCCCCGCCGTGGGGGCACCGGAGGCCGGGCTGGCCGCTGGCTCCTCCTGCGCCTCGTCGTAGGCCTCGTAGGCCTCGACGATGCGTTGCACGATGTGATGACGGACGACGTCCCCGGAGCGCAGGCGGGAGAAGGCGACACCCTCGATCCCGTCCAGGATCTCCCCGACGATGCGCAGGCCCGAACGTGAACCGGTGGGCAGATCGACCTGACTCACGTCACCCGTGACGACGGCCTTGGAGTTGAACCCGATCCGGGTGAGGAACATCTTCATCTGTTCGGGCGTGGTGTTCTGGGCCTCGTCGAGCACGATGAACGCATCGTTGAGGGTCCGACCGCGCATGTAGGCCAGGGGCGCGATCTCGATCGTGCCCCGATCGACGTGGTTGACGAGCTCCTCCGCCTCCATCATGTCGTGCAG
>JAWLDJ010000134.1:0-5873 GCA_041686695.1 Nitriliruptoraceae bacterium
CGGCGTGCATCGACGCCCCGTGGCGATGGACCTCGGGCGTGCCGGTGCGCACGGACCCGAACCGCTCGGTTCCGGTCGGGAAGTAGGCTCACCGACCCGCGGCCGAGCGATGAGGATGAGGAGGACGACGATGGCAGAGTCCAGCTTCGACATCGAGGCGGGTGTCGACCGCCAGGAGGTCGACAACGCCATCAACCAGGCGGCTCGAGAGGTCGCCACCCGCTTCGACTTCCGGGACACCGACACCGTGATCGCCTGGTCCGGTGACGAAGCGATCCAGGTCGAGTCGTCGAGCGAGGACCGCGCACGGGCCGCGCTGGAGGTGCTGCGGGACAAGTGCGTCAAGCGCAAGGTGTCGCTCAAGGCACTGGACGTCGCCGAGCCGCGGGACGTCCACGGCGGGCGCAGCCGCATCGACGTGCAGCTCGTGACCTCGCTGCCGCCGGACCTGGGCAAACAGCTGGTGAAGGACATCAAGGCCACCAAGCTCAAGGTGACCCCGACCAACATGGGTGATCGGATCCGGGTGGCCGGAAAGAAGCGCGACGACCTCCAGGAGATCCAGCGGATGGTGACGGCCAAGGAGCACGACGCCCCACTGCGGTTCACCAACTACAAGTAGCGCGCCGCTCCGAACGCTTCGTGGCACCGAGGTGTGCCTCCTCGTCGTCTCCACGGAGTGACCCGGTGCCCGAAGGCCACACGATCCACCGCCTCGCCCGCGACCACGCCAGCTGGTTCGCGGGACAGCCGGTGCGCGTGGCCTCACCCCAGGGACGCTTCGAGGCCGCAGCCTCGTTGCTCGACGGTGCGACGCTCGAGGCCACCGACGCCCACGGCAAGCACCTGTTCCATCGCTACGAGGGTGACCGTTGGGTGCACATCCACCTCGGCCTGTTCGGCCGCTTCTTCGTCCATGACCCGCCACCGCCCGAGCCGCGCACGACGACGCGCTACCGCATCATCGGCGAGCGCCGGACGACCGATCTGGTGGGCGCGACGGCCTGTGAGCTGCTGACCCCCGACGAGGTCGCACTGCTGCGCGCGCGGCTCGGGCCCGACCCGATCAGACCGGACGCCGACCCCGAACGAGCGTGGGCGGCACTGCAGCGCCGCTCGGTCGGCATCGGACGAGCGCTCATGGATCAGCGCGTGCTCGCCGGGGTGGGCAACGTCTACCGGGCCGAGGTGCTGTTCGTCCACGGGATCCACCCCGACCTGCCCGCGCGGGCACTCGAACGCGAGCGCTTCGACGCGATCTGGGCAACACTGGTGTCCTGGCTGCGGCGCGGCGTCCGGGAACGACGCATCGTCACCACCGACCCGGCAGAGATCGGGCGGCCCCGGTCGCGCATGCGTCGCAGCGACGCGACCTACGTCTACCGGCAGGAGCGCTGCCGCCGCTGCGAGTCCCCGATCCGACGTTACGACCTCGCCGGTCGATGGGCCTACGTCTGCGAGACCTGCCAAGTACCTCCCCAAGCAGCAACGAGCTCCTGAGGCAGCAGGCACTCGACCCGGACCTCGTCCGGGGCGGCGCCGTTCCCGATCAGCAAGCTAGCTCGTACTATCGTCGGCGCCGACCACCGAAGGGCCCCAACACTCATGAACGTGATCGGCAAACTGGCACAGACCGCAGCTGCGCTCTGGATCCTGAACGTCTGGTTCAACCGGTTCAACAAGGACACCGGCTATCGAGGCGGGGATGCCACGAACATGAAGGAGGAGTTCGAGGAGTACGGGCTCTCCGAGAACACGATGTATGCGGTCGGTGCCGCGAAGGTGAGCCTGGCGGTCCTGATGCTGGTGGGGCACACGGTGCCCCGGGTCGTGCGGCCCGCTTCCATCGGTCTCGCTGCGTTGATGCTGGGCGCCATCGGCATGCACATCAAGGTCGGCGATCCGGTGAAGCGGTACCTGCCCGCCCTGTCGGTCTTCTCGCTGGCAACGATCTCGGCGATCCTGAACGACGAAGCCGAGCCGGACGAGGACGTCACGAGCTGAGCAAGAGCACCACGAGCACGGCGTTCAGCCCGCCGAGCGAGGCGGCAGGCAGCATCAGGCGAGGTGCGTCGTGGATCCTCAGCCGGACGACGAGGCCCAGGACCATCAGCAGGCTCAGGCCGGCAGCACCGAGCGCCCCCAGGGGGGCATAGGCGAGTCCCAGGAGGATCGCGGCGCCACCGAGCAACTCCATCACGCCGACGAAGATGCGGATCGCCGGCAAGCCGTGCCGCGCGAACTCCTCCCGCAGGCAAGGCCGGGACGGGCTACCGAATCCGTAGTGCAGGAACGAGCGGGCCGAGACGAGCGCCAACACCACGAGGAGCATCCCCCGGTCAACCACACCGGGCGGGGTTTCGTCCTCCACGCTCAGTCAGACCCGGGCGAGGCCGCGCAGAGGCCGAAGCGCCGCGAGGATCTCGGCGAGCCCGGCATCCGCGGGGCCGCAGGCCGCCCCACGCAACCTCACCCGCCCGACCGCGGATGCCGGCCAACCCGAGCGACCCCCACGCTGGGCAGGTAGCTGCAACGACGCCTGTGCGGCATGAGCTGGCGACCGTCGCACCGAACCGAACCCCCATGCCGGATCCCTCCGAATGGGAAGGAGGACACCGAGCGCTCCGGGTCGAGTGGCACACTGGGCCGGGTCACGCCCAGGCCGGATCGCAACGGCATGGCCATCCCCGTCTCGCGGGAATCGGGGCAGGCAGGCGCACCGACGCCGGCGAGACGCGCCAACCACCACCGGATCGAGGTGCGAGATGACCGCGCTGGACCAGGACGCTGCGGGCGGCGCGAGCGGCTCCGCCTGGTGGCGGCGACTGGCGCTGACGGTGGTCGTGCTCCGCTTCGCCATCCCGTTGGGGGCGGTGCCGTTGATCCCGTTCCTGATCCGCAACGACATCACCCTGCTGGTCCTGCTCCGCCCCCAGAAGGAGTTCCTGCTGGTCGGCGGCGGCCAGACGCGCTACCTCGGTGAGCCTGGCATCCTGCCCCTGTTGCTGGCCTACCTCCCGCTGGGAGTACTGGCGGTCACGGCCTTCTTCGTCGTCGGCCGCGCCTACCGGACCCTGCTGGCCGAAGCATCGGGGCCGGCGTGGTTGCACCGGGCGATCCCGCCCCGCCAGCTCGAGCTGGCTCAGCGCGTGCTCGCGAAGCGGGGTCCAGCCATCGCCCTGATCGGCCGGATCGCCGCGATGCCACCGACCGTGCTGGCCGCAGCGGCGGGCACCTCTGCGGTGTCGGCCCCGCGCTACCTGCTGGCCGATGGCATCGGTGCGCTGCTCGCCTTCGCGATGGCCGTGGGGGTCGGGCTCGGGCTCGGCCGTGCCTACGAGGAGGGCGGCGTGTGGCTCACGGTCGTCGGCGTCGCGCTCTTCGCCGCCATGATCGGCCTGGTGACCTGGTGGATCCGCCGTGAGGCGGAGCGCGACGACGATGCCAGCGACCGGGTCGCGGGGCCCTCGACACCGTGACGCCGATCGCCACGCCCGCTGCGCGCCGGACCGCTCCACGCCTGCCGTGACTCAGCCGAGGTCGAACCGCTGTCCCGGCCCCAGTTGGCCCATACGGCGGGCCTGTTCCTCCAGCGCCGCGATCCGCTCGGGGATCGGCGGATGGCTGGAGAAGAGCTTGCTCGCTGCCCGGCCTCCGAACGGCGCCGCGATGAACAGGTGCTGCATCGCCTGGTTGGTCTCCGCCGGTGTGCCCCCGGCTCTGAGCCGCCTCGGATCACGTGCGCCGGCCTCCAGCTTGGCGAGCGCACTGGCCAGGGCCAGCGGGTTCCCGGTCAACTCGGCGCCGGTGTGGTCGGCGAGCGACTCCCGGGAGCGGGTGATGGAGGCCTGGATGATCAGGGCCACGATGGGCGCGATGATGGAGACCGCGAGAGCGACCAGCGGGTTCGGGCCCTTGCCGTCGTTCGAGCCGAAGAGCGGGATCCACCGCAGAGCGAAGGCCAGGTAGGTGATCATCGTGCCGATGGCCGCCGCCACCGAGCCGATCAGGATGTCCCGGTTGTAGACATGCTGCAGCTCGTGGCCGAGCACCCCCTCGAGTTCCTCGGGGCTCAGCGCCTGGTACAGGCCCTGGTTGACGACCACGGCGGCGTTCCGTGGGTTCCTTCCGGTCGCGAAGGCGTTGAGCTGCGGTGAGGGACTCACGTACAGCTTCGGCATCGGTTCACCGGCCCGCTCCGCCAGCCGCTCGACCATCTCGACGATGTCGGCATGGCGCGCCGGGTCGACCGGTTCGGCGCGCGCCATCCTCACCGCGATGCGGTCGGAGTAGAAGTAGCTGACGAAGTTCATGCCCAGGGACACGATCAGCATCAGGGTCAGGAAGGTGTTGGAGCCCGTCCCGGCATCCAGCAGTGCGCCGACCCACAACAGGACGCCCGTCAACCCCGCCAGCAGCACGAACGTCTTCGCGCTCTTGAACATCGTGCTCCGCCTCCGTCTTCTGGACACCGAGAGGGCGTCCGCTGTCACCGTGCCGGACCGCGATCGAAGGGCGACGGTAGGCCGCCGCGGCGCCTCGGGGAGAGGCGTCGACGATCGTGGACACAGCGGTGCTGCCGCCATGCGACTCAGGTTCGAGGCAGGTCGACGTCAGGACGGCTCGTCGCTGCGCCGGGGCCAGGGTCAGCTCGCCGCGACCAGACTGACCACGCTGGAGAAACCGGTGACCAGACCCGGCAGCACACCGAGCACGACCGTGCCGACCATGAGCACCACGACCACCGCCGAGAGGTTGAACCCGGGCTGGAGCCTGGGCAGCCCAGCCGGCGCCGCGTCCATCCACATCGTCCGCACGACCCGCAGGTAGTAGAAGAAGGCGATGACCGAGTTGATCACGAGGAAGGACGCGAGCACCACGCCGAACAGGGTGATGTCCACCGCGATCGCCTCGATGATCGCGAACTTGGCCCACAGGCCGACGGTCAACGGCGCACCGCCGAGGCTCAGCAGGAACACGGTCATGCCCATGGCCAGCAACGGGCTGCGACCGGAGAGGCCGGCGTAGTCGGCGATCGAACGCAAGCCGGTGCGTCGCTCGACCGCGATCGCGACACCGAAGGCCCCGATGTTCATCACCGCGTAGGCGATGAGGTAGAACAGCACCGCCTCGATCGCGGCCGCGTTCACCGCCTCGGCCCCCGGGCCGGTGCGGGCGAGGCCGAACGGGACCAGGATGTAGCCGGCCTGCCCGACCGAGGAGTAGGCGAGCAGTCGGATCAGATCCCGCTGCTGCAGGGCGATCAGGTTCCCCACGGTCATCGTGAGGATGGCGAGGACACCGAGGACGGGCCCCCACACGTCGGCGACCGGCTCGAAGGCGACGAAGGCCACGACCACCAGGCCGGCGAAGCCCGCCGCCTTCGATGCCACGGCCAGCATGGCAGCGACCGGCATGGGAGCGCCGGCGTAGGTGTCGGGCGCCCAGAAGTGGAACGGCACGGCCGAGATCTTGAACCCGAAGCCGACGATCACGAGCATGACACTGCCGAGCAGCAGCGGCACGGACGCGGTCTCCCCCGAGATGGCGGCGGCGATCCCGACCAGGTCGGTGGTGCCGGCGAAGCCGTACAGCATCGACATGCCGAACAGCATCAGGGCCACGGACAGGACCCCGATCAGGAAGAACTTCAGGGCGGACTCGGACGAGTAGAGATCCCGTTTGCGCATGCCCACCATGACGAAGGCCGGGATCGACACGGTCTCGAGCGCGACGAACAGCATGATCAGGTCACGCGATGAGGGCATCAACAACATGCCGATGAACGAGGTCAGCAGCAGGAAGTAGTACTCGCCCTGGAAGAAGCGGTGCTCGGCGACGTAGCGCCAGCTGATCCCGAGGATCGCGAGCAG
>JAWLDJ010000135.1:0-4325 GCA_041686695.1 Nitriliruptoraceae bacterium
CCCTCTCCCGGCACACCGTCGCTTCGCCGGTCGCCGCGCGCGCCCTGCCGCCTGCCGCCGCGCGCTCCTGCCACTCGCCGCGCGCGCTGCCGCCGTTCGCTGGGGACCGTGGGAATGAGCCGGCCAGTCGTGGCCGGCTGGCGTCCCCGGCTGGTCCACCTGGCGCGGCTGGGGGCCTGAGGCGGTCAGCGGTGGCCGGCTGGCGTCCCCGGGTCGCGGCGAAGGCGCTCAGGGCGTGCCGCTCGTCGGGACGGCCCACGTCGTGGTCGCGGGCCACCGACCGCACACCGACACGGAACGTTCGGATTGCTATCGTTCCGGGCTGAAACGTCGGGCGGTGGTGGCCGCCAGTGGTTCCCGAGGGAGGTCAGTGGTGGGGCGGTCCACACGTGCGCGACGTCACGGGAGCAGGATCCCGCGGGCGCTGTTGGTGGCGGCCATCGCCGCGGTCGGCCTGCTCGCGGGGGCGTGTTCCGGCGGACCGGAGTACGCCCGGACCATCGGGATGGAGGACAACTTCTTCGACCGCGAGGTGACCCGCATCGGCGAGGGTGAGGCCATACGGTTCAGCAACCGCGGCCTCGTGCCGCACAACGCGATCGATGTCGACGGTGCCTGGTCGACCGGAGAGGCGGTCGGCGGCGATCGCCTCGATCTGATGGATCCGGGCGAAGAGGTCGTCATCACCTTCGATGATCCGGGTGTCTACCGGTTCTACTGCTCTCTGCACGCGCCGGACGACGGCTCCTCGGGGATGGCGGCGACGCTGGTCGTCGGGGACGTGCCCTACCAGGCGGCAGGGGAGGCTGCGCCCACCGAACCGGTCACGGACTGGACGGGCGCAACCCGACGGGTCCCACAGGATCATCCGACGATCCAGAACGCCGTGGATGCTGCCGACCCGGGTGATCTGGTGCTGATCGATCCGGCGCCGGAGACCCCCGAGCACCTCGCCGATGACGGTCGCTACGTCTACAAGGAACAGGTCGATATCGGGACGCCCTACCTGACCGTTCGCGGTACCGATCGCAACGCCGTCATCATCGACGGCGAGCACGAGCGGCCGATCGGGATCAACACCGTGGCGGCTGACGGGGTCGCGGTCGAGAATCTCACCGTTCGCAACACCACGGGCAACGGCATCTACTGGACGGCCGTGCGTGGGTACCGCGGCTCCTACCTCACCTCGATCAACAACGGGATCTACGGCATCTACTCCTTCGACTCGACCGACGGACTGTTCGAGCACAGCTACGCCAGCGGCTCGAAGGACGCCGGCTTCTACGTTGGACAGTGCGATCCGTGCGACGCGGTCCTCACCGACGTGGTCGCCGAGAACAACGGGATGGGCTACTCCGGGACCAACGCCTCGGACGTGTTCATCGTGAACTCGGTATGGCGGCACAACGTCTCCGGGATCGTGCCCAACACGCTCGACTCCCAACGCCTGCCTCCCTTCGGTCGGGTGACGATCGCCGGCAACCTGATCCACGACAACGACAGCCGCGAGGCGCCGGCGCTCGCCCTGCAGTGGTCCGCTTTCGGCAACGGGGTGCTGCTCACCGGCGGCATGGACACGCTGGTGACCCGCAACCGGATCGTGAACCACGAGCGCACCGGCGTGACGGTCGGGCCCAACCTCAGCCGCAACTTCTGGATGAGCGGCGGCAACGTCGTCACGGACAACGTCATCGAGGCGTCCGGGTACGCCGACCTGGCCTTGGCGGGTCCGGCGTTGACCGGGAACTGCTTCTCCGGCAACGACCCCGAGCGCACCGTGCCCGCCGCCCTCGAGTCGGTGGCGGGATGCGGTCCGGGAGCGGTTGCAGGCGCCCACGCCGAGACCGCCGACCCCGACCGAGGCGCCTTCCGTCTGCCCTCGCGGTCGCACCTCGCCCCGGCCCTGTCCTTCGTCGGTCTGGTCGCCGAGAGCGAGTTCGGCCTCCAGCCGAACAACGACTACCGGGACACACCGCACCCGCCGGACCAGCCGCTGCTGCCGGAAGGTGCCGAGGCGCCGGTGGTTCCCGCCGTGGACGTGTTCGCCAGTGTCGGGTTGGACCTCGCTGACATCGAGGTGCCGCCCTCCCCGGACGGCGTAGCTGCCGACCAGGACGCAGTGCTACTGCTGGCCGGGGTGCCCTTCGGCCTCGGCGGCTTCTCGACGTTGTACGGCGTGCTCGGATGGCTGGCGCCGTTCGCGTTGGTGGTTGCCTGGATGGCGCTGGCACTGCTCGACCTCGCCCGCCGTGACGACCTGGGCGGGGGACCGAAGCTCGCCTGGATCGCGGGCGTGCTGGTGGTGCCGTTCGTCGGCGCCCCGGCCTACCTGCTGGCCGGCGGCTCCTCGCTGCCGCGGTGGCTGCGCTGGGTCAGCGTGGCCGGTGCGGCGCTGGTGGCTGCGGTGCTCCTCGCGGCAGCCGCGATGGTCGGAGGGCTGCTGTGAACGCCACGGCGAAGGCTGCGGCGAAGGATGCGGCGAAGATTGTGGTGCGAGCTGCTGCTGTGAGGGCTGCGCTGGCATCAGCTCCACCGCTGGACACAGATCGACGAGAGGTCACGTGATGGGTGCGCTGCAGGTGATGATCGGGCTGTACGCGACGGTGTTGCCCTTCGCGGTCCTCGGTGCGTGGATCGCCGTCGCACTCTGGGACCTGTCCCGACGGGTCGGCGCGCAGGAGGTCGGCCGGTCGGCCGCCGTCGGGTGGTCCCTGGCGGTGCTGGTCGTCCCGGTCGTCGGGGCAGCCGGTTACCTGCTCAGCACTCCGTCGCTGCCGCGCTGGCTGGCCGCGACCTACGTCGGTGGGGGGCTACTGGCCTGGCTCGCCGTATTGGGAGTGACAGCTGGCCTGGGCGCTGCGGGCTGATGGAACAGGAGCCCCGGGACGACGGTTCGAGGCCCGAGCCCTCGGAGCGCGCCGCTGAGCAGCGGCCGGCCCTGACCCGCCGCGATGTGCTGCGCCGGGCCGGTGTGGCGGGGGCGTTCGCGGTCGGTGGAGGCCTCATCGGCCACGAATTGCTCCCGCATCGCAACGCGCTCGCCGCTACGGATGGGCAGGCCGCAGAGCACAGCGCGTACGGGGCGGCTGAGCCACCGGCTGCGCCCACCGCGAGCTCGGCGGGGACCAGCCAGAGCGGCTACGGCCACGCCACGGCCGCCCCCACCTCGCTCACCCAGGCCGACCTCGACACGTTCACGCTCGCGCCACCGCCCGCTGGCGGGGGCGGTAGCACCCGCAGCTACGACCTCTCGGTGACCCAGCGACAGCTCGAGGTCGGCGACGGGGTGATCGTCGATGCCTGGACCTACGACGGGCAGGTGCCCGGTCCTGTCCTTCGCGTCACGGAGGGCGACCGACTCCGTATCCGGATGGCCAACCACACCGCCCACGCCCACAACGTCCACCTCCACGGCCGGCACGACCCCGCGATGGACGGATGGGAGCCGGTGCCGCCCGGCGGGGAGTTCACCTACGACGTGATCGCCGAGCCGTACGGGCTGTTCCCCTACCACTGCCACACAGCGCCCATCGCCGAACACATCGGTCGCGGGTTGTACGGCGCCATGATCGTGGACCCACCCGGTGGCAGGCCGCCGGCCCACGAGGTGGTGCTGATCCTCGGTGGCTGGGACCTCAACGGCGATGGCCGCAACGAACTGGTCACCTTCAACGGGGTGGCCGGCGCCTACCACCGCTATCCCATCCGGGTGCCGGTGGGCAGGCTCGTCCGGGTCTACGTCGTCAACCTCCTCGAGCACGATCCCATCGCCTCGTTCCACCTCCACGCCCAGACCTTCGACGTGTTCCGCTCGGGCACCTCGTTGGTGCCCGACGAGCACACCGACATCGTGGCGCTGACCCAGGGCGAACGGGCGATCGTGGAGTTCACCCTGCCCGAACGTGGGCGTTACATGTTCCACCCGCACCAGTCGCGCCTGGCCGACCGGGGCGCGATGGGCTGGTTCGCCGCCGTGTGAGCGGCCCGCCCCGTCCCGGGCTGATCGTCTCGGTTCAGCGGCCGAGCAACGCGGACAGCCAGCCGCCGCGCGAGGGGGCTGCGGCCCGGCGATCGGCGTCGGTGCAGGTGCACTGCTCCGCGCGCGGCACGCGTGCCATCACCTGGGTGACATGCTGGCCGCAGCCAGCCCAGGTGGTCTTGCCGCAGGCGCGGCAGGTGGCCTTGCTGCACATGTTCCAGCTCCGTGTGTCCGCTCTGACAGAGAGGTCGGGGTCGCCGCCTGCGCGCCACCCCCGAGATGCATCGGGCGACGACAGGATACGGAACCAGCGGTAGGAGCTGGCATCGTCGTTGTTCGCCGATCC
>JAWLDJ010000135.1:4425-5805 GCA_041686695.1 Nitriliruptoraceae bacterium
TCCGGTCCGTGTTCCGGTGCGTGGTCCGGTGTGTGGAGGTCTGGTGGTCGCCGGTGGATCGGGTGCGGGATGCTTCGGGAGCCGGGGCAGAGTGCACCCGATAGGGACGGACGACGTCGAGGACGTGCTACCTCGGCACGGATGGGATCACCAGATCCGCGCGGACGCCGTAGTGATCGGAGGCCACCGGAGCATCCGTGCCGGTCAGCACCCGTCTCGCCTCCACGACCCGGAGGCCGGGGCTGACGAGTACGTGATCGATGCGTCGCCCCAAGAGCCAGTACTGGTTCGCGAAGGGGTTGGCCAGAGAGAAGGTCGCCCGGGAGCGACCAGCCGCCGCAGCATGGGCGTCACGGAGTCCGCCACCTCGAGGAAGGGGGGCGAGGAGACGCCGTACCGCCCGGCTCCACGCCGATGCGTTCAGGTCACCGACGAGGATCATCGGGCGGCTGGCACTCCTCGCGGTCTGGCCCGTCTGGCCCGTCTGGCCGTTCTGGTGGTTCTGGTCGCTCTCGCCGCGGGTGCCGTGCGTGCCGTGCGTGCCGTCCGCGCCGTCTGCGCCGTGCGTGCTGCCCTCGCCGTCTGCGCCGTGCGTGCCGTCCGCGCCGTCCGCGTCGTGGTCGCCGGCCGGCAGCACCTCGAGTATCCGGCGTACCTGTTGGAGCCGCAGCCGACCATGGCGCCGACGGAACGCCAGGTGGGTGTTGGCCAGCAGCAGCGTTCGGCCGTCGATCTGGAGCTCGACGCGTTGCAGTTGGCGCGGCACGTCACGGTCCCGGCCCGGCAGTGGGATCGACGGCAACGGGGTCAGGGGGTGACGCGATAGCACGGCGAGCCCCTCCTCGTCGTCGCCGCTACCCCAGCTGCGGTCGTAGTGCCTCGACGGATACCCGCAGGCATCGGCGATGAGCTCGCTCTGGGAGCGCCCGTCCAGGAACCGGACCTCTTGGAGCGCGACGACGTCCGGATGGGTCGCATCGAGGTAGTGCGTGAGGACATCGAGCCGCTCGTGCACCGGTCCGTTGGTCCCCCACAGGTTGAGGGTGAGCACCCCGATCCTGGTGCTCGGGTGCGTGGGGTGGGGGACCTCGGCGTCCATGTGTTGGAGCATGGGGCGGCGGCGCGAGGCTCGCCAGCAGTTTCCGGGGCGAACGACCATGGTCGGCTGTCCGTACGTCCGACCGCACCGCCGCCCGGAGGAGTCTCGGTGTGTCGGCTGGCCCTCCACGCACCCCGAGGCCGCACCGACCGGTGGCACCGGGCCGGAGCGCCCCCGGCGAGCGGGCTCACTCTGACGTGCTGCGCTCCTGGACCCGCTCCCCGGGGCCGCTGCGTTCCCACCAGACCAGGCCGACGGTGCCGATCAGCACGACCGCGATC
>JAWLDJ010000136.1:0-5767 GCA_041686695.1 Nitriliruptoraceae bacterium
GCCGGGTGGGGGCCGGGTGGGTGCCGGTGGGGTCGGGTTGGCGGGGAGCAGCGGTATCCGGCTGCTGCGTGCCCGCGGCGGCCGCGCCCGGGCCTTGGCTGCGGGCGTGGGGGAGGCGTACCGACCCGCTAGAGCGCCTTGGCCAGGGTGCCGAGGTAGAGCTCGATCACCTTGGGATCTTCGAGCAACTCCTCGCCGGTGCCGGTGTAGGCGTTCTGGCCCTGGTCGAGCACGTAGGCCCGATCGCAGATCTGCAGGCAGGTGCGGGCGTTCTGCTCGACCATCACGATCGAGATGCCGGCTTCGTTGATCTCCGCGATGCGACGGAAGACGCCGTCCTGGTTGGCCGGGGAGAGGCCCGCTGACGGCTCATCCAGGAACAACACCGACGGGTCCATCATCAGCGCGCGGCCCATCGCGACCATCTGGCGCTCACCACCGGACAGGGACCCGGCGCGCTGCTTGCCCCGCTCCTTGAGCAGGGGGAACAGCTCACACACGAAGGCGTAGCGCTCCGCCCAGGTCCTGGGACGGAGGTAGATCCCCATCTCGAGGTTCTCCTCGATGGTGAGCGCGGCGAAGATGTTGCGCGTCTGGGGGACGTAGCTCACACCCATCGAGACGAGCTCGTGCCCGGGGCGGTTGGTGATGTCCTCGTCCCTTAGCGTGACCGCGCCCGAGGAGATCGGCACGAGCCCGAACATCGACTTGATCAGGGTCGACTTGCCGGCACCGTTGGGGCCGATGATGCCGACCAGTTCGTCCTCGAACAGGGTGAGATCGCAGCCGTTGAGGATGTCGACGTCCGGGACGTAGCCGGCGACCAGCGCGTCGGCGCGAAGGATCGGTTCCTCGCCGGGGTAGGGGGACGCTGCCTGGTGCTGCTCGCTCACGATGCGCGCCTCTCGTACCGCTTCCTGCGTCGCGTGGGATCCTGGCTGTGCGTGGCGCCGAGGTAGGCATCGATCACCGCGGGGTTGGTGCCGATCTCCGAGGGACGGCCCTCGGCGATCACCTCGCCCTGTGCGAGGCACACCACCCAGTCGGAGATGTCGAAGACCACGTCCATGTCGTGTTCCACGAATACCACGGTACGGCCCTCGTCGTCGCGCAGGCCCTTGACGTGACCGAGCAGCGACTGCGTCAGAGCGGGGTTCACCCCGGCCATCGGCTCGTCCAGCATCACCAGTGCCGGCTCAACCATCAGCGCACGTGCCATCTCGAGCAGCTTGCGCTGCCCACCTGAGAGGGTGCCGGCGAACTCGTCGCGCATGTGGTCCAGCTTGAAGCGGACCAGCAGTTGGTCGGCCCGTTCCGTGATCTCCGCTTCCTTGCCACGCCACAGCGGTGGCACCAGCGCGGTGAAGAACCGCTCACCGCTCTGGCCGACCGCACCCAGCTGCATGTTCTCCATCACGGTCATGCGCGAGAGTGCCTTGGTCAGCTGGAACGTGCGGACCATGCCCTTGCGCGCCACGAGGTGGGCGGGCACACCGGCCAGGTCCTCGCCAGCGAGGGTCCACGTGCCACGGTCGGGGGTATCGAAGCCGGTGAGCAGGTTGAACAGCGTGGTCTTGCCGGCCCCGTTGGGTCCGATCAGCCCGGTGATGAGCCCACGCGGGATCTCGAGATGGTCGACGTCGACCGCGGTGAGGCCACCGAAGGCCCGCTGGACCCCGGTGATGGTCAGCATCGGGTCGGGCTTGGGCGCACCCGGTTCGGCCGGTACGCCGGCCAGCGGATCGGCGCGAGGGATCTCGGGGTCAGGAGACATCGAGTTGCAACTCCTTCTTGTCGCCGAGGATGCCCTGCGGTCGGAAGATCATCAGCGCCATGAGCAGGAGCCCAACGAAGGCCAGCGTGACGGCTCCGACAGCCTGGGCGCCGAAGAACTCCGGCAGCAGGTCCGCGTCGGAGAAGCGTCGCAGGCCACTCTGGAGGCTGCCGATCAGGAACCAGAAGATGATCGCTCCGATGATCGGACCTCCGGTCGAGGCCGTTCCGCCCAGGATCAGGATCGCGAAGGCGAAGAAGGTCACCTGCGGCAGGAACGTGTCCGGCTGGACCGTCTGTAGCGACAGCGCGAAGAGTGCCCCGCCGAGGGCGCCGATCACTCCGCCGAGCACCAGGCTCTGCATCTTGTAGGAGAAGACGTTCTTCCCCAGGCTGCGGGCCGCATCCTCATCCTCGCGGATCGAGCGGAGCACACGGCCCCATGGGCTGCGAATCAGGGCCCAGACCAGCAGCGTCATGAGCCCGACCAGCGACCACCCGACGATCATGACCCAGGCGCGGTTCGGGCTCGCCGCCAGGGCCCCGAAGTAGGTTCGGCCATCGGGAAGGGGGTTGAGCGCGAAGAACCCACCGCCGAACTGCCGGAGGCCGAACACCCCGCCGGTGACCGGTTCGGCCGCGGTGCTGCGGACCAGGAGACGGAGGATCTCGGCGGCGGCGATGGTGGTGATGGCGAGGTAGTCCGCCCGCAGCCGCAGGGTCGGGACTCCCAGGATCAGCGCCAGGATGACCGCTGCCAGCATGCCCACGATCACACCGAGCCACAGCGGACCGCCGAAGGTGGAGACCGTGATGGCGACGCCGTAGGCGCCGACCAACATGAACCCCGCCTGCCCGAAGTTGAGCAGGCCGGTGAAGCCGAAGTGCACGTTCAGACCGATCGCGAGCAGGGCGTACGCCGCCGCGGTCGGCCCGAGGGCGGTCCTCAGCGCGTCGAAGACGATGTCGGCCGCCATCAGTCCGTGTCCTTCGAGGGCGCGCTCTTTCCGGTCGAACTCCGCCTCATCCGATCCGCTCCTTCTGGCCGAGTAGGCCCTGTGGACGGACGAGCAGGATGACGATGAGCACGCCCAGTGCCCAGACGAGCTTGAGCTGGCTGGAGAAGAAGACGGTGCTGACCTCGCTGACCAGACCGACGATCAGGCTGCCGAGCATCGCGCCGTACGCCGTGCCGAGCCCTCCCAGGATCACGCCGGCGAACATCAGCAGCAGCAGGCGGAACCCCATGAGGTAGTCGACGCTCTCGATCATCCCGAGGAAGATGCCGCCGACCGCCGTCAGTGCCCCGCCCATGATCCACACCGACAGGATCACCCGCTGGACGTCGATCCCGGAGGACTCGGCGAGGTCGCGGTTGTCGGCGACGGCGCGCATGCCCTTGCCGAGCCGGGTCTTGGTCAGCATCAGCGCGACACCGACCAGGATGAGCACCGACAGGCCCATCACCCACAACTCCACGGGTTGGACCCGGACCGGCCCGACCTGCGTGGCGACCTGCAGGGTGTAGTCGTTGAAGGGTCGACGGGAGCCGCCGAAGAAGAACAGGATGATGTGCCGGATCAGGAAGGCCAGGCCGATCGAGATCACCAGCATCGAGATCAGGCCGGTGCGGCGCTGCCGCAGCGGGCGCCACAGCCAGGCGTCGATACCTCCGGAGATGGCCGCCGTCAGCGCGATCGCGATCAGCGCGGCGGTGATCAGATGCAGGCCGACGACCACGTTGAAGGCGTAGGCGAGGAACGCGCCCATCGTCACCAGGTCGCCGTGGGCGAAGTTGATCAGTCCGGTCGTGCCGAAGATCAGGGACAGTCCGATGGCCGTCATGGCGATGATGAGCCCGAACTTCAACCCGTTGAAGGTGCTCTGGGCCAGCTGCTGCCCGAGGCTGGTGGTGGTCTCCTCGCGTTCTCCGAGGGCGAACAGCGCGGTAGCCGAAGCGCCCTGGCTGACCCGGATCTCCAGCTCCTGGCGATCCGGGTCGCGCAGGTCCACCCCCTCCGGCAGCGTCGAGGTGTCGAGCGTGACGAGGTAGGTCCCCTCCCCCGGCAGCTCCACCGACCACTCGCCGTTGTCATCGGTGGTGCCGACCCCGATCGTCTCGCCGTCGGGTGTGGCCACGGCGATGTCCACGCCGGCCACGCCCTCCCCGTCAGCCGAGAGGCGGCCACCGATCCGCTCGGCCTCCTGGGCGAGCGCGGACGCGCCCATCGATGCCACGGCGGCCAGCACCAGGAGCACGAGCAGGCCCAGGCGGCTGACACGGGTCAACGCCGTCTCCTCACCGTCGAAGGGGGGTCCGGGGTGCGACCCGAGAACCCCTCAGCGGCGCGCTGCGGCCGCTCTGACCGGCTGCACCCTAGTCGGGCGACCAGCGCACGCAATAGACAACTCGATGCCCTCCGTCCGAGGTAGTAGACCCGTCGTCGGTCCGTCGGCCATCCGGGCGGCATCTGCTTCACTCGCCGTCACGACGCAGGGACGGGCCACACGATGACGATGGTCACCACCACCGACTACCACACCGCCGGCGAACCCTTCCGTATCGTCACCGCCGGCGTGGCCACCCCGCGGGGGCGGACCGTTCCGCAACGCCGACGGTGGGCGCTCGCGCATCTGGACGAGGTGCGCGCCCTGCTGTGCCGGGAACCGCGGGGTCACGCCGACATGTACGGCTGCTTCCCGACCCCGCCCGACGACGAGGAGGGGGATCTCGGCACCGTGTTCTTCCACAACGACGGCTTCTCCACCGCCTGTGGGCACGGCACGATCGCGCTGGCCACCTGGGCCATCGAGACCGGCCTGGTCAGCCCCCCGACGGATGCCACCGAGCACCGGGTGGTCATCGACGCGCCGTCGGGGCGGGTCGAGGCGTTCGTCGCGCTGGAGGCCGGACGGCCGACGACGGTCCGCTTCCGCAACGTCCCCTCGCTCGTGCACTCGCTGGACCTGGAGCTCGGGGTAGCGGGCCGCACGCTCCACCTCGATGTCTCCTACGGCGGCGCGTTCTACGCCAGCGTCGATGCCGCCCAGCTCGACCTGGCGGTCACCCCCGAGCACCTGCCGGCGTTGATCGGGTGGGGCCGTGCGATCCAGACGGCTGTCGACGCTGCGCTCGATCTGTGGCCGCCGGACCAGAGCGGTGCGAGCGGTCTGTACGGCGCGATCTTCTTCGATCGTCTCGCTGCCGGTCACCACCGCAACGTCACCGTGTTCGCCGATGGCCAGGTGGACCGTTCGCCCTGCGGGAGTGGCACCTCGGCGCGCCTGGCGGTCATGGGCGAGCGCGGCGAACTCGTCGTGGGAGACACCCTGGTCCACGACTCGATCGTCGGGACGCGGTTCCTCGGCCGGCTCCTGGCCCAGGACGTGGCCGCTGATGGCAGCTCCCGGTGGGACACCGAGGTGGAGGGACGCGCGGCCCGTACCGGCCAGCACACCTTCGTCCTGGATCCGCGTGACGAGTTGGGGGTGGGGTTCGTGCTGCGGTGAGCGGCCACGCCGACCGCGCGGCCGTGCCCGCTCGGAGAGGGGAACGTGTCGAGCATGCAGGTGATCAGCCACGACGAGGTGTGGGCACGGTTGCCGATGTCGGCAGCGATCGAGGCGCTCGACACCGCGATCGCCGAGGGCCGGCTCGGCAGCACGCCGCCGCGCCAGCACGTCCACGCCGAGGGGCAGGAGCTGCTGTTGATGCCCTCCTTCCTGGACGGCGGCGCGGGGGTGAAGCTGGTCGGCATCGACCCTGAGAACCCGTCCCGGGGGCTGCCACGCATCCAGGGGGTGTTCGTCCTGTTCGAGCCACCGGGGCTCTCCCCCGCGGCGATCGTCGATGCCCGGGCGTTGACGGCGGTGCGGACCGCGGCGGTGTCCGGGTTGGCGACCCGGTACCTCGCGCGACCGGACGCCAGCCGGCTGGTGATCTTCGGCGCCGGTCCCCAGGCACATGCGCACCTGCTCGCGATGCACGCCCTGT
>JAWLDJ010000137.1:0-5659 GCA_041686695.1 Nitriliruptoraceae bacterium
CGTGCCGCCGGACGCCGCCGCGGTGGCTCGGGCCCGGTCCGCGGCCCTGCGCGGCGACACCTCTCCGCCACCCGCGGACCTGGCGGAAGCCGGGGCCGAGTTGGAGGAGGACCACCGCGACCATGAGGACCTTCGGTGATCGCTCGGTGACGCCCGGTCCCGGGCGCTGGCACCACTGGTGACGGCAGCCGCACGCCGCCGCTGACCTCAGCCGGTGGCGCCGGTCGCGACGCCGCCACCGGGTTGCCCGGGGGAGGGCTGCCAGGCGTCGGCGTCCATGGCCTGCTGTCCGGCGTGGTAGCTGGAGCGCACCATGGGTCCGGCCTCCACGTGGGCGAACCCCAGCTCCACCTCACCGTACTCCCGGAACCGGGCGAAGGTCTCCGGGGTGACGTAGCGCTCGAGGCGCAGGTGTTGCGCTGAGGGCTGCAGGTACTGGCCGATGGTCAGCGTGTCGACCCCGGCCGCCTTCAGGTCACGCATGCAGGCCAGGATCTCGTCATCGGTCTCGCCCATCCCGGCGATCAGGTTGGACTTGATCGCCGTGGTCGACGGGAACCGGTCCCGGGCCAGCGCGAGGAAGTCGAGCCCCCGGTCGTAGTCGAAGGCCGGGCGGATCACCGGGAAGAGCCGGCGGGTGGTCTCGAGGTTGAAGGCGAACACGTCCGGTGTCGCGGCCACCACCTGCTCCAGCGCGAGCCGACCGGTGGCGGGATCGTTGCCGTAGCCGAAGTCGCTGGGCAGCACCTCGACCCCGACCTCGGGGGTGCGGGCACGGATCTGGCGGATCGTCTCCGCGATCAGCCACGCGCCGCCGTCGTCGAGGTCGTCGCGGGCGACCATGGTGATCACCGAGAAGCGCAGGCCGAGGTGCTCGACCGCCTCCGCGACCCGGCGCGGCTCGTCGACGTCGTAGCCCTTGGGCTTGCCGGTCTTGATCTGACAGAACCCGCACCGGCGGGTGCAGTCCTCGCCACCGATCAGGAAGGTGGCCTCGCGCATCTCCCAGCACTCGTAGATGTTGGGGCACGCCGCCTGTGCGCAGACCGTGTTGAGCTCCAGGCCCTCCATGAGCTTGGTGACGTCGGTGAAGTTCTCGCCGTAGCTGGCCTTGACCTTCAGCCAGTCGGGTTTCCGGCCCCCCGGCAGCTGGGTGTCGACCGCTTTGCGGACCACCCCGGCACGCTGCGTGCGTTCCCGGGTCAGACCGTTGGGGAGCACGCTCAGCGTCCGAGCTCCCTCGGGGATCACGGGCTGGCGGACGTCGCCTTCGAGGGTCACTCAGCAAGCCTTCGGGTGCGGGGCCGGGGGCTGCGCCGCGTCCTCGGCCGGCAGCAACCGGTCGCGCGGCGTGTCGATGAGGGTAGCGGCGAACACGTCGGCGAAGGCCGTGGTCACCTGGGCAGCCACGGCAGCGAGGTCGGCGTCCACACCGAGACTGGCCAAGGAGCACACGCCCCGGTCGGTGATGCCGCAGGGCACGATGCCCGTGAAGTCGGTGAGGTCGGGGGTGACGTTCAACGCGAAGCCGTGGCTGGTCACACCCCCGCTGGCCACGCGGACCCCGATCGCGGCGATCTTCTGCTCACCGACCCACACGCCGGTGTACCCGGGGACGCGCTCCGCTCGTACCCCGAGACCCGAGAGCGCCCGCAGCAGCACGTCCTCCAGGGCCCGGACGTAGTCGACCACCCCCCGAACGCTCGCCAGTGCGAGGATCGGGTAGCCGACGAGCTGACCCGGTCCGTGGTAGGTGACGTCGCCGCCGCGGTCCACCTCGATCACCTCGATGCCGCGGCGCGCGAGCTGGTCCGCGTCGAAGAGCACGTTGGTGCGCTCAGCCCGCCTGCCGAGGGTGTAGACAGGTGGATGCTCGAGCAGCAGCAGCGCGTCGCGAGCTCGTCCGCGTTGCCGCTCGGCCACCAGTGCTCGCTGGAGCTCCCAGGCCTCGAGGTAGCCGACGCGGCCGAGCCGGGCCAGCGCCACCGGTGCGTCGGCGTCGCGGCGCAGCGACGCCGGCGAGAGGCGGCCGGGCCGTGGCGTGCTCATCGGGTGATCCTCACCGTCGCTCGGTGGTGTCAGCCGCGCCAGCTGGCAGCGTCGCCGCGGAGACCGCCGGCACGGCGACGGCTCAGACCCCGAGCTCAGCGGCGAAGTCGTGGGTCTCGAGCACGTACTTGAGGTCCTGCAGGAAGCGTGCCGCATCCGCGCCGTCCACCATCCGGTGGTCGTAGGTCAGGCACAGGTAGCTCATCCAGCGGATCGCGATCGAGTCGCCGTAGGCGTCGCTGACGACGACGGGTCGCTTCTCGATCGCGGCGGTGGCGAGGATGCCGACCTCCGGCGGGTTCAGGATCGGGGTGTCGAACAGCGTGCCGACCGAACCGGTGTTGGTGATGGTGAACGTGCCACCGCTGATCTCGTCGGGCTGCAACTTCTTGCTGCGCGTCCGGCCGGCCAGATCGCCGATCTTGCGGGCGAGCGCCGCGACGGTGAGATCCTGTGCGTCCTTGATGTTGGGCACGAGCAGCCCACGGTCGGTGTCGACCGCCATCCCGAGGTTGATGTTGCGGTGGAAGGTCACGGTGCCGCTGTCGGTGTCGATGGAGGCGTTCATCACCGGGTGCCGCGGCATGACCATGCACACGGCGCGAGCGATGAGGGGCAGCGGGGAGAGGCTGGCGCCCTCCTGGGCCTTGAAGGCGTCCTTCTTCGCGGCTCGCAGGTGCATGATGCTGGTGAGATCGACCTCCACCGCGGCGGTCAGCTGGGCCGTGGTCGACAGCGAGGCCATCATGGAGCGCGCGATGGCCTTGCGGACCCGGCTCAGCTCCTGGGTGACCGAGCGCTCACCACCGAACTCGACCTGGGTGGGCGAGGCCGGAGGACGTGAGCGGTCGGCCGGTGCCTGGACCACCGGTGCCGGCACGACGCCGCCGGGCTGCGGTGCCGCGGCCGGTGCCGGAGCCTGCTCGGCGGCGGGCGCGGGTGTCGGCGCTTTCTCGGCGGCCGGGGCCTTCTCACCGCCAGACTCGATCGCCCGCTCGGCATCCTCCCGGGTGATCCGTCCGCCCGGCCCGGAGCCCTCGACCTGGTCCGGCGTGAGGCCTGCTTCGCGCAGGAGCCGACGGACCAGCGGCGAGGTGAGCGCCTTGCTCCCGACCACCTGGCCGGCGTCGTCCTGCGACGCCGTCAGAGGTTGGTCACCGGCCGCGGGTGCTGGTCGGGCGGTGGCCCCGCTGGCTGCGTCACTCGGGGCCTGGTCGGGTGCCGTCGCGGCGGTGGCGTCGCTGGGCTCCTGGTCGGTGGTGGGCTCCTGGTCGCCGTCGGTGTCCTCGTCGCCGCCGTCGCCGGTGTCGGCGGGAGCGCCCTCGCCGATCACGGCGATGACCGAGCCGACCGCGACGGTGTCGTCGACGCCGGCCTTGAGTTCCTGGACGGTGCCGGCGACGGGGGAGGGGATCTCGGTGTCGACCTTGTCGGTGGAGATCTCCACGATCGGCTGGTCGACCTCGACGGTGTCGCCGACGTCGACGAGCCAGGCGGTGATGATGCCTTCCTCGACGGACTCGCCCAGCTGCGGAAGCTCGACCTCGGCCACGATGCTCTCCTCACTCGGGTGCGGGCCGCAGCGGCCCGATCAGTTGTCGTACCACGTCTCGGCAAGTGTCGTCGCGCTCGTGGCTGGATGCAATCGGTTGCGGGTCGATCCACCGGGAGCGGTCGGTGTCACGTCGTCTCCTCGCGTGGGGCCGCCGCGGCGCACGACGTCGCTCAGCCGTGCAGGGCACGGCCGGCCAGCGCGAGGTGCGCTTCGCCGATCGCCTCGCTGAGCGAGGGATGCGCATGGATGAAGGTGGCGACGTCGGTGGGCAGCGCCTCCCAGTTGTAGATCAGCTGGCCCTCGGCGATCAGGTCGGTCGCGTTCGGGCCGACGATGTGGATCCCCAGGATCCGACCGGCGCCTCCCTCGGCGTCCTCGTCCTTCTCCGCAACCAGCTTGACGATCCCGGTGGCTTTCATCATCGCGGCCCGACCCAGGGACTGGAAGGGGAACTTCTCGATGACCACCTCGAAGCCCGCGTCCTTGGCCTGGGCTTCGGTGTAGCCGACCGAGGCGACCTCCGGGTGGCTCCAGATCACCCGCGGGACGCCCTTGTAGTCGATGGGCAGGACCTCGAGTCCGCCGAGCTGGTCGGCGACCAGGAAGCCCTCCTGGAAGGACGCATGGGCCAGCCCGAGGGTCTCGATCACATCGCCCAGCGCCCAGACGCCGTCGACGCCGGTGCGGCAGTACTCGTCGACCACCACGAAGCCGCGCTCGTTGACCTCCACCCCGGCCGCGTCGAGTCCGGCGCCCGCGGTCACCGGCGCCCGACCGACCGCGACCAGCAGCACCTCGGCCTCGACCTGCTCCTGGTCCTTGCCGGTGTCGATCGTGCAGACGACGCCGTCCTCTCCCACCTCGACGCCGGACATCTTCACGCCGGTCATGGCCGTGATGCCCCGCTTGCGGTAGCTGCGTCCGACCTCCTTCGAGGAGTCCGCGTCCTCCAGCGGCAGCAACCGGTCCTCGAGCTCGACGATGGTGACGTCCACCCCGAAGGCGTTCCACGCGGTGGCGAACTCCATGCCGACGGCCCCCGAGCCAAGGATCACCGCGGAGCTCGGCAGCTCGTCGAGGTGCAGGGCGTGGTCGGAGGAGATGATGCGCTCGCCGTCGAAGGGCGCGAAGGGCAGCTCGCGGGGCTTGGAACCGGTCGCGATCACGATCGCCGGGGCGGAGACGGTGCGGCTGCCCTCCTCGGTCCTGACCTCGATGGTGTGGGTGTCGATCAGGTGGCCGTCGCCGATGATGGTCTCGACGCCTCGGCCCTTCAGCGCGCCCTGGAGGCCCTTCCACATCTTCTCGACCACGCCGTCCTTGTGGGCGTTCAGCGCCGCCACCTCGATGCCGTGGTAGTCGACGGTGACCCCGAACTCGGCGGCGCTCTGGGCGTACTCGGCGACCTCGGCGGTCTGCAGGATCGCCTTGGTCGGGATGCAGCCCCAGTGCAGGCAGGTCCCGCCGACCTTCTCGCGCTCGATCAGGATGACGTCGAGGCCGAGCTGCGCGGCCCGCAGCGCGACCGAGTACCCACCGGTGCCACCCCCGAGCACGACGACGTCGGCGTCGTGGTCGTCGCCCTTGGTGACGCGCTGGCCGCGGGTCGCGCGCGCGGGCGCGGTCGGCGCCGCCTCGGCCTCGTCGCTGTCGCCGGTCTCGGCGGGTGTCGTCGCGGCGGTGGCGTCGCTGGGCTCCTGGTCGGTGGTGGGCTCCTGGTCGCCGTCGGTGTCCTCGTCGCCGCCGTCGCCGGTGTCGGCGGGAGCGCCCTCGCCGATCACGGCGATGACCGAGCCGACCGCGACGGTGTCGTCGACGCCGGCCTTGAGTTCCTGGACGGTGCCGGCGACGGGGGAGGGGATCTCGGTGTCGACCTTGTCGGTGGAGATCTCCACGATCGGCTGGTCGACCTCGACGGTGTCGCCGACGTCGACGAGCCAGGCGGTGATGATGCCTTCCTCGACGGACTCGCCCAGCTGCGGAAGCTCGACCTCGGCCACGATGTGCCTCCTGCCACGCGCCGGTCCGGGAGCGGCCGGGCGGGCGCTGCGGGGT
>JAWLDJ010000138.1:0-5612 GCA_041686695.1 Nitriliruptoraceae bacterium
CCGGCTACCGGGAGCTCGACGCAGCCCTCGGTGACCTCGAGGTGGCCGGCGATCCCGTCGACGTCCTCGCCGCAGCGATCGACCGCTACCTCGCGTTCTGCGAGGCCAACGTCCCGCGGTACCAGCTGCTGTTCACGCGGGCGATCCCCGATTGGAAGCCGTCCCCAGCGGCCTACGCGGTCTCCGTGGCGTCCTACGAGCGGATGACGGTCCTCCTCGCCGAGGTGGGCATCGAACGCCATGAGGACATCGACCTGCTGACCGCGCTCACCTCCGGCATGGCCGCCCAGCAGCTGGCCAACGATCTCGGTGGTGGCCGCTGGCGTCGACTCAGCCGCTCGGCGGCCCAGATGCTGCTCTCGCACGTGAGGAGTTGAGTATGGAACTGCCCACCGAACGTCAGATGGATGCCCTGCAGCGCATCTCCCGCGACACCGACGCCCGCGAGGTGGCCTCCGCGGCCTACGGGCGGCTCGTGACGCTGCTGGAGCGTCTGGAACCCGCCGATTGGGAGCAGCCGACCGAGTGCGACGGGTGGGACGTGGCTGCCATGGTGGGCCACCTGATCGGCGCCGCCAAGGCGGGGGCATCGCTGCGGGAGAACCTGCGGCAACAACGGCACGGCAAGCGCGGTGCGGCCCGGTTCGGTGGCAACGGTCTGGACGCTGCCAACGACCTGCAGGTCCGCGAGCACGCGGACCTGCGGCCGCAGGAGCGGATCGCCGCCCTGCGTCAGGTGGCACCGGCCGCCGTGGACGGCAGGCTCGGGCTCCCGCGGGTGCTGCGACGCGTTCCGGTCCCGCTGGACGCCGGCGGCTCGACGGCCAGCGGCATGCCGTCACGGTTGTTCCTCGGCGAACTGATGGACGTCAGCTACACCCGCGACGTGTGGCTGCACACGGTCGACATCGCGCGTGCGACCTCGGTGGCCTACGAACCCGATCCGGACGTCGACGGTCGCATCGTCGAGGACGTTGTGGCGGAGTGGGCCGGGCGGCACGGCCAGCCCGTCGGTCTCGTGCTCGAGGGCCCCGCGGGCGGACGGTTCCGGCAGGGTGTCGGCGGGGTCGACCTCCGGCTCGATGCGATCGAGTTCTGCCGGATCCTGTCCGGCCGTGCGGAGCCGCCGATCGAGGGTGCCGACGGGGAGGCCGCAGTCGGGCGGCGGCTGTTGACGACGCGGCTCGTGTTCTGAGGCTGCCCGGTTCGTGTCAGCGGTTGCGGCCCCCGGGGTGCTGCGCGCGGGGGGTCAGGGCAGGAGCGCGCGCGCGAAGAACACGACGTTGGCGGGACGCTCGGCCAGCCGGCGCACGAAGTACGGGTACCAGGCGTCACCGAAGGGCACGTAGATGCACACCTGCTCCCCGATGGCCACCAGGCGCTCCTGCACGTCCGTACGGATCCCGTACAGCATCTGGAACTCGTAGGCGTCGGTCCCGCGATCGAGCTCGCGCGCCTCGCGACGGATGGCCCCGATCAGCCGGTGGTCGTGGGTGGCGAAACGTGGATAGCTCCCCGACTCGAGCAGCAGGCGGGCGCACCGGTGGTAGGCCGCGTCGATGTCCTCCCGGCGCTGGTGGGCGATGCTGGGTGCCTCGGCGTAGGCCCCCTTGCACAGCCGCAGGCTCGCGCCCAGCGCGTTCAGCCGGGCGATGTCGTCCGGCGTGCGGTGCAGCGCTGACTGGATCGCGCACCCGACGTGACGGTGCCCCTCCTCGTGCAGCGACTCGACCAGCTCGATGGTGCCGTCGACCGTGGTCGCGTCCTCCATGTCCAGCGTGAGGTGCAGCCCGGCCTCGCCAGCGGCGGCTGCCAGCCCGGACAGCCGCTGCCGTGTGCGGCCGAGATCCTGACCCGCGCCCAGCTGGCTGGGTTTGATCGAGATCCCGCTGGTCAGGCGTTGGGACGCCATCGCGGCGATGACCGTGTCGTAGTCGTGCGCCGCCCGGTCGGCATCCGTATCGCTGCGGACCTTCTCGCCGACCAGATCGAGGCTGACGGTGCGGCCCCCGGCGTTGAGGGACCTCGCCACCTCGGTCGCCTCGCCGAGGTGCTCGCCCGCGATGAAGCGGTGGGCGATGCGACCGGTGAGTTGCCCGGTGATCCCGCCGTTGGTCGCCAACTCCTGCAGTCGGTCGCTCTCTGAGGCACGGACGAGGAGCTTGGAGACCATGGCGCTGTCCAGGTGCTGGCTCGGCACGACCCGGTGTGGTCGCGGGGCGCCACCGGGCGGCGATGGCGACCGGCCATGGAGTGTAGGTCCCCCGACCGTGCGCCGGGCCCGCGCTACCTTCCTGGCCATGGCAGTGACGAGCACGGTGCCGACCAGCGCCCTGGCGACCGCAGCACGCTGGCTGCTGGCTCTGTTCCTGCTGGTTGCCGGCACCGGGCACTTCATCGCCTCCGACACCTTCCTCGCCCAGGTGCCGCCGTGGCTCCCCGCCCGGTTGGCGATCGTGTACGTCTCCGGGGTCGTCGAACTGGTCCTCGGGGGCGCCCTGCTGGCCGTGCGCCGGCATCGGGTGCTGGTCGGGTGGGTCGTGGCCGCCTTCTTCGTCCTGGTCCTACCGGGCAACATCTCCCAGGCGGTCACCGGCACCTCGGCCTTCGGACTGGAGACCGACGCCGCCCGGTGGGGTCGGCTGGCGTTCCAGCCGGTGCTGGTCGTGTGGGCCTTGTGGAGCACCGGTGCCTGGCGGGCCTGGCGGCGGCGTTCACGGTGACCGTGTCAGCGGCTCGCCCGTGGTGTGACCGCCCGCGAGGTGCGACGGGCCGCCCCCGAGGCTGACGGCGCATCGTCGGGCGGTGAGGGCAGCCCCACGTCCGTGCGCACCGACCGGGGTGTCGACTGCACGGCGCACACCGGACAGTCTCACCCTTGACTGTTCCAGTGGACGCTGACATGGTTGTCACGAGCGGGAGTCGGGAGGCGACACCGGACCCGTCGAGGAAGCACAGATGGCAGAGGAGCTCGTGTTCACGGTCGATGAGCTCGCTGCTGCCGCTGGGCTCCCGGTCCGCACCGTCCGGCACTACCAGTCCGAGAAGCTGCTGCCCGCACCGTCCCGTCAGGGCCGCATCGCCCTGTACCGGACCGACCACCTCGAACGGCTCCAGCTGATCGCCCGGTTGCAGGACCGTGGGCTCAAGCTGGCCGCCATCCGCGACGCCTTCCGCCGCGCCGAGAAGGGCGAGCTGTGGCTGGACGACTGGCTCGGTGTCGGTGACGAGCTGCGTGCCCCGTGGTCCGAGGAGCGCCCGGTCGTGCTGTCCGAGTCCGAGCTCGCCGAGCGGGTGGAGCATCGGCCGGGGACCGTCGCCGCCCTGGTGCGTGCCGGGGTGATCCGGCGCCAGCAGGGCCTGTCCGACACCTACCTCGTCCCGTCACCGGCGGCGCTGGACATCACCCTCGAACTCGACCGCGCGGGCGTGGACATCGACACCGCGACCGAGGCCGCCGAGATCATGCGCAAGCACCTCAAGCGGACCAGCGCCGAGCTCGTCGAGCACTTCCTCGCGCGTGCCGGCGCCGGTTTCGCCCGACGCGGCTCGGCCGGGGACATCGCCGAGGCACTCAAGGCGCTGCGCCCGCTCGGTGCCCGCGCCATCCAGCTGGTGTTCACCCAGGAGATCGAGCGCTCCCTCAGGGAGGCCGCCGAGCAGGGCCGCATCACCCCGTCGCCAGCGCCAGCGCCGGACCCCCACGGACAGGACCGTGCGACCGGTGTCGACGCCGCCCGAGAGTCGGCAACACAGGACGGGTCCACCGCGACCCACTGATCGGAACCCAGCATGGGGCACACGACGCCCACCGCTCGCCCGCAGACCACCGGGGCTGCCGCCTCGCCCACCGCTCGCCCGCAGACCACCGGCGGTGCCACCTCGCCTCCGCTCCCCGCGATCATCCAGGGTGGCATGGGGGTGGCGGTGTCGGACTGGCGGCTCGCCAACGCCGTCGCGCGCACCGGTCAGCTCGGGGTCGTCTCCGGCACCGCCGTCGACGTCATGTGCGTGCGTCGGCTCCAGGACGGTGATCCGGGCGGCCACGTGCGCCGCGCGCTGGCGGCCTTCCCCGTGCCGCGGATCGCCGAGCAACTGGTGGCGACCTACCACCTCGATGGCGGGCGAGGTGAGGGGGTGCCCTACCGCAACATCCCGATGTTCTCCGCGCGTCCCGCGCGCCGGTTGCAGGAGCTGGCGGTCGCTGCCGGGTTCGTCGAGGTGTTCCTCGCCAAGGAGGGGCACGACGGCCCGGTCGGCATCAACCTGCTGCGCAAGATCGAGGCGCCGATCCCGTTCGTGCTCTACGGCGCCATGCTGGCCAGCGTGGACGCCGTGCTCGTCGGCGCCGGCAACCCACACGAGCTCCCGGGGCTGATGGACGACCTGGCCAGCGGTACCGACATCAGCTGGTCGCTCCGGGTCCAGCAGGCGACCCACAACGATCACGCGATCGACTTCAGCCCGGCCGGGTTGTTCGAGGGCACGCCGCCGGTGCTGCCACGGCCGCGGTTCCTGGCGATCGTTGCCTCCAACGACCTGGCCGAGGGCCTGGCCACCTCGACGGCCGCGCGCCCCGACGGGTTCGTGGTGGAGGGTCCACCCGCCGGCGGGCACAACGCACCACCTCGGGGTCCTCGCCGCCTCGACGAGCGCGAGCAGCCGATCTACGACGCGCAGGACGAGGTGGAACTGACGGCCCTGGCGGCGCTCGGGCTGCCCTTCTGGCTCGCGGGCCGCTACGGGAGTCCCGATGGGCTGCGGCAGGCCCAGGCTGCGGGTGCCGTCGGGGTGCAGGTCGGGACCGTCTTCGCCCTGTGCGAGGAGTCGGGGATGGCGGCGAAGCTGAAGCGCGATGCGCTCGAGCTCGTGCGTTCCGGTGACGGCGACGTGCGCACCGACTGGCGGGTCTCGCCGACCGGGTTCCCCTTCAAGGTGCTGTCCGTGCCGGGCACGTTGTCCGACCCGGAGGTGCTCGCCGGCCGGGAGCGGATCTGTGACCTCGGCA
The DNA here is from genome assembly GCA_041686695.1 of Nitriliruptoraceae bacterium. Classification (GTDB taxonomy): domain Bacteria; phylum Actinomycetota; class Nitriliruptoria; order Nitriliruptorales; family Nitriliruptoraceae; genus T1Sed10-7. The sequence goes on from JAWLDJ010000138.1 coordinate 5,009, forward strand.
TGCTGCGTGTCCCCTACGAGAAGCAGGGCGGCAACCTCGGTTACCGCTGCCCCGCTGAGCCCGTCGCGTCCTACACCGGCGCGAAGGGCGCCCGGGAGGCGAACACCCAGGGGCGGGTCTGCCTGTGCAACGCGCTGATGGCCACCGCCGGGGTCCCACAGTCCCGCGGCGACGGCAGCGTCGAGCCGGCCCTGGCGACGCTCGGCACCGACCTCACACCGGTCGTTGCGTTGCTGGACTCGCTCGGCGGCGAGCGGGACTCCTACACCGCCGCCGAGGTGGTGGACTACCTCATCGGTCGGTGACGGCCGGTACCACGGTGACTGGCCCCGTCCTGCGCAGCGGGGCCGGCCGGGCGGGTCCCGGGGTCCCGCGTGGTCGCAGCCAGCGTCGCACGCGCCGGAGCTAGGCTCGGGGACCGGCACGCGACGGTCTGGGTGTGCTCGGACGGAGGCACGGTGGGTCTGCTCGATGGCATCCGCGTGCTCGACCTCTCGCGGGTGCTGGCCGGGCCGTATGCGGGCCAGCTGCTGGCGGACATGGGCGCCGACGTCATCAAGATCGAGCCGCCGGAGGGCGACCCCGCCCGCGGGATCGGGCCCCA
>JAWLDJ010000139.1:0-2069 GCA_041686695.1 Nitriliruptoraceae bacterium
CCGGCCTGCAGTTCGCGGTCCCAACGGCCCGGATCGATGAGCTGCCGGCCACCACGCGGCCGATCGTCGCCCTCGACCCGGCCGGCCGGCCGCTGCACGAGCAGCCGCTGCCGGTCGACGCCCTGCTCCTGGTGGGCACGGAACGCGGCGGTCTCGACCCCCACCTGCGTGCTCGCGCCGACGAGCACCGGTCCATCGAGATGCGTCCCGGCGTGTCCAGCCTGAACCTGGCCACGGCGGTGGCGGTCGCGCTGTACGCCGATCGCTGACCTCTGCCGGGGTACCCACCGGCGGTACGCTCGGTGTGGGGAACGCCGGGTGGACACCAACGGCGGACAGGGAGGACGCGATGATGACCGTGGAACGCTCAGGGCACCTCCAGGACCCGCCGCAGCTGCGGGACGAGTGGAGCGAGGACATCGCACTGCAGCGGCTGCTCGAGCGGACGCTGCCGGACGAGGTCCGTGCCGAGATCACACCGTCGCTCGAGGAGATGGGGGTGCTGGCGGCGACCGAGCTCAAGGAGTGGTCGGACGCCTGCGACACCACTGAGCACGAGCCACGCCTGCGGCCGTTCGACGCGTGGGGCCGGCGCATCGACGACGTCGAGGTCTCGCCCGTGTGGGAGCGGATCGGCGACGTGGGCAAGCAGCACGGGGTCGTCGCCACCGCCTACGAGCGCACGCACGGTGAGCATTCACGGGTCCATCAGATGGCGCTGGTGTCGCTGTACGGCCCCTCGAGCGCCCTGTACTCCTGTCCCTTCGCCATGACCGACGGTGCCGCCGCGACGCTCACCGCCCACGGCGATCGGGCACTGCTCGACCGTGCGCTGCCCCGCCTGATCAGCCGTGACCCGGGGTACGCCTGGACCTCAGGCCAGTGGATGACGGAACGGGCCGGCGGTTCGGACGTGGGCCGGTCCGAGACCGTCGCGGTACGCGACGACGCGGTGTGGCGCCTGACCGGTACGAAGTGGTTCACCTCGGCCAGCACCGCCGACATGGCGCTCACCTTGGCGCGGCCCGAGGGCAACGGCCCGGGCGGACGCGGGCTGGCGATGTACTACGTGGAGGTCCGCGACGACCAGGGTCGGCTCAACGACCTGCGGGTGCTACGGCTGAAGGACAAGCTCGGGACCCGACAGATGCCCACGGCGGAGCTGGCGCTGGAGGGCACCGTCGCGCACCTGATCGGCACCCCGTCGAACGGCACCCGCGCGATCACCCCGATGCTGGCCATCACGCGGCTGTGGAACTCGGTCATCGCCACCAGTGGCCTGCGACGAGCCCTGTCGCTGGCACGTGACTACGCCGGCCGCCGGACCGCCTTCGGGCAGCCGATCATCGATCATCCGCTGCACCAGGCCACGCTGGCGTGGTTGCGGGTCGAACACGAGTCCAGCCTGCAGCTGGTGTTCCGCACCGTGGCACTGCTCGGCCGTGAGGAGGCCGGGGTCGCCACCGACGCGGAGCGTGCCGCGCTCCGCCTGCTGCTGCCCGTCACGAAGCTGACCACGGGCAAGCAGGCCGTGGCAGGCACCAGCGAGGGACTGGAGGCCTTCGGCGGCGCGGGCTACATCGAGGACACCCACCTGCCTCAGCTGCTGCGCGACGCCCAGGTGCTGCCCATCTGGGAGGGCACCACCAACGTGCTGTCGCTCGACGTGCTGCGGGCGGTGCAGCAGGACGGGACCCTGGCGAGCTACCGCGCAGAGGTGCACCGCGCTGCGGCCGCGACACGACACCCGGAACTGGCCACCATCGCCCAGCAGGCGCTGGACACCGCTGACCGGGCGGCGGTCTGGCTGACCACGGCTGCCGATCAGGGGCGCGCGGCGACCGAACACGGCGCCCGCCGGTTCGCTCTGACGCTGGGCCGCAGCCTCCAGGCAGCGCTGCTCGCCGCCCAAGCGCAGCACGATCTGGACGTCCACGCCGATGGCCGCGCCCTGGCGGTCGCCCGTCGGTTCACCGCCCAGGGCCTGGACCTGCTCGAACCTGCTGGGGCACGCCTGGCCGACGACGCGGCGCTCGCCCGCGACGAACCGCTCCCGGTCGAGGCGGCCG
>JAWLDJ010000139.1:2169-5581 GCA_041686695.1 Nitriliruptoraceae bacterium
CGTGGCGGGCTAGCTGGCGGCAGCGGCCTCGCCCTCGGGTGCGACGGCGAGGAAGGGCGACACGCGTCGGTTGAGGGCGTCGAGGGTGGCTCGCACCACCGCACGCTCGGCGTCGCCGCGGACCAACGACACCCCGAGCAACTGCTCCTCGCCCCGGTCCGCCAGGATCGTGACCGCGACGAGGACGTGAGCCGGATCCACCGTGGGTTCGACCTCGATCCGGTCGATACCGATCAGCAGCGGCGCGGTCATGAACTGCTGGAGCGCGGAAGCGGTCGCCTCCGCGATCGCGCGCAGGATGCTCCGGGTGGTCGGCACCGCTCTGGCGACACCCTGCGCCGCCTGCTCCCCGCGGAGCAGGGCGACGGTGGCCTGGACCTCCCGGGCACCGCGTTCGATGTCGAGGCGATGGATCGTGGCCCGACCCTCGGCCCGCCGGGCGTCACTCGTGCCCACCGGCTCCCGCGCAGGGACCGACGGCGGGGTGGGCTCCGGGTCGGCAGGGTGGCGAGCACCGGCGTGATGACCCGGCTCGGCTGGCGCGCTCAGGTGCGGCGCTGGTGGCGGGGTGAGCCCGAGCTCCGACACCGAGGGCGGCGGAGGCGGTCCCACCCCCTCGGCCGCGCCGGCGTCGCCGACCTCGCCGGCATGGGCGTCCAGGGCCGGATCGCCACGCACCATCGAAGCCTCGTCCGTCGCCTCGGACACCTCGTGCTCGCTCGGCGTCCCCGCGGTGACGGGACGGATCGAAGCCGGATCCAGGGCGATCCCGAAGCGCTCACGCAACGTGGCCGCGATGGACCAGCTGGCCTGCTCGGCGTCCTCCCCCGCCCGCAGCCGCAGGCGCAGACGGGTGCGGCCACTGTCGGGATCACGGCGCAACGTCGCCGAGGCCACCCCGGGTACCGACGCGATCGCGCGTTCCACCTCGGCATCGTCGGGGGGCGCCACGATCTGCCCGGTGCGCGACAGATCGATCAGGTCGCGGTCCCCCTCGTTGCCTGCCATGCCCGACTCCGACCGTCGACCGCCCTGCGCCATGCTCACGTCCCCTGAGAGCTGCTGGTTCGGGTCGACCTGGGATGCTCCGATGCTGTCCTGCGGCCCGACCGGCGCGAGTGTCGTCCCCGGGATCGACGGGCTGGTCCCCACCGCCGAGGTGGCGGCGGACGGTGGACGACGACCGTCGCGACGGCCGGTCCGGTTCGTGCGGGCACCATAGCCGCCTGGCCCCGTCGACGGCGAGAGCGGAAACTCTCAGAGCACACGAGTTGCCACTCAGAGTTACCAATCGCGCGATGCGCGCACACCACGCGTCCGTTCCCCGTACCGCGGGCCACGGTCAGGCCGTGGCCGCGAAGGGCCGACGGACGGGGGCCTCAGCGGCGAGCGCCGCCGCGATCACCGACACGGTCGGTGTTCCGTGGGACAGCACGCGCTGGTGGAAGGTCCTGGCATCGAAGGCGGCGCCGGCCCGGCGCTCGACCTGCCAGCGCAGGTCCGCGAGCTCCTCCCCCCCGACGAAGTAGGAGCTCAGCTGCCCTGCGGTCACCTGCGCTCGGACCACGGTGGCACGGGCCTCGGCCGGCTCCTGGTAGGCCGCCCGCACCAACAGGTCGACCGCGGCGCCATCGGTCAGCTCACCAGCGTGGAGTCCGATGTCCACGAGCGCGGTCGTCGCGATCCGCAGCTCGTTGCGCAGTTGGATCACCCGGTAGTCCACCGCGGCCACCGTCGAGCTCCCAGCGGCCGCGAAACCAGCGGCCGCCACCTCACGTTCGATGTAGACCGCCCATCCCTCCGCGAACACCGGCCGGGCCAGCAGTCGACGGGCGAGCCGCGGGTGACGAGCCGCGTGCTCGAGCTGCACGACGTGGCCCGGGTACCCCTCGTGGATCGCCAACGACCGCAGAGCGGCGGGGGTGTAGGCGCGGAGGAAGGCCGCCGACTGCTCGTCGTCCCAGTCCGGCGGGACCGGCGAGAGGTAGTAGGTACAGCCCGTCTCCGGCCGCAGTGGTGGCGGCTGGGTCACGAAGGCGGCGGCCAGCCCTCGCAGGTAGACCGGGACCTCCCGGATCCGGAGCCGGTCCGCCGGGGGCACGTCGGTCAAGCCGCTGTGCTCGGCGAACGTCCGGGCCTCCGCCATCGCCCGACGGGCCTCCCCCAGCAGCTCGCCCCGCTGCACCGCGGTCCGCGCGATCGCGGCCAGGGTCGCACGGATCAGGACGTCCCCATCGCTGGGCCGGGGCACACCGGGGCACCGGGCCGACCAGGTGGCAGCCGCGAGTTCCACCAGCCGCTGGCGTGTCTGCACGATCCACGTGCGCGCACGGTCCTCGATCTGCGCCGGCCACATCACGGTGCCGAGAGCAGCGCGCAGCACCGTGGCGTGTTGCTCCGATCCCAGCCGCCAGGGACCGGGCTGATCGTCCCGCAGCTCGTCCAGCAGCGCGGCGTAGGCCTCCAGGCCCTCGGCGGCGACCTCGCCCGCGTCGCGCGCGGGTGAGACATCGACCCCGAGCAGCTCCGCGCGGGCGGGCAGGACGTCACGGACGAGTTCGAGCAGACCCGGGAGGCGTTGGAGGGCGACCTCCAGGTGGGGTGCCGGCGCCGAGGTCAGCAGCCCGCTGGCCTGCTCGAGCAGCACGGGGACCCGTCGCGCCCGCTGCGTGGCCGCTTCCAGACGTGCGCAGCGATCGGCACGGGTCCCGTCGTCCCAGCCCAGGAGTTCGTGGATGCCGGCGGCGATGGTGTCGAGGGCGGCCAACGGATCCCGCAGGAGCCGGGGCCGCACATCGAGCTGGAAACGTCGGAAGTCGAGCTCGGCCGCGAGCAGCTCGAGATCCCCCCGGGCCTCGCGGGCCGCGTCACCGTCGATGCCGACCAGCGCCCGCGAGGCGGCGGTCACCTCCGCGGCCAGCACCGCCAGGTCGCGGCTGCGCGATGCCAGGGCCGCCGGTGCCAGGTCGGGCAGGGAGCCGTTGCGTTCGGTCATGCCGATACGTGTCGACTCGACCGGCTCGTGCGTGCAGACGTGGTCGAGGTAGCGCAGGACGAGCTGCTGCGCTCGCTGCAACGGCTCGTCCACCGCAGATCTCCGAGGCCGGGGAGCGACGACGCTAGTGCCCGCCGCGCCGAAGCGGGCGCGTCCGCTTCCCGGCGTCGGGGTGGGCTACGCTGGTGGCTGCGTGGCCGGTCGTCGTGGCCGCCCGGGGACGTCCTCACGATCCCGAACCATCACGGCACGACGAGCGACACCTCCTGGCACCCATGGGTCCGCACCCGCGGATGAGGCGTGCCGCCCCGTCGCGAGGACGCGACGATGACAAGCCGCGATCGCCAGGCGTGTGCACCCACTCGACCTCGCCGGGGATCGCCCGGACGAGAGAACCACGTGACCAAGACCTTCCGA
>JAWLDJ010000140.1:0-5578 GCA_041686695.1 Nitriliruptoraceae bacterium
TGCTGTTCCTGTTCCTGCAGCGCTACATCGTCTCCGGCCTGACCGCCGGTGGCGTCAAGGGCTGAGCGGGTGGGCGGCGAGCTCCTCCAGCCGCACCACGGCGGCTCACCCGCCCATGTCGCGACGCCTGCGGGGGTGGCGGCCGCCTCCCCGCCCATCGGTGCTACCACGGCCCTGCGCGTCGAGGTCCCACACGCCAGTGGCTTCCAGGCGGTGCACCTGCGCAGCGTCGAGGACGGCGAGCCGGTCTACCGAGGGGCCCGACGGGTCCACCGCGCCCGCGCGGTCGATGTGTACGAGGTCGAGCTCCCCCAGGTCTCGGCGGTCCAGAGCTATCGGTTCCAGCTGGAGGGTCCGCACGGTGACGCCTGGCTGACGGGGCGTGGGGTGGTCCCGCACGACGTCACCGACACCTGGGACTTCCAGCTGCTCGCCGCCCCCGGGCCGCCGTCCTGGGTCGCGGACGCGACGCTGTACCAGATCTTCCCCGACCGCTTCGCGCGCGCCGGCGCCAGCGATGACTGGCCCGAGTGGGCCGAGCAGGCCGACTGGTCCGACCCGGTCGCGACCGAGGCACCGTCCTCGATGCAGCAGCTGTACGGCGGCGACCTCCCCGGGATCGCAGCACGTCTGGATCACCTCACCGAGCTGGGGATCGACGGCATCTACCTCACGCCGGTCTTCCCGTCGATCCAGAACCACCGCTACGCGGCCTCCTCGTTCGACCAGGTGGATCCCTTCCTCGGTGGCGACGAGGGCCTGCGGGTCCTCGCCGAGGCCCTGCATGCGCGCGGGCTGCGGCTACTCGGCGACCTCACGCTCAACCACTCGGGATCGACCCACCCCTGGTTCCTGGCCGCCCAGGCCGACGCCGCCAGCGTCGAAGCCGGCTTCTACGTCTTCGACGAGCATCCGCACCGCTACCAGGCCTGGCACGGCGTCCCGACGCTCCCGAAGTTCGACCACCGCGACCCCGAACTGCGCCGGCGCCTCTACGAGGGACCGGACTCGGTCGCGGCTCGTTACCTCGGGGCACCCTTCCACCTCGACGGCTGGCGCATCGACGCCGCCAACATGGCCGGTCGGCAGGGCGCGGTCGACCTGTCGGCGGCGCTCAGAGCCCGTCTGCTCGCGACCTGCCGGGCGGTCCAACCGGAGGCCTACGTCCTCGCCGAGCACTGCCACGACGCCACCGTCGACCTCCGGGCAGACGGTTGGCACGGGACGATGGACTACACCGGCTTCACCCGGCCGGTGTGGAGCTGGTTGGTCGCCCCGGACCGCACGGTACGGCTGCTCGGGCCGCCGGCACCGGTGCGCCCGACGCCGGGCCCGACCGTCGCCCACGTCATCGACCTGGTCCGCGGCCAGCTGCCGTGGCGCAGTGTCCTCCACTCGATGACGATGCTCGGTTCCCACGACACGGCGCGGTGGGCCCATGTCGCCGGCGACCGCGAGCGCCGCCACGTCGGGTTGACCTGGCTCCTCACGTTCGCCGGGGTCCCGTCGCTGTTCTACGGCGACGAGATCGGCCTCGGTGCCGATGGCTCCATCGACGCCACCGGTCCGCGTGGCGCTGCGGACGTGGTGACCCGCGCTCCGATGCCCTGGGACCGACCCGAACGGTGGGACCGGGCCACGTTGCACCACACCCGCCGGCTGCTGGCGATCCGACGCGCGAGCCCGGCGCTGCGTCGTGGGGGTGTGCGGTGGGTCCACCTCGACGACGACGTCATCGTCTACCTGCGCGATCACCCCGACGAGCGCGTCCTGGTCGCCCTGACCCGGTCAGCGGCCGGCGAGGTCGTTCTGGACGCCGAGGTCCTCGCGCTGCCACCGGGAACGACCATCCCGGCGCTGCTGGACGGCGAGGACCTGTCCTCGCAGGCCGGTCTCGTGCGGCTGCCGGCCGTTGACGGACCGTCGGGTCGTCTCTGGCGTCTGCCCCCCACGGGGTTCGCCCCGGCACCCAGCCGCCTCTGAGGTGTGCGCGGCGCTGACGTGCGTGCGGCCTGATGTGCGTGTGGCCTTGCCGTTAGGGTCGCCTCCGGGGCGATGCGGCCCGCAGCGAGGAGGAGCCGGACGTGCCACCCATCACCCGTCGCTTCCCTCACGGGGTCGTCGTCAGTCCGCACCACCTCGCTTCGGCGGCCGGGCACCGGGTCCTGGCGGATGGCGGCAACGCGATCGATGCCGCCGTGGCCGCCAACCTGGTCCTGGCCGTGGTCACGCCGTACTACTGCGGCGTCGGCGGGGATCTGTTGGCCATCGTCTGGGACGGTGCGGCCCGTGGTGTCGCCAGCACCGGTCGGGCACCGGCCGGAGCGACCGTCACGCAGGTGCGCTCGGCGATCTCAGCGGGACACGGGGACGCCGATCTCGCCCACCCCGGCACCGCTGGGATGCCGATGTTCGGGGCTCTGCCCGTCACCGTGCCGGGTGCGGTCGCGGGGTGGTTCCACCTGCTCGAGCGATGGGGAACCCGCTCCTTCGGAGCCCTCTCGGCTACGGCTCGCGAGCTGGCGCTCGAGGGGTTCGAGGTCGAACCCCGGGTCGGGGCCACCGTGGACCGGGCACGCGAGCGGTTCGCGTCCGACCCGGTGTGGGAGGCCCACTACGGCCAGATGCGAACCGGTCGTCGTTTCGTGCAGCGCGATCTCGCCGCCACGCTCACCCTGCTGGCCGAGGACGGGCCCGCCGCGATGACACGCGGCCGGCTGGCCGAAGCGATCGTGGCCACGCTCCAGGCGCGCGGCTCGAGCATGACGCTCGAGGACCTGGCCGCCCACTTTGTCGATGAGCCGACCCCACTGGTCGGTGGCTACCGGGACGTGGAGGTACTGGAGCTCCCGCCACCAACGCAGGGTGTGACGGCGTTGACGGCGCTGGCCGTCCTCGAGGCGCTGGGTCCTCTGCCGTCGGACCGGGGCCTGGCCACCCACCTCCAGATCGAGGCGGTGCGGGCTGCCATGGCCGATCGTCAGGAACACCTCGCCGACCCGGACGCGATGCGGACCAGCCCCGAGGCGCTGCTCGCGCCCTCGCGCGTGCACGCCATCGCCGGTGGGATCGATCCCGATCGCGCGGCCCCCTGGCCGCCCGTGCGCCCGGCTCCAGGGGGCACCGCCTACCTGTGCGCGGCCGACCGTGACGGCCTGTTGGTCAGCCTGATCCAGTCCAACTTCGTCGGGTTCGGGTCGGGGGTCGTGGTCCCGGGCACCGGGATCGGGCTGCACGATCGGGGCGCGCACTTCAGCCTGGATCCCGACGACCCGGCGGCGATCGCTCCTCGCAAGCGCCCGATGCACACCCTGATCCCCGGGCTCGCCCTGCGCGACGGGTTGCCGTGGCTGGTCTTCGGCACCATGGGTGGTGACGGTCAGCCACAGATCCACCAGCAGCTGCTCGTCGAACTCCTCGATAGGGGGCACTCGCTGGCGGAGGCGGTGGACGGCCCCAGGTTCATCGTCGATGTCGCCGACGGCAGCGTGGCACTGGAGTCGCGGGCGACGTCCGGGTGCCTCCAGGGCCTCAGCGACCGAGGCCACGACGTCGTCCCCATGGGGGCTTACGACGACCGGGCCGGTCACGCGCACCTGATCGAGGTCACCCAGCACGGTTACGCGGCGGCCTCCGACCCCCGTTGCGACGGCGGAGCGGTCGGTTACTGATGCGGGGGTCGCGGCGGTGCGGCACGCTGCCGCTTCGCGCCGATCTGGATCCGTGGTCGGGCACCCGGCGCTCCGGCCGTTCGGCGATCCGGCGGCTGTCCGGCACGATCGAGAGGAGCACGAGGTGACCCGTTCCCGCACGGTGGCGCTCGGCCAGTTCGTCGACGAGAACGCGGACGAGATCATCCGGCGACTGCAGGCCGCCGGTATCGATCACTGGGCGAAACGGTCGGGTGGTCTGGTCCGGTTGTTGTCAGCCGCCGACTGGGGGACCCGGATCTTCGTCGACGCCGAGCGCCTCGAGGAGGCCGGTCGCATCGCGGCAACGGTCACCGACGGCTGAGCCTCGTGTCGGCTGGCGCGGCGGCGACATCGGCGGCTCGGCCACCGGTCGATCCCCGTCGAGGGGGCGGCGCCCACGGCGCGTGGTGACGAGCAGGTGAGGGCCTTGGGCTCTGGCACCTGGACACCGGGTTGGGTCATGCTGATCGTCATCGGCTCTGGAGGCGGTCGTCATGCGCCGTGGTCGGGGGGAGTGGGTCAAGCTGTCGGCTCTTGCGAGCCTGATGGCCTTCGGTGCCCTGCTGGCGATGACCTTCGTGGTGCGGCTGGTGCAGGGGATGGTGTGGGAGGGCGGCGTCGACGACCCCACGGCGCTCCAGCAGGTGGCGATCCTCTCGTTGGCGGGGGTCTTCCTGGCGGCACCGGGGCTGCTGGTTGGCTGGACGGCCGGCGCACGCGGCTGGTGGCTGGGGGCGATCGCGCTGGCCTCCGCCCTGCTCGGCCTCGGTGTCGGGTTGCTGAGCGCCGGTGCTCCGGTGGCGACCTGGGCTGGCACGGTGGCGGGCACGCTCCTCGGCGTCGTGTGGGCGCCCGTGACCGGGATCGTCCCCGCTCCCTCGGTGCGGGGCGAACGCGATCGAGGTTCCGAGAAGGCATCAGCAGCGACCGGCGTCTCAGCGGGGGAACTGGTGGTGCTGCTGGACCCGCCTCAGCGGCGACTCGTGCCACGCGATGTGCTGGCCCCGCCGGAAGGCTGGGAGGTGCCCAACGCCCTGCCGCCACGACCGTCACGCTGCGAGCTGGAGCGTCGGGTGCACGAGTCGGATGGCCGGTCCAGCCAGGATCGGCGACGCCCGGCCGGGTCGCGCGGAGAGCAGAGCAGTTCCAGCTGAGCCCAGCCGGTCCGGTGAGCCGCCTGCAGCTGCCACCGAGGTCCGCGTCGCTCGGCCGCCACCCGGCGGCCACGTCGCTCGCGTGCTTCGTGCATGATGTAGTGGCGTGGGTCTGTGCCACGTCACCAGCGAAGGGGAGCAGCAGCGTGAGGTTCACCGTCTACACGTCCTCGTCCGATGCCGTCGACGAGCAGTACCGAGCTGCGGCTCGTGGCTTCGGTTACCGCCTCGGGGAGCGTGGGGACGGCCTCGTCTACGGCGGCACCGACGTCGGGTTGATGGGGGTGCTCGCGAAGGCGACACGGGAGGCCGGGGGACACGTCACCGGGGCTCTCCCGCAGCTCATGGCCGAACGCGGGCTCGCCGATCACGACTGTGACGAACTCCTGATCACCGACGGGATGGGGGACCGCAAACGGGCGATGTACGAGCGCGCCGACGCCTTCGTCGCGCTGCCCGGCGGCTTCGGCACGATCGAGGAACTGCTGGAGGTCCTGACGCTGCGCCAGCTCGGCTACCACCACAAGCCGGTCGTCCTGCTGGACGTCGCGGGCTTCTGGCAGCCACTGCTGCAGGTGTTCGAGCACCTCTTCGAGCTCGGCTTCGCCAAGCGGGAGTACGCGGGGCTCTGGTACGTCGCCGCCGATCTGGACGACCTCTTCGACCACGTGGACGGCTTCGAACCGGAGGCGCTCCCGACGAAGTGGTTCTGACTGGTCCGCGCGTGCCGCG